>CADEDT010000143.1 GCA_902826145.1 uncultured Caulobacteraceae bacterium
GATACGTGCGCGCATGCACATCGACTTCAGCGAGGTGATCCTCGCCGGGATCGCGGCCACGGAAGAAGTGATCGGCGCCTTCGATCGGCGCGCCATCGACCTTGATGTTCTTTTGTGTGCGGATGCGGCCGATTACGCGCTCCATGTCTTGTGCCGTCGTGACGCTGTCGCGCGTGCCGTAGATGATCACGCCAGAAGCCGGGCATGGCGCGAGGAACGAGAGGTCATAGTGGTTCGCCGGCGGCGCCACGGCGATGAAGCCATCGATCTCCGGACGGCGCATTAGAAGCTGAAGGCCGATCCAGGCGCCAAACGAATAGCCGCCGACCCAGCACTGCTCGGCGTTGGGGTTCATGCTCTGCAAATAG
Organism: uncultured Caulobacteraceae bacterium; assembly: GCA_902826145.1. GTDB lineage: Bacteria > Pseudomonadota > Alphaproteobacteria > Caulobacterales > Aquidulcibacteraceae > Vitreimonas. The sequence continues at coordinate 369 of CADEDT010000143.1, forward strand.
TCGAGCGCGGAAGCGGCGTCAGAAAGCTCGCCCATGCCGTTGTCGAACACGCCTTGGCTGCGTCCGATGCCGCGGAAGTTGAAGCGCAGGACGCCGAAGCCCTTTTCCGCGAACAGCTTGTAGAGCTGGACCGTCACGCGATCCTGCATCGAGCCACCCGCGCGCGGGTGGCCGTGGAGGATGAGAGCGATCGGCGCGCCTTCCTTCGGCGGTTCCTGGTAACGGCCTTCCACACGCCCGGCTGCACCCGGGAAAATCACTTCCGGCATTCGTTCTTAGACCCCGTCCGCCCCGGAACTTTGGAGCGGCCTATTCTTGACCAAAACACTCAGGTATCTTAGCTGGACACTTAGGAAGCCAGACCCCCGAAGGGGGCGGCTTCTAGCACATCAATTTGGGGGCGTGCGAGGCGGAAGGGTAGACGCATGCGTTTAACGTCAAAGGGTCGCTACGCAGTCATGGCGATGGCCGATTTGGCGCTGCACGGCGGCGCCGAACGGGCCGTGCCGTTGCAGGAGGTGGCGCGTAGGCAGGAGATATCGCTCTCCTACCTTGAACAGCTGTTCGCGAAGATGCGGCGCGCCGGGTTGGTCTCGGGCGTGCGCGGGCCGGGCGGCGGCTATCGGCTCTCGCGGGCGGCTGGGCTGGTGACGGTGGCGGAGATCATTGAGGCCGTGAACGAGCCGATCAAGGCGACGCGCTGTGACGCGGCGTCGTCGAAGAGCTGCATTGGCCGCACAGGGCGGTGCATCGCGCACGGGCTTTGGCAGGAGATGGGTGATCGCATCCAGGTGTTCCTCGCCTCGGTCTCGCTCGCTGATGTGCTTGAGCAACGTTTTGACGGCAGCGCGCGGGTCGCTGCGGAATAGTTTGATGAGCAAGACGCCCGTCTATTGCGACTACAACGCAGGCGCGCCGATCCGTGCGGAAGCGGCGGTGGCGATGTCGCGCGCGTTGGCGGCGGGCGGAAATGCGTCTTCGGTGCACAGCGTCGGCCGGCGCATGCGCGCGATGATCGAAGATGCGCGCGAGCGGATTGCGGGCGCGGTCGGCGCGAGCGCTGAGAATGTGGTGTTCACGTCGGGCGCGACTGAGGCGCTGCACTTAGTGTTGGATACGTTCAGCGCATACTGGCGAAAGGTGAACCCACCGCCGCCTGCGCTGGATGAGTTCTACGAAGAGCTGGAGGATGATGAGGACCCGCCGCTAAGGTTGCGACCCTCTATCGTTATCGCTGAGTGCGAGCACGATGCACTGTTCGAGGATGGAAAGCACCGTTCAATGCTGCGCGCGCCGCTGCTGCGTAGCGGACTCGTGGATCTTGAGGTTTTGGAGTCAGTTGTCCGTCAGGCGGAAACACCCGCGCTCGTTGCTGTGCAACTCGCGAACAATGAGACCGGCGTCATTCAACCGATCGCCAAGATCGCCGCGATCTGCAGGCAGTACGGCGCTTTGCTCTTGGTCGATGCCGCGCAGGCGTTTGGGCGTATTCCGGTCAACATTGCTGATCTCGATGCGACGTATCTCGTTGTTTCGAGCCACAAGCTTGGCGGCCCATCAGGGGCTGGCGCGCTCGTGCTCGCGCCAGGTGCGCCGTTCGTGACGACGCGGTTTGGCGGCGGGCAAGAGCGTGGCCGCCGGCCGGGCACGGAGAACGGCGCGGCCGTTGTAGGTTTTGCCAGCGCCGTTGAGTGGGCGCTGAAGGATAGTGACGCCGAAGCGGTGCGCGTTACCGCGATGCGCGATCGTTTCGAAGCCGGCCTTCCGAAGGATGCTGTCATTTTCGGAGCTGACGCGCCTCGCCTTCCTAACACGTCGAACTTTGCATTGCCGGGTTTGACGGCGGAGACCGCCGTGATCGCGATGGACCTTGAAGGCGTTGCGATCAGCTCAGGCGCGGCGTGCTCCTCGGGCAAAGTTCGGTCGAGCCGTGTGCTGGCTGCGATGGGCGTTGCGCCTGACGTCGCTAAGGCCGCGCTCCGCGTCAGCTTTGGGCATGAGTCAAAAGAGTCCGACGTCGATGAAGCTCTCACCGCACTGAACAAGATCGCCGCGCGCCGCGCGCAGGGAGCTGCGGCATGAGCGCGGTGAAGGACACGATTGACAAAGGTACTGTTGCCGCGACGCGTGCGCTTGAGGCGGAAAAGTACAAGCACGGCTTCATCACCGAGCTTGAGCAGGAACTGGCGCCGCCGGGGCTGAATGAAGGCATCGTCCGCTACATCTCGGCCAAGAAGGGCGAGCCGGCCTGGATGCTTGAGTGGCGACTTGAAGCGTTCAAGCGCTGGCAGACGATGGAAGAGCCGACATGGGCGCTCGTCCACTATCCGCCGATCGATTACCAGGCCGCTCGCTATTACGCCGAGCCGAAGGCGGGTTCGAAGTATAAGAGTCTTGAGGACGTCGATCCGGAGATTCTTGAGACCTATAAGAAGCTTGGCATTCCGCTGAAGGAAGCTGAGGTGCTTCTCGGTGTCGAGGGCGCGCCGCGCGTCGCCGTCGATGCGGTGTTCGATAGCGTCAGCGTGGTGACGACGTTCAAGGCGGAGCTGGCGAAGGCCGGCGTGATTTTCTGCTCGATGAGCGAAGCGCTGCGCGAGCACGGCGAGCTGGTGAAGAAGTATCTGGGCTCGGTGGTGCCGACATCGGATAATTTCTTCGCGACGTTGAACAGTGCGGTCTTCTCTGACGGCTCGTTCGTTTACGTGCCGCCTGGCGTGCGCTGCCCGATGGAGCTTTCGACCTATTTCCGCATGAACGCGGAGGGCACGGGGCAGTTCGAGCGGACGCTGATCATCGCGGACAAAGGCGCGTACGTCTCGTACCTCGAAGGCTGCACGGCGCCGATGCGGGACGAAAACCAGTTGCACGCGGCGGTGGTTGAACTCGTCGCGCTCGACGACGCCGAGATCAAATACTCGACGGTGCAGAACTGGTGGCCAGGCGATGCAGAGGGCAAGGGCGGCATCTATAACTTCGTCACCAAGCGCGGCGACTGCCGTGGGGCGCGTTCAAAGATCAGCTGGACGCAGGTCGAGACCGGTTCGGCCATCACCTGGAAGTATCCGAGCTGCATTCTGCGCGGCGATGAGAGCTCGGGTGAATTCTACTCAATCGCGGTGACGAATGGCCGCCAACAGGCCGACACCGGCACCAAGATGATCCATCTGGGCAAGAACACGCGCTCGCGGATTGTTTCGAAGGGTATCTCGGCGGGCAAATCCTCGAACGCCTATCGCGGGCTGGTCTCGGCACACGCGAAAGCGAAGGGCGCACGCAATTTCACGCAATGCGACTCGCTGCTCATTGGCGACCAGTGCGCGGCGCACACGGTGCCGTATGTCGAAACGCGGACGCCGGATGCGCAGTTTGAGCACGAAGCGACGACGACGAAGCTCTCGGACGATCAGCTCTTCTATCTACGTTCACGCGGCATTCCTGAGGAAGAGGCGGTCGCGCTTCTGGTGAACGGGTTCGTGCGGGAAGTGCTGCAGAAGCTGCCGATGGAGTTTGCGGTGGAAGCGCAGAAGTTGCTCGAAGTTAGTCTTGAAGGGAGCGTCGGATGAGCGTGTGGCGTTATGCGTTGGCCGCCTGCGTGATCGTGCTGGCCGGGTGCAATCAGCAGCAGCAACAGGAAGCCGAAGGCTCCGCGCCCCCGATTGATGGGCCGTCCGAGATTGTTGAACCGCCTCGCGCTCAGTTACCGCCGGTGGACGCGTCGCTGCTTGGCGCGCCGAACAGCGCATTCACGGCGATCGAACCTAGCGAAGTGGGCATATTCGGCGCGCCGGCCGTGATGGAGGCGTTGGAGCCTCTGCTTGGACCGGAAGTGGTTGAAGGTTCGAACGTCAGCCTGAGTGTTCGCGAGAATGGCGACGATGCGATCGCCGATATCGTGCGCACGGGCTTGCAGGATGATTCCGTTTCCGGCGGACACGTTCGGATCGAGTTTCGCCGGGAGGCGGATGGCTGGTTTCCGGTGAACGCGTATCGCCGCACGCAGTGCGCGCGTGGCGGCGAAGCGGGCCAATGGACGGCAGGGCTCTGCCCATGAGCGAACGCGAATACTGGTTCGCGCGGCGCTATCCGCTCGGCGACAGCCGTCAGGCCGTCTCGCCGGTGCACTGGAAGGGCTTCGCTATGACGGCGATCTATACGGTCGCTCTGTTCGTGGGCGGCGGGCTCTTCGTTTATTTCGGCATGAACGATCAGATACTGATCGGCGTGGCGATGTTCGCGGGAGTGGCGCTCGTTGCGGGCGCGTGGTTCGTGCTGACGGCGAAAGCGAACGGCGATCCGGTGCGGACCGTCGCGGAATACAAGAAGGACAAGCAACAGCGTGTTTGACGTTAGAGACCTTCACGTCGCGGTCGGCGGCGCTGAGATCATCAAGGGACTGACGTTGTCGGTGCCGGCGGGCGAGACGCACGCGATCATGGGCCCAAACGGTTCGGGCAAGTCGACGCTAGCTTATGCGCTGAGCGGGCGCGACGGCTACGAAGTGACAAGCGGCGTGGCCACGCTCGGCGGGGCCGATCTGCTGGCGCTAGAGCCCGAAGCGCGCGCCGCGGCTGGCTTGTTTTTATCGTTCCAGTATCCGGTCGAAATTCCGGGGCTCTCGGCGATCGCGTTTCTCAAGGCCGCGCTCAATGCGCAGCGCAAGGCGCATGGGTTTGAGCCGATGCCGGCGCCGGAGCTGTTGAAGCTGCTGCGCGCCAAGGCGGAGACGCTGAAGATCGATCAAGAGATGCTGAAGCGGCCGCTGAATGTTGGTTTCTCGGGCGGCGAGAAGAAGCGCTTCGAGGCGCTGCAGCTTGCGGTGCTGGAGCCGAAGTTCGCCATTCTTGATGAAACGGATTCTGGGCTCGATATCGATGCGCTGAAGATCGTGGCGGCGAGCGTGAATGCGGCGCGTGCGCCGGATCGCGGCCTGTTGGTGATCACGCATTATCAGCGGCTACTCGACTACATCAAACCGGATCGCGTGCACGTGCTGGCCAAGGGCCGGATCATCGCGAGCGGCGGGCCGGAGCTGGCGCTCGAATTGGAGCGCGAAGGCTACGACAAATATTTGAGGGCGGCTTGAACGTCGTCGAACTCCCGAACCGCCGCAACGAGGCGTGGAAGTACTCTGATCTGCGGCAAGCAGTCGGTGATCAGCCGCATGTGCTGCGGCAAGGACGCGACATTATCGAGCGTCTGGCGCCGGGGACGCAGCGCACGACCGTGCCTTCGGGAGAGTCGCGGCTCTTTGTTGAGCGCATGGATGATGACCGACACATGGATGCGCGGTCGTTCGAGTTCACACTTGAGGCTGGCGCGGCTCTGACGCGTATTGTGATCCAGACGGGCGGTGATTTGCCGTTATCGGTCGCGCGGGCGCGGCTCGGCGCGGGCGCGAAGTACACGCAGTTCGTTCTGGCGCTGGGCGGGCGTCTCGCGCGGATCGAGACGCATGTCAGTGTTGAAGGCGAAGGTGCGGAGGTGACGCTGAATGGCGCTTATCTCTGCGGCGCGGGACGGCATGCTGATCTTACCTCGGTCATCGAACACAAAGCGCCGCGCGGCGTGACGCGGCAGCTGATCAAGGGTGTTGCGCGCAAGGGTGGGCGCGGGGTGTTTCAGGGCAAGATCGTTGTTGAGCGCGCGGCGCAGAAGACGGATGCGCGTCAGCATCATCGCGGCATCTTGCTGGAAGATGGCGCCGAGATCTTCGCAAAGCCTGAGCTGATGATTCACGCCGATGACGTGCAGTGCGCGCACGGCAACACGGCTGGCGGGTTGGATGAGCAGGCGATGTTCTACATGCGCTCGCGGGGTATTCCCGAGGCGGAGGCGCGGGCGCTGCTGATTGAGGCGTTTCTGGTGGAGGCGATTCCGGAGGGGTTGCCCGAAGAGCGTCGCGATGAACTTACGGGATTGATCCGCAACTGGCTGGCAGCCTCGTGAACGCGCCGCTGATCCGTCGTCCCTTCGATGTCGACACTGTACGCGCGCAGTTTGCGATCCTTGGGCGCGAGGTGAATGGGCGGGCGCTTGTCTATCTCGACAATGCCGCCAGTGCGCAAAAGCCGGAGGCGGTGATCGAAGCGATGGCGGCGCAGATGCGCGGCGCCTACGCCAACGTGCATCGCGGTCTGCACACGCTGGCGAACGAGACGACCGAGGCGTTCGAGGCGGCGCGGGCGACGGTGGCGCGGTTCGTCAATGCGCCGACGACCGACAGCATCATTTTCACCAAGGGCGGCACGCAGGCGATCAACATCGTGGCGGCTGGACTCGACGTGAAGCCGGGCGACGAGATCGTGCTTTCGGTGATGGAGCATCATTCCAACATCGTGCCGTGGCACTTCCTCCGCGAGCGCAAGGGCGCGGTGCTGAAATGGCTCGATATTGATGATGACGGCGGGATCGATCTGGCCAAGCTGGATGCGCTGATCGGGCCGCGCACTAAGCTTGTCGCCATTACACACATGTCGAACGTGCTGGGTGCGAAGACGCCTGCGGTCGAGATCGCGCGTGTGGCGCATGCCAAGGGCGCGAAGGTGCTTTTCGATGGCTGCCAGGCCGTCGTGCACGGACACGTCGATGTGCAGGCGATCGATGCAGATTTCTACGCATTCACCGGGCACAAGCTTTATGGCCCGACCGGCATCGGCATTCTCTACGGCAAGCGCGATCTGCTCGCGGCGATGCCGCCATTCGAGGGCGGCGGCGAGATGATCGATGCCGTGGAGCGCGAGCGCGTCACCTACAACGAACCGCCGCATCGGTTCGAAGCTGGCACGCCGCCTATTATCGAAGCTGTTGGCCTGAAGGCGGCGATCGATTGGCTTGAGAGCCAGGATCGCGCGGCAATCGAGTCTCACGAAGCGGAATTGCGCGATCAGGCGATGAACGCGCTGCGTGAGTTGAACTGGGTGAAGCTGCACGGCGCGGCGTCGGACAAGGGCGCCATTGTCGCGTTCTCGGTCGAGGGCGCACATCCGCACGACGTGGCGCAGATCCTGGATCGCCAGGGTGTGGCGGTGCGTGCTGGCCACCATTGCGCGCAGCCTTTGATGGAACGTTTGGGTGTTATCGCTACGGCGCGGGCGAGCTTTGCGTGCTATAATCGGCTCGAAGAAGTCGATGCGTTTATCGAGGCCTTGCATAAGGCGCGGAAGCTTCTGAGTTAGAGGATCATGGACGGCGCAGTTTCTCCTCCATCCGCTCTGCCGAAGGCCGAGCTTGACCGCATCACCGATGATCTGGTGGCGCAGTTCAAGACCGTGTTCGACCCGGAGATCCCGGTTGATATCTATGAACTCGGGCTCATCTATAAGGTCGACATCAACGACGAAGGCTTTGTTGACATCGAAATGACGCTGACGGCGCCGGGTTGCCCGGTCGCGGGCGAAATGCCGGGTTGGGTGCAGGAGGCGGCGCTAAGGGTGCGTGGCGTAACCGGCGCGAAAGTAGATTTGGTGTTCGATCCGCCGTGGACCCCGGCGCGCATGAGCGACGAAGCCAAGCTCGAACTGAATATGTTGTAGGCGATGACACGACGACCCAGACCGAAGATCGTGACTTTGACGGACGCCGCGGCGGCGCGCGTCAAGGACATCATCGCGAAGGGCGAGAAGCCCTATCTGCGCGTGGGCGTAGTCAATGGCGGTTGCGCGGGGATGGAATACACCTTGGCGTATGCGGACGCGCCAGCGCAGTTCGATGAATTGGTCGAGGACAAGGACGTGAACATCCTTGTAGCGGCGGATGCCGTGCTCTTCTTGCTCGGCTCCGAGATTGATTACGAGACGACGCGGCTTGCGTCGAAGTTCGTGTTCCGCAATCCGAACCAGACTGACGCTTGCGGTTGCGGCGAAAGCGTCACCATCGTGCCGGCGAAGGCCGAGGCGTAAGCGCGTGGCCGACAACAGCTTCCACGAATACGTGAAGGAGCTGTTTGCGGGGCTCGGACCAGTCCAGATCAAACGCATGTTCGGTGGCGCTGGCGGCTATGCCGACGGCGTGATGTTCCTGCTGCTGGATAACGACACCATTCACATCAAGGTCGATGACGCGCTGAAGGTGGAGCTGCGCGAAGAGGGCTCCGGCCCGTTCGAGTGGAAACCACAGAACGGCCCGCGTGCGGGTGAGACGATCGATCTCGGTTATTGGCGCTTGCCAGAAAGCGCGCTCGACGATCCGGATGAAGCAGCGGTTTGGGGGCGCAAGGCGCTGGCGATCGCGAGGGCGAAAGCCAAAGCGAAGAAGCCGAAGGTCAAGAAGGTTGCGAAGAAGGGTGCGCCTAAGAAGGCGAAGCGTTAGCTGCCTTTGAACTTGGCCGGGCGTTTCTGGAAGAACGCCTGCACGCCTTCGCGGAAAT
>CADEDT010000144.1:0-7021 GCA_902826145.1 uncultured Caulobacteraceae bacterium
AGCAAGTCGCCGGCCCGCTGAAGGGCGAACTCGCGCAGTACCGCGAAATGGCGGCATTCGCGAAGTTCGGCTCGGACCTCGACGCTGCCACGCAGCGTTTGCTGTCGCGCGGCGCGCGCCTCACGGAATTGCTGAAGCAACCGCAATTCTCGCCGGTGCCGGTCGAAGAACAAGTCGTGCTGATCTATGCCGGCACCCGCGGTTTCCTCGACAAGATTGATGTCGCCAACATTGGCCGCTTCGAGCGCGAGCTGACTTCATGGCTGCGTACGAAGAAGGCGGATCTGCTGAAGGCGATCGTCGACAAGAAGGACATCGGCAAGGACGGCATCGAAGATAAGATCAAGGCCGCCCTCGAAGAGTTCACCTCGACCTTCGCGTGATTGAGCCCACGGCTCTCCTTGCCTGGTCAGCGCTCGCGCTGATTGTGACGCTAACGCCCGGACCGGACACGCTCCTGGTCGCTAGCCACGGCGCGCGCGGGGGATTTCGGGCTGGCATGGCGGCGGTCATGGGGATCATGACGGGCGTTCTCTGGTACGGCTCTCTGATCGCGTTCGGCGCGCTCAGCATTCTCGTGGCCGTGCCTGCGCTTTTCTTGGCGGTGAAGATCTCCGGCGCGCTCTACCTTGCATGGCTCGGCGCCGGCATGATCTGGAGCGCGATCAAGAACAAGCGCGATGACGCGCTGGCGAAGCCAGTGGATCTGAAGGCGCCCTACGCGCAAGGCTTCTTCACCAATGCACTGAACCCGAAGGTCGCGCTCTTTTATCTCGCAGCGCTGCCGCAGTTCGCTGGCACGGGCGCCAATGCGCCAATGATCGGCGTGATGCTGCTCGCGATCCACTCCGTGTTCGGCCTTGTGTGGCTATCGTTCATCGCGTTCGCCGCGTCGCGCGCGCGTTCAATCGTTTGGAATAGCGCCGTTGTGCGCTGGCTCGAGGGCGCCGTTGGCGTCTTCTTCGTGGGCGTGGCCGGCAGGCTCGCGCTCGCGCAACGTTAGGATTTGGGATGCCGAGCTTAAAGGAATTCCGCAACCGTATCGCCAGCGTGAAGAGCACGCAGAAGATCACCAAGGCGATGCAGATGGTGGCGGCCGCGAAGCTGAAACGTGCGCAAAGCCAAGCCGAAGCGGCGCGGCCCTACGCATCGCGCATGGCGCGCGTGATCGCGAACCTGGCGGCGGCGGTCTCAGGCGATAGTGCGCCGCTTCTTCTGCGCGGCACCGGTAAGGACCAAGTGCATCTGCTCGTTGTGATGACGAGCGAGCGTGGCCTTTGTGGCGGCTTCAACACCCAAATCGTCCGCGCTGCGCGCGAGAAGATCGCCGAGCTGCAAGCGGCTGGCAAAACCGTGAAGATTCTCGCTGTGGGCAAGAAGGGGCGCGACCAGCTACGCCGCCTGCACAGCGAAAAGATCGTAAAGTATGTCGATCTTTCCGCTTACCGGAATCTCGGCGCCGACGCCGCTCACGCGGTGAGCGAAGCAATGCTCGAACTCTTCCACGCGGGCGAGTTCGATGTCGCGACGCTGTTCTTCTCGCAGTTCAAGTCGGTGATCAGCCAAGTGCCGACGGCGCTGCAGCTTATCCCAGCGCGCGCGCCCGAAGGCGTGAAGCCGCCCGACCTGAAGGGCGCCGTCTATGAGTACGAGCCGAGTGAAGAGGAAATTCTAGAAGCTCTGCTGCCGCAGTACCTCAACGGCCAAATCTTGCAGGCGCTACTCGAAAACCAGGCCGGCTTCTACGGTGCACAGATGAGCGCCATGGACAACGCCACGCGCAACGCCGGCGATCTCATCCGCAAGCTGACGCTCCGCTACAACCGTCAGCGCCAAGCCAACATCACCAAGGAGCTGATCGAGATCATCTCCGGCGCAGAAGCGCTTTAATCGGAGCCGAGCAGAAGCCGAGCAATGAACGTCGCCGTTCACAATCCGCTCCCCGGCGTCCCGCCGATAGAGTCGCCTCTGTTCCCAGAGGTGTTGGCCCAATCGGATTGGGACGTCGAGACGTCACGCATCGGCCGCGAGCTCTTCGAAAAAGGCTACGCGGTTTTCGATTTTCCGGACCCGCAGTTCGAACAACGCGCGATGGCGATCAAGCAGCGTTTCGCTTCCAATTTCGACATGCCACAGTGGCGCGAGGGCGGCTGGAAGCGCGGCGAGGGGCTGCGCGTCCAGGATGCCTGGCGCGACGACGACAATGTGCGCGCTCTCGCGTGCAACGAGCGCGTGATACAAATCCTGTCGACGCTCTATGGTCGACGCGCGTGGCCGTTCCAGACGCTGAACTTCCCCGTCGGTACGCAGCAGCACTACCATTCCGACAGTATTCACTTCTCCAGCGTGCCCGAGCGCTTCATGTGCGGCGTGTGGGTGGCGCTCGAAGATGTGCCCGCCGATGCCGGGCCGCTCGTCTATTATCCGGGCAGCCATAAGTGGCCGATCATCTACAACGAGATGATTGGCTATTCTGTCGGCGACGCGGGCGAGAACAAGCCGACCCAAGAAATCTATCACGACGCCTGGGAAGGCATGGTGCGCGCGACGAAGAGCACACCGGATTACTTCCTCGCCCGCAAAGGTCAGGCGCTAATCTGGAGCGCCAATCTGCTGCACGGCGGCGCCAAGCACGAAAATCCGCACCGCACGCGCTGGTCGCAAGTGACGCATTATTTCTTCGACGACTGCACCTACATCACGCCCATGATGTCGGACATGTCGCTGGGCCGGCTGATGGTGCGCCAACTCGTCGATATTTCAACGGGCAAGGCAGTCGAGAACCGTTACGCAGGCAGGCCTTTGGCGGCGCGCATGGCGGAAACGCGGAGTGCTTTGGCGCCGGCGCCAAATGCCGCTCAGAAGGCAGTTCAAGCCGTCGTCGATCAACTAACGCCGCTCCCAGCCGACTTCGATCCCGCGCGCTATCTGGCGCTGCATCCGGATGTGAAGGCGGCCGGCGCTGACCCAACAACGCACTATCGCGACTACGGCCGTCGCGAAGGGCGGCAATACAAGTAACGAGGCATCACATGGCAGACGCACTCTACAAGACGAAGGCCATCTCAAAGGGCGGCCGCAACGGCGGCAAGATCGCGCTCGCCGAAGGCGGCGTGTGGCTGCACACCGAACACTCTAAGGGCCTCGGCGGGTCTGGCGAAGGCACCAATCCTGAGCAACTTTTCGCGCTCGGCTGGGCAAACTGCTTCAATGGCGCAGTGCTTTTCATCGCGGGTCAAAAGAAGCTCGACGCCTCGAAGGCGGTGGTGACCTGCGAAGTCGGCATCGGGCGCGAAGAGGGTGGCTTGGGTCTCTCGGCGAAGCTCACGCTCGCGGTCCCCGGCTTGGAGCGCGCGCAAGTGCAAGAATTGCTCGAGGCGGCGCACCAGATGTGCCCGTATTCGAAGGCGACGCGAAACAACATCCCCGTTGAGATCGCGGTGGAAGGCTAAGTGAAGCGCGCGGCGCGCATCGCTCTGATCATCGCGCCGTTTCTGGCGGTGGCGGCGGGCGTGATCGCAGCGAGATTGTTGAACTAGAAATTGCCGCTCCACGCGGCTGACGGAACGGACGAGGAAAGAGGAAGATGGCACAGCAAGGAAAAGGCCGCGTGGCGCAGGTGATCGGCGCCGTTGTCGACGTCGAGTTCGATGGTCCGCTGCCGGATATCTACAACGCGCTCGAAACCACAAATCGCGGCAACCGCCTTGTGCTCGAAGTCGCCACGCATCTCGGTGAGAGCAGCGTGCGCACCATCGCCATGGACGCAACGGACGGTCTGGTCCGCGGCCAAGCGGTGACCGACACCGGCGCCCCTATCTCAGTGCCGGTCGGCGAAGAGACGCTGGGCCGCATTCTGAACGTCATCGGCGAGCCGGTTGATGAAGCTGGCCCGGTGAAGGCGACCGCCAAACGCGCCATCCACCAGCCGGCGCCGGCTTTCGTCGATCAAAAGCCCATCCCAGAAATTCTCGCCACCGGCATCAAGGTCGTTGACCTGCTTTGTCCGTACTCAAAGGGCGGCAAGATCGGTTTGTTCGGCGGCGCCGGCGTCGGCAAGACGGTGCTGATCCAAGAACTGATCAACAACATCGCCAAGGCCTATGGCGGCTACTCGGTGTTCGCCGGCGTCGGCGAACGCACGCGCGAAGGCAACGACCTCTATCACGAAATGATCGAGTCCGGCGTGAACAAAGCCGGCGGCGGCCAAGGCTCGCGCTGCGCACTCGTGTTCGGCCAGATGAACGAACCGCCGGGCGCGCGCGCGCGCGTCGCGCTCTCCGGTCTCACGATCGCCGAACACTTCCGCGATCAGGGCAAGGACATTCTCTTCTTCGTCGACAACGTGTTCCGCTTCACGCAAGCCGGTTCGGAAGTGTCGGCGCTGCTCGGCCGTATTCCTTCGGCGGTCGGCTATCAGCCGACGCTCGCCACCGAAATGGGCCAGATGCAAGAGCGCATCACCTCGACCACGAAGGGCTCGATCACCTCGGTGCAAGCCATCTACGTTCCGGCCGACGATTTGACCGACCCCGCGCCGGCCGCGTCGTTCGCGCACTTGGACGCCACCACCGTTCTCTCGCGCGACATCGCCGCGAAGGGCATCTATCCGGCCGTCGACCCGCTCGACTCCACGTCGCGTATCTTGGATCCGAACGTCGTCGGTGAAGAGCACTATCAAGTGGCGCGTCAGGTCCAGGAGACGTTGCAGAAGTACAAGTCTCTCCAAGACATCATCGCCATTCTCGGCATGGATGAACTCTCGGAAGACGATAAGCTGACGGTCGCGCGCGCTCGTAAGATCGAGCGCTTCCTCTCGCAGCCGTTCCACGTCGCCGAAGCGTTCACTGGCTCGCCGGGCAAGCTCGTCGACCTCAAGGACACGGTGCGTGGCTTCAAGGGCCTCGTGAACGGCGAATACGACCATCTGCCGGAACCGGCGTTCTACATGGTCGGCTCGATCGAAGAAGCTGTGGCGAAGGCGCAGCGTCTCGCTGCTGAGGCGGCCTAATGGCCGCCGCCGGCCTCACGCACAGTCAGTTCGCGGCGCAACTCGTCTCGCGCAGCCTGTTGCATGTCGCCGGCAAACCGCTGGACAAGCCGTCGATCGCCCCGATTCCGGTTACCGAACTTGAGCGCGCATCTGTTGGCCTTCAGCAAGGCGGGCAGACGATGTTCTACCCGCTCAGCACAGAGACCGGCGTGTACTTCGACCTCGCCGGCTCCGTGGCCACGGTCTGGTACGTCAACGGCGACTATGATCGCGGGCTGGCGGCGCTTGACGACACGCTGAAGGCGAGCGGCTTCAAGGTGAGGCAACTAAAGGACGACGCCGCTGGCGCGCCAAAGCAGCGTGTGCGTTCGTACGAGGTAGAACTCGGCGGCGGGCGCGTCGCGCACGTCGTCGCGAACTATGCCGAGCGGGGCGGGCAGCCAGAGCGGTTTCTCGTTCGCGTCGGCGCGCAGATACGCAAGGGGTAACGGACGTGAAGCACAGCGAAGTCGCCGCCAAGCTCGCGATCGAGGGCGCAGTTGCCGCCATAGGCGGTACGGTCAGTGGCTCCCTCGGCCTGAAGCCACAGGTGATTGGCTCGCAGGAGAAAGCGCAACTCGGTATGGCCGATATCGGCGACACCCTCTTTTACGAAGTGGGCGAGGGTGGAGTCTTTTTTCACACCGACGGTGCCTACACCACGATCTGGTTCGCCGGCGGCGACTACGACAAAGGCATCCAGGCGCTCGATAGCTTGATCAAAAAGAAGTACCCGGACGCAAAGCGTATCAAAGACGAGCCGCACGTTGAGCAAAAGGGTTACAATCTGCGCACATACGATGTGCGGCTGCCCGGCAACCACATTGCGATCGTCGATTCGATCTACGTGACGCGCAGCGATGTCGACAAGAAATTCATGATCCGCGTAACCGCAATGGCGAGGCAGAACTAATATGGCTGACAAACTGACCTTCGCTTTGGTTTCGCCGGAACGCGAGCTGTTCAATGGCGAAGTCGATCACGTAGTGGTGCCGGGCGCCGAAGGTGAGTTCGGCGTGTCGCCGAACCATGCGCCGGTCATGAGCGTGGTCAAACCTGGTGCGCTCAAGGTGATCAATGACGGCACGGAACGCCGCATCTTCGTCAATGGCGGCTTCGCTGACGTGACGCCGGAAGGTCTGACCGTGCTGGCGGAAGAAGCGGTCGATCTCGCCGACATCGAACCAGGCAAGCTTGAGCAAGATTTGAAGAACGCTCAAGAAGACCTTCGCGATGCCAATACCGATGCGAAGAAAGACGCTGCGACGCGCCAGCTCGCACGCCTGGAGACCATTAAAGCGGCGATGGCGCGCTAAGCGCTTTTCCACGTCGATTTGCGCTACCGAGAGATGTGCGACAAAGCCTCGACTTTGCAATAAGGCCGAGCGGGACATCGCGCGCGATTTGCGCGATTTGCGCGACTTGCCTCGCGACAAGCAAGAGACCGTGGCGCATGGCGTGACGGACGCTAATGTGGTCGCCTATGCCGGATTTCTTTCACCCACAACTCCTGCCCGCCACGCTAGGCTCGATCATCGGCCTACCGCTCGTGATCTTGGCGTGCGTCTGGCTCGTGCGCCGCTGGGAGAAACTTAGACCGCGCACCCGCTGGCTGTTGTTTGCATCGATCGCTGCTTTTGAGGCGGTCTATTGGGTCAACATCTACGCCTGGTTCATTGAGCCCAATCAGCTTGTCGTTCGTCGCGTCGAGATCGTGAGCGAGGATTGGCATGGCGCGCCAATCACCATCGCCGCAATCAGCGACACGCACGTCGCTGGACCACATGTAGACGCCGCGCGCATGGGCCGCATCGTCAAGCGCATCAATGAATTGCGACCCGAGCTTGTCGTCCTGCTCGGCGACTATGTGAACGGCCACTTGCATCCCGCTGAGCGTTCACCGGCAGAGAATCAAGAAATCACCGGCGGCATCGCTACGTTTGCGGCGCTGCGCGCGCGGTACGGTGTGGTTGGCGTCATTGGCAATCA
>CADEDT010000144.1:7031-8674 GCA_902826145.1 uncultured Caulobacteraceae bacterium
ATGATGTCTGGGACGGCCGTGCGATAGTTCAGGCCGAAATGGAGAACGCGGGCGTCGCTGCGCTGTGGAATCGCCACAGCGTCGTGCGGCGCACTGGAGGCGAGCCGCTGGTGATTGCCGGGTTGGCCGACGACACAACGGGAGAGCCAGATTTCACAGCGGCTCTCGATAGCGCCCCCGACGGCGCGAACACGATCGTTATCAGTCACTCGCCCGATCCCTTCGCCGAGATGCCGCGCGGGCCTGCTCTGATGATCGCTGGCCACGGTCATTGTGGGCAGGTGACGATTCCGTTCGTGGGTCGGCCCATTCTGCCACTGCGCAACAGAAACTACGGTTGCGGTCTTATCGAGGAACGTGGAGAGCGGATGTATGTGACCGCAGGAATAGGGACGAGCATTCTGCCCGTGCGTTTCCTGAATCCGCCGGAAATCGTGCTGATCACGCTGCGTAGTGCGAACTCGGCGCCGAATTAGGCGCCCGCGGTTTCACCCCAACCGAATAGCGAAAGCTGCTTGCGCTTCGGCTTCACAGGCTTTGGTCCGATGTTGCGCGCTTCAAGCCATTGCAACGCGAGCTTCGCGACGTCATTCGCCTCCGGCTCGCCGATCAGCCAGTGGCTCATTTCCGGAAACTCGTGGAAGTGCGCTTGGCCGTTCGGGAAGCGCGAAATCACGCGGCGCACCGTGCTCGACGGGTTCACTCGATCCTTGCCCCCAGCAAGGCCCAGAACCGGCGCGCTGATCCGATAAACCGGGGCTTGGCTCGCCATCGAGTGATCTAGCCACCATTGCACCGCCTCACGGATGGCGCGGCCGCTCTCCGGCACGAAGCGCGCAAAAGCACGGCGCGCGTCATCACGCACAAGCCGATCAAGCGTGGTGGAGCGCGCTACGCGATAGTCAGGTGGAATTGGCCGGCGCCAATAGTCACCGAGCAACGTGAGTCCAAAGTGATTGCCGTGCTCGTCCAGCGTCGTCGGCGGGACGCCCCACGGTGCGCTTGGCGCGAGCAACATCAGGCCCGCAACCGGTGTGTTCATCGCCACAAGCTGCGACACCAATCCGCCCAGCGAATGTCCAGCAAGCACTGGTGGCGCGCGAAGTCCGCGCACATAGTGCGCGATCGCGTGCGCATAATCCTTCAGCCCGGTTTGCGCGAGCCGCTCCAAGTCCGCGCCACGCTCGTGGTGCGGCAAGTTTGGTGCGTGCGTTTCGAAGCCCGCAGCCTCAAACGGTTCGCGGAACGCGTCAAACGCCCAGCCGCCGCAAAACGCGCCGTGCACGAAGACGACCGGTGTCACTACTGCGCCGCGCTTCACGGCAGAGACGCTTCTGCAGCGCCCATCAGGCAGACAATCACTTTGAAGCCCCCACTGCGTATTTCTTGAACCGCTGCGCCACTTCTTCGTAGGTGGGGCGCTTGAACGGGATCACGAGTTGCGGCGCTGTATCAAGCGCCGCCCAACGCCAGTCTATAAACTCCGGGGTGTGTGTATCGAGTCTAATATCTGAGTCACGTCCCTTGAACCGGAACGCGAACCATTTCTGTTTTTGCCCCAAATAGCGTCCGCGCGGCTTCATCTTTGTGCGCACGTCGATGGGGAAATCGTAATAAAGCCAGTCTGCCGTTTCTTCGAGCAA
>CADEDT010000145.1:0-1253 GCA_902826145.1 uncultured Caulobacteraceae bacterium
GCGCCCATCTTCACGCCGGTCCAGCCGTTCTCGTTGTGGCTCGCGGTCACCATGGCGACGCACGGAATGTCGAGCGCGAATTGCGCGTAGTATGCGGTCGGCGAGAGCGCCAAGCCGATGTCGTTCACCTCCATCCCAGCCTGCATGAGGCCGAGCGTCAGCGCCTGCTTGATCGAGGTGGAGTAGAAGCGGAAGTCGTGGCCGACGACGATGCGCGGCGCAACGCCGAATTCGTGGATCAGCGTGCCCAGGCCAAGGCCGAGCGCTTGCACGCCGAGCAGGTTCAGCTCCGGCGGCTTTTCGGCGCCTGGAATGCCGAACCACCAGCGCGCGTCGTATTCGCGGAAGCCCGTCGGCTTGACCAAGGGCAAGCTTTCGAACTCAGCGGAATTGGAGGCGAGGCTTGCGCGGGGCGCAGGCAGCATGGGTCAGGTTCCGAGGCGGCGGGAAGGATGGGGCGGTTTGATCGAAATGGCCGCGAAATTCAATCCGCCGCCGTGTCTCAGGTTTGCGGCGTGACGCGAATTCGCGTGATCTCAAGGCCATAGGCCTGATCGTCCAAATTGCTTAACGCGCGCACGCCGATGGCGGTGACGTTGTTGGTGGCGGGCAGGCGGAAGCGCAGTGTTGCCGATTGCGGTGGCGCGGCCTGGCTCACCCACTCGGACGCGCCTTCGCCGCGCAGGCTGACGGCGAGGCCGTTGGCGGCGTTTACCGAGAGCGGATTGTAGCTGATCTCGACCGTCACCGGCCGGCCTGAGATGGCGGCGGCGTCGTCCGGCGTGAGCAGAATGCGCGTGCCCTGTTCCAGCGAATTCGGCGGCGCCTGTTTGGCCTTCTGCGCGATGCGCAGCGTTTCCGGACGGCCCAGGAAATCGCGCATCACCATCATTTCCTGCTCCGGGCCGACGTCCGGGGCATTGAAGGCTTGGCCCTGATAGACGAGCCATTGGCCGTCGCGCTGAGCGGCGACTTGCTCGGCGTTGCGAGGCCACGATTGCGGGCTCAGGCTGATGGCGATCACCAGCGCCGCGAACGCCGCGACGAGCGGGTAGAAAATGATCGGGTGGAACAGCCAGTGACGCATCGGGCTCGGGTGTAGCCCGGGCGGGCGGCGCCTTCCAAGCGGCTTCGGCTCTTGACGGGCCGGGGCGGGGCTGGGAGCAAGCGGCCATGCCTTTTCTCGCACTACTTCGCCACGGCCAGAGCCAGTGGAATCTGGAAAATCGCTTCACCGGCTGGGTCGATGTGGA
>CADEDT010000145.1:1353-8672 GCA_902826145.1 uncultured Caulobacteraceae bacterium
ATCGCGCCGGATCTGAAGGCGGGCAAGAATCTGATCATCGCCGCGCACGGCAATTCGCTGCGCGCGATCGTGAAGCATCTCTTCAATGTGCCGGACGGCGACATCGTGCATGTCGAGATTCCGACGGGTAATCCGCTGCTGATCGAACTCGATGCGAATCTGAAGCCGATCTCGGTGCGCTATCTCGATGAGACGCGCGCCGAAGAGCTTCCCGCGCTGCCTGCGTGAGGATGCGGCGCCAACCAACCCTCTCCCTTGCGGAGAGGGTCGCCGCGAAGCGGCGGGGTGAGGGGCGGAGATACGCGCGCGGTGTTTGTGATTGCGCGCTTGGTTCTGAAACGTCGCGGCGGCTGAACGCCCCTCACCCCCCGACCCCCTCTCCGCAAGGGAGAGGGGGAGAATGAGCGATCTCGAATTCATGCGGCGGGCATTATCGCTCGCGGCGGCGGGTGTAGGACAGACTGGCGACAATCCTTCTGTTGGTTGCGTGATCGTGCGCGATGGCGCGGTGATCGCGGAAGCTCGCACTGGCGATGGCGGGCGGCCGCATGCGGAGGAGCGGGCGGTGGCGTTGGCGGATGTGCGCGGCGCTACGGCCTACGTCACGCTGGAGCCCTGCGCGAAGCGGACGAACGGCACAGCGTCTTGCGCGGATCGATTGATCGAAGCGGGCGTCGCGCGCGTGGTGATTGCGGCGAGCGATCCGCATCCGTTTGCGAGCGGTGTTGGTGTCGAGCGGTTGCGCGCGGCCGGGGTCAGCGTCGAAACTGGGCTGCTCGCTTCTGAAGCCCGGCAACTGAATGCGGATTTCCATCGGCGGTGGACGCAATCTTAGCCTTGTCCATACCGACGACGAGCGGATCGCCTTCGCGCATCAGGCCGTCGAAATAGGCGATCGTGCGCGTGAGGCCTTCGCGGAGCTGGATGGTCGGCTCCCAGTTCAGATGTTCGCGCGCCTTCGAGATATCGGGCTTGCGTTGCTTGGGATCGTCGCTCGGCAGCGGCTTGTAGATCAGCTTCGAGCTTGAGCCGGTGAGATCGATGACGTTCTCGGCGAGCGCTTTGATTGTGAACTCGTTGGGGTTGCCGATATTCAGCGGTCCGGTGAGTTCGGCGGGCGCATCCATGAAGGCAAGGAACGCGTCGATCAGATCGTCGACATAGCAGAAGCTGCGCGTCTGTTCGCCATCGCCGTAGAGCGTGATGTCTTCGCCCTTCAGCGCTTGCACGATGAAGTTCGAGACGACGCGGCCGTCGTTCGGGTGCATGCGTGGGCCGTACGTGTTGAAGATGCGCGCGACTTTGATCTCGAGTTTGTGCTGGCGGTGATAATCGAAGAACAGCGTCTCGGCGCAGCGTTTGCCTTCGTCGTAGCAGGAGCGAATGCCGATCGGATTGACACGGCCCCAGTATTCTTCGGGCTGCGGATGAATGTCGGGATCGCCGTACACTTCCGAGGTCGAGGCTTGGAAGATGCGCGCCTTCAAGCGCTTGGCGAGGCCCAGCATGTTGATGGCGCCGTGGACGCTCGTCTTCGTCGTTTGCACGGGATCGTGCTGGTAGTGCACGGGCGAAGCTGGGCAGGCGAGATTGTAGATCTGATCAACCTCGACATAGAGCGGGAAGGTCACGTCGTGGCGGAGGAATTCGAAGTTCGGCTGGTTCAGCAGATGCGCGATATTGCGCTTGCGGCCGGTGAACAGATTGTCGGCGCAGACGACATCGTCGCCGCGGGCGACGAGGCGGTCGCAGAGGTGTGAGCCCAGGAAGCCGGAGCCGCCGGTGACCAGAATACGCCGTTCGAACATGAGCCGACTTGGGCGCTGCGCCGGTTAAGGATTTGTTGACCATGCGGATCAAACCGCACGCGCGCATGCGCTGCGGGGAAGTAGAGGGCGGGAGCGCGCTTACGTCGTCCGGCGGGATGGAAGGGAAGAGAAACGGACTTCGTCCGCGCGTTCCCGTGGGTGATTTCACACCAGCTTCGTTGGGGAGGAGATTCTTTGGCTCCGACCAACGAGCGCCCGCGGCGAGCAGCGGAGTCCGCCTCCTGCTGGACCTGCCGGTTTCACGATCCCCGGCAGCAACGTTCTCGCTTCACTCACATTCCGCTTCGTCTTCTGGGTCGGAATTCCTGGAGACCCCTCCGTGATGCGGAACGGGAAGAGTTTAGCGCGATGGGAAGTCGGTCGGATAGATTTTGTGCGTGAAGCAACATTCTCAACGCGTTGCGTACAAAAGCTGTTGGGTAGAGCGCACCCCTATCCACCCATTCCCGGATGCGCGCAGCGCAGTCCGGGACCCATAACCCCAAATGCGTTGGTTCGCACATCACTGCGAACAGTCGTGTTTATGGGTCCCGGGCTCGAAGCTTCGCATCGCCCCGGGAATGCGTAGGGTTCGACGCTTGGCCGGGAAGCGTGTTGCGTCGTAAGCTTCGCGCGGGGAGCTAAGCGTAATGCAGATTCTGGTGAGCTTGCGATGGCCGTTGCTGATTGCCGCGTTTGCGTGCGCGCTGGTCTGGGTGTTGCCGATGATCTTGCCGGCGCTGACGGCGGGTTTGCCGTTGCCGACAGGTGTTGCGCTTTACGGCGCTGCGCCGCTGCAAGCGATTGGCGTGTTTGCGATGAGCAGAAGCGGCGCGCGTGGCTGGCCGATGATCGTTGGCTATGCGGCCGTGGTTTCGTGGCTGATCTCGCTCGGCGTCGCCACTCTGATGGCTGGCCAAGGGCCAGGCGCAGGCGTCTACGGCATCCTCATCATGTTGCCAGCGATGGATGTCGCGGCAGCGCTCGAACTGGTTGCGATGATTGGATTTGCGCTGCGCAAGCGCAGCGCGTGACGGGTACGGCGAAGGGGAGGCGTGAAATGAAAAGCGTGATGCAGACGATGATCGCTGTTGCGGTCGTAGGCCTGGCGTCGTCGTGCACGCCGGTGGCGACGGAAACGCCGGCGCCAGGCGAGCCGACATTCGCGCAGATACGCGCAGCGACCGAGAAATTTCAGGACGTGAACGTCGCGCTGGCGGAAGGTTACATCCGCGATCCGGCGAACATGTGCGAGACGGCTGACATGATGGGACGGCCTGCGTCAGACGGCGCGATGGGTGTGCACTACTTCAGGCCGGATTTGTTGGGTGTAACCGCGCCGCCCAACCCGCGCGTCGACGGCACCAGCACCTACACCGATTTCAACATGCCGGCGGTGCTGATCTACGAGCCTCAGGCTGATGGCTCGATGGAATTGGTGGCGGTCGAGAATTTGGTGTTCAAGGCCTCATGGGAAGCGGCAGGCAATGCCGAGCCGCCGACTTTCCACGGCCGCCCTTACGACAGCATGGAAGATGATCCAGCAACGGCGGATGTCGACGAGGCGCACAATTTCATGCCGCATTTCGATCGCCACGTTTGGATCTATCGCGAGAACCCGCGCGGCGTGTTCGAGCCGTTCAATCCGGCGGTGAGCTGCGAACATCACGGCGCCACGCACACCATGCCTGCGCCGACCTGAGGCTTAGGTGATCCGTCCTTGCCGGCGCGCCGTACCCGCGTTGGAAGGACGTTCTCATGAACACGATGTCTTGGCGTGCCGTAGTGTTGGTTGCCGGCGTGTTGGCGCTGGTGGGATGCGCGTCCGCACCTACGACGCGCGCGCCGGAGACAACCGGCTCAATCGATGCGGCGCGTTTCTATTCCGGCACGTGGCGCGAAATCGGCCGCCGCCCTATCAGCTTGACTGACGGCTGTGTGGCGGGCGCGACGGCGTTTCAGCGCATCGACGAAACGCGGCTGCGCGTGCGCGACACATGTCAGCGTGGCACGCCGACGGGACGAGAAGCAGCGGTCGGTGGGCCTGCCGTGATCATGGATCCGGGCCGCAACACCAAATTCCGTGTTCACTACCGGCTCTATGGGTTCATCCCCGTGACGCGCGATTATTGGGTGCTCGAACACGATCCGGACTACACGTGGTTCATCTCCACCGATCCGACGTTCACCGATTTGTGGATTTACACGCGCTCGCCACAGCCAAGCGCCGCGCTCGTCGCGCGCCTAACCGAGCGGGCGGCGGCGCTAGGATACGATGTGTCCAAGCTGGAGTTTCCGGCGCAGCCGGCTGCTTAGCGCAGCTTTGCTATCTTAAGCCCGTCGGCCTTAGCGCGATCCTTGATGGATTCTTCGCTGCGCGTGAGCGCCTTGGCGATCGCTTTGAGCGACATGCCCTTGCCGGCGAACTGATGCAGCTTTTGGATTTCGTCCTGCCGCCACGGTTGGCGATGACGTTCGAACTTCTCGTTGCTCATTCCGCAGCGATCGCGGTTTGCTTGGCAAGCTTGTCGAACGCGACGAGATCGCGGACGAGGTCTTCGAGTTGATCGAAGGGCACCATATTGGGGCCGTCGCTCGGCGCGTTGTCCGGATCGGGGTGGGCTTCGAGGAAAACCATGGCGACGCCGATCGCAACCGCGGCGCGCGCGAGGATCGGCACGAATTGGCGTTCGCCGCCTGATGTGTCGCCCTTGCCGCCGGGCTGTTGCACGGAGTGCGTGGCGTCGAACACGACCGGCGCGCCGAAGCTCTTCATGATCGGGATCGCGCGCATGTCGGAGACGAGCGTGTTGTAGCCGAACGAAGCGCCGCGTTCGCAGGCCATGACGTTCGGATTGCCGCTGCCGGTGATCTTGGCGATCACGTTCTTCATGTCCCACGGCGCCAGGAACTGACCCTTCTTGACGTTGATCGGCTTGCCGGTTTCGGCGGCAGCGATCAGCAGGTCGGTTTGGCGGCAGAGGAAAGCCGGGATTTGCAGAACGTCGACGACTTCGGCGACTTCGGCGCATTGCTCGGGCAGGTGCACGTCGGTCAATACCGGCACGCCGATCTTCTTGCGGATCTCTTCGAAGATGGGCGCTGAGGTTTCAAAGCCCGCGCCACGCTTGGTGCCGAGGCTGGAACGGTTCGCTTTGTCGAAACTGGTTTTGTAGATGAAGCCCGCGCCGCAGCGCTTGAACACGTCGCGCAGGAACTCTGCCGTCTCGAGCGCATGGCTGCGGCTCTCAAGCTGGCACGGGCCGCAGATGAAGGTGAGCGGCAGATTGTTGCCGATCTCGAGCGGCGTGGACTCGACGCGCGGTACGCGAATGACGGAGGCGGGGTTCATGAATGTCCTCTGGGAGAGAGCGACACATAGGCTGTAGCGAATACAGGCTCAACCGCGCGCACTGTGCCGGAACGGTCAATTTCACTTTCGTCATCCCGGCCGACCGAAGGGAGAGCCGGGACCCAGGGACCAACACGCTGCCGCTTGCCCCTGGGTCCCGGGTTCTCGCTCCGCGAGCCCCGGGATGACGAACTGGTTTTTCCTATGCGCAACATTGAGCGCGCTAATCACTCCACTGCTTCCGCCACGGCCATCGGGCAGATCGGTTCTTCGGCCGCGGCCTTTGCGTCGATCCAGTCGCGGAAGAAGGCGGCGTCGGGCTTCAGGGTTTTGCCGGTGGGCCAGACGAGCCAGTAGGCGAAGTCGTCGCGGACAGCGATGTCGAATGGCGTGACGAGGCGGCCGGCGCGGAGTTCGTCGACAGCCAGCCATTGGCGGCCGAGCGCGACGCCTTGGCCATCGAGCGCGGCGCGCAGCAGCAGAAGCGCGTCGTCGAATTTCGGGCCGGTGGTGGGTTCGGGCCAGGGGAGGCCGGCGGCGCTGAACCAGCGCGCCCACGGCGTCCACGGATTGCGCATGAGCATGGCGCGTTCGAGATCGGCGGGCGTGTGCAGTTGTAGGCGATCGCGATACGCGGGCGAGCAGATTGGCGTCAGCGCTTCGTCGAAGAGCTTTTGTGCGTGCAAGCCCGGCCAACCGCCGCGACCCAGGCGCACGCCGATATCGATGCCTTCCTTGCGATAGTCGTTCAGCGCTTCGGTGACGCGGAGATCGATGTCGATATCCGGATTCTCTGTTCTGAACTGCGCCATGCGTTGGAAGAGCCACGTCGACGCGATGCTCGGCACCGAGGCGATGACGATGTGGCGCGATGGCTTGGCGCTTGGGCGCTTCGATGGAAACGCCTGTTCGAGAATGGAGAGGCCTTGGCGCACTTGCGCTTCGAGCTGCTGGCCTTCCGGCGTGAGCTGCATGGTGTTGCCGGCGCGCTTGAAGAGCGTGACGCCTTGGCGTTGCTCAAGCTCGCGGATGCGGTGGCTGACGGCGCCGTGAGTGAGGCCGAGCTCTTCTGCAGCCTTCGAATAGGACTTCAGACGGGCGGCCGCCTCGAAGGCGCGGAGCGTCTGGAGTGAGGGTAGCGACATGAGCTTTTGACCCCTCGGAAGATGTGAAATCCGCTCACATCCAAGTCGTTCACTCGTCGTTCGGATTCAAGGGGTGAGGGGGCCATCTTGGCTCTGTCGCCGGAGAAAACTTCGTGTCCCCCGGCCCCAGAGTTGGAGAAATACGATGCCCCGTTATGGCCTTTATATCGATGCGCTCGAACACGGCACGCCGCTCTCGATCAAGGCGGCTTCAGTCGCGGTGTCGACGGTTCTGTTCCTGATCGTGGCGCTTCCGCTGCTCGCGGTTGGCGCGGCGGTGGTCGCCTGATCTGCCATCTGCCTGGCGGGGCCGCTGCTCCCATGCCCCTAGTCCGCCCCGGCGGTCTCGCCAATTTTCTATGACTTGAGCAAGCTCGTCAAAGCGGCCTCGGGCGTCGCACCCTCGGTGTGAATGCGACCCCACAATCCCAAGAACAGCATCGGATAGCGGAGCGCTTCGTGGGCTTCGTCGGTGAAGATGGCGCGGATCGTGTCGGCGCTGGCAGCGGGGTGGACGGCTTCGACTTGCGGGAGCGTTTGCGCGAGCTGAGCGGCGCGGGGTGCGATCCAGGATGCGACCGGGACGGTGAAGCCCTTCTTCTTCGCCCATGGTTCGGCGGCGGGACAGTTCTTCTCAAGCCAAGCACGCAGAATGTATTTGCCGAACTTGCCGCGGGTTTTGAGATTGTCGGGCAGGTGGAAGGCGAACGCCGCGACTTCAGAGTCGAGGAACGGCGTGCGGCCTTCGAGGCCATGCGCCATCAGCATGCGATCGAGCTTCAGCAGCAGATCGTTTGGCAGCCAGGTGGCGATGTCGGCGTACTGCGCTTGCTGAAGCGTGGTGAGGCCTGTGGGTTGCGTGGCGTGCTTACGCCATGCGGCGATGGCGTCGCCGCCGAGGATCGCGTCGGTTTGCGGTTCGGCGACGCGGCCGCCTAGCCATGTCGGGCGTTGCGCGCGGCGATAGCGGGAATAGCCGCCGAAGAGCTCGTCGCCGCCTTCGCCGGTGAGCAC
>CADEDT010000146.1 GCA_902826145.1 uncultured Caulobacteraceae bacterium
GGCTTCACGACATAGTCGTCGGCGCCGACTTCGAGGCCGATGATGCGATCGAGTTCCTCGGCGCGGGCCGAGAGAAGGATGACCGGGATGTGGTTGGTCTCGCGGATGTGACGGCAGAGGGAGAGGCCGTCTTCGCCCGGCATCATGATGTCCAAGACCACGGCGTCGATGCGGTTTTCCTTGATCGCCTTGCGGGCCGCTTCGGCGCTTTCCACGGCGGTGGCGCGGCGGCCGTTCTTGCGCAGAAATTGCGCCAGCGACTCGCGGATCTCGCGATGGTCGTCAACGACCAGAATATGGGGGTCCTCCAGCGTCATAGCTTCCATGTGCGGCGCCGCTTGACAAAAATCTACGGGTTCGGCGTGGCTGAGGCGTGCCAAACCTTGGCGCGACGCGCTACACGACACACTTTGGCAAGAACGAGGGCTGCTCCGCCTTATCGCCGCCCAGGTCGGGCGGTTCCTGGGCGGACTGATTTCTAGGGGATGCTCATGAGCTTCAAGACAATCGCCGCAGCGACGCTGGCCGCCTCGGCGCTCACGGCTTGTGCGGGCGGCGCGGGGAGCGCCGAAGATCGCGCGCCGATCCGTGCGCTGCTCTCGGCCGACGCACTGATGTTCGTGGCGTTCGATGCCGATGGCGACTTGAGCGTTACGAGCGCGGAGTCGCAAGCTGGCATCGCGCGCGAGTTCACGCGCGCTGACGCCAATGCCGATGGCTCTCTCCAACCGATTGAATTCTCCAATTGGTCGAATCTCGTTCTGGGCGGATCGCAAATCGGCCCGTACCGTCTCGATTTCGATCGCAACGTCGACAACGTTATCACACGCGAGGAGTTCGACTCCGAATTACGTGCACGTTTCGAGACCTACGACACGGATGAGAATGGCGCGCTCTCGCGCCAAGAGTTTGTTCGGCTGGTAGGGCAGGCGAGGCCGCAGCGGCCGGAGCGGCAGCGTGCGCCGCAAATCGGAGGTCGCCCCGGCGGCTGACACAGTTTGTCGCAAAGCAGTTCGCTTGCGGCAAACGCCAGACACACCACCTATCTACCATCTCAGCTTACGGTGATGCGCTCTTCCCCCGCGTGTCCCGTCATGCGGCCCGGCGCGACCCTCCCCCCAGGCGCCAGGGCCAAACATAACGGCCGGCGTTCTCCTGGACGCCGGCCGTTTTCTTTTGAATTTCCTTCGCCGCGACACACTTTGGCGCAAACGCGACCAACGGCCGAAAAGGCGGTGCTGTAGCACCTGCATGAGAGGGAGATGGGCCGCCTCCTTGTCGTGGCCCGAGAGGAGTAATCTCACATGCGTAAGATTTGGCTTGCCGCCGCTGGTGCTGCGGTTTTGGCGGCAGGCGCTTGCGGTTTCGCGCAGGCGCAGGACGGTTCGCAAGAACGCGACGGACGACGCGGCTTTTTCCAAGCTGACTCAAACTCCGACGGCGTCCTGACGCGAGCGGAATTTGATGCCGGCCGTACCGCAAGTTTTGCGCGGCTGGATGCCGACAACAACGGCCAGCTCACGCGCGAAGAAATGCGCGCCGACCGGGGTGAGCATCGCGGCCGGCGTGGCGGCCATCGCGGCGGCGGCATGCATCAACTTGCAAGCGCCGACGCAAACAATGACGGCAACATCACGCGCGAAGAATTCCTCGCGCGTCCGAACCAGATGTTCGAACGCATGGATGACAACAATGACGGCGTGATCTCCGCCAACGAACGTCCGCAACGCGACGAGCGTGGTGAACGCGGCGGTGAGCGGCGTGCAGAACGCCCCGATCGTCCGAACCCGGACACCAATGGCGACGGCACATTCTCGCGCGCCGAATACACGGCGATGGGTGCGGGCATGTTCGGGCGGCTCGACGCAAACAATGACGGCCGCGTGACACAAGAAGAAGCACGCGCCGGGCGCCGCCATCGCGGCGGCGATCGCGGCTAACGGAACGTGGCGCGGTCAGGCTGGGTTCAGCTTGGCCGCGCTATCGTCTGTGGTTGTTTTGGATTGACGAGCGCGAACGACGAGCGCCGCACTTGGCCAACAAGCGCGGCGCGCCATTTGAGGACCTGAGATGGATATGACGCCGATCAAGGAACGCGTGCAGACAGTGCGCAGCACGGCGTCCGGGCTATGGGCCAAGCGCCCTGGGTTCTTGCGCGGCCGCAACTTGTTCCTCGTGGCCGGCGCGGCGGCACTGGTGCTGATCGGCTGGATGGTGTTCGGGCCGAAGGGCGACGCGGAACCTTATCGCACGGCGGAAGTGGATCGTGGCGCCATCACGCGCGTGGTGAGCGCGACGGGTACGCTGCAGCCATTGGTGTCGGCGAACGTCGGCTCGACAGTGTCGGGGCCGGTGCAGAGCGTTTCTGTGGACTTCAACTCGCAGGTTCGCGCGGGGCAGGAGCTGGCGCGGCTTGATCCGACGCCGTTCCAGCAGCGCATCACGCAAGCTCAAGCGCAACTGGCGCAAGCGCAAGCGCAGGCGGCGGTCGCGAACGCTGATTACCAGCGTTACGAGTTGCTGAGCCAGCGCGGCTTTGCTTCGGCGCAATTGATGTCGCAACAACGCGCTGCGCGCGATACCGCGCGCGCGGCGGTGGCTTCGGCGGCGGCGCAGGTGGCGTCAGCACGTACGGATTTGGAACGTAGCGTTATTCGCTCGCCGATCGATGGCGTTGTCGTTGATCGCCAAGTGAACGTTGGCCAACCCGTGGCGTCGAGCCTGCAGGCGGCGACGCTGTTCGTGATCGCGCAGGATCTGTCGCGACTGCAGGCGAACATCACCGTGGACGAAGCCGACATCGGTGAAGTTGACGAAGGTCAGGCCGTGCGCTTCACCGTGGACGCGTTTCCAGATCGTGAGTTCGAAGGCCGTGTCAGCCAAGTGCGCCAGCAGGGCGTCGCTGAGTCTGGCGTGGTGAGCTACACGGTGGTTGTCGAGGCAGACAATCCAGGGCGCCAGTTGCTGCCTGGCATGACGGCGAATGCAGAGATCGTGCTGGAGCAGCGCGAAAACGTGTTGCGCCTGCCGAATACGGCGATGCGCTTCCGCCCTGCGGATGATGATCTGGTCGCGCAAGGCCAAGCTTTGATGGCCAGCGCCGGCGGCGGCCGTGGTCAAGGTGGCGCGCAAGCGCAAGGCCGTGGCGGTGAGCAACGCGCGCAAGGTGAAGGCCGTGGGCAACGTGGCGAAGGTGGCCGTGGCGGCCAAGGCCAACGCGGACGTGGCGGCCAAGGCCAACGCGGACGTGGCGTCGCGCAGATTGCCGAAGCACTGCAACTCAACGACGCGCAACGCGCTCAGGCGCAGACCGCGTTCGAGAATGCGATGGCCTCAATGCCGCGCGCTAGTGGCGGCGGCGGCGAGGGCCGTGGCAATCGCCGCGCCGCGATGGGCCGCATTCGCGAGCAAGTGCTGCGCGAGATCGAGCCGAGCTTGAGCGCCGAGCAGCGCGTGCTGCTTGAGCAGATGCGCGCCGGTGGCGGGCCGCGTCAGGAAGTGCGCAACCAAGCCGTCATCTGGGTGCTGCGCAACAACAAGCCAGCGCCGGTGCTGGTCGAGACTGGCATCGCCGATAACGGCTTCACGTTGGTCTACTCGGGCCTGAACGAAGGTGATCAAGTCATCATCGGCGGCGGTCCGCAGCGTGAGGACGACGCACAACGCTCGCCGTTCGGCGGCGGTGGACGCGGCGGCCCGGGCGGCGTCCGTATCCGGGGCGGCTGAGATGGCGCTTATTGAAGCTCGCGAACTCACCAAGCTCTATCGCATGGGTGACGAGACAGTTCACGCGCTCGACGGCGTGAGCTTCTCGATCCCGGACCGCGACTATTGCGCCATCGTCGGTCCATCCGGCTCCGGCAAATCAACGCTGATGAACATCCTCGGCGGCCTCGACACGCCAACGAGCGGGGTCATCACCATTGCCGCGAATGATATAGGCCAGATGAACGACGACGATCTCGCCGTCTTCCGCAATCAGACGATTGGCTTCGTGTTTCAGAGCTTCAATCTGCTGCCGCGGCTGACAGCGCTTGAGAACGTCGAGCTGCCGATGATCTATGGCGGCGTACTGCCCAAGGAGCGCAAGGAGCGCGCGGCGGAATTGCTGGAGCGCGTGGGCTTGGGTCAGCGCATGGGGCACAGGCCGACGCAGCTTTCCGGTGGTCAGCAGCAGCGCGTGGCGATCGCGCGAGCGTTGGCGGGTCAGCCGAAGCTCATTCTGGCTGACGAGCCGACCGGTGCGCTCGACACTAATACTGGCGTCGAGATCATGGCGCTGTTCCGCCAACTCAATCGCGAAGGCGCGACCATCGTTATTGTCACGCACGATCATGAAGTGGCGGCGCAGACGCGACGCACGATCGAAATGCGCGACGGTCACATCGTTTCCGACAATCTCAATGAAGGGAAGACACGCCATGATGCGAACGTCTGACCTTGTCTCCAGCGCGGGCCGTGCGTTGCGCGCCAATCCGATGCGCTCGGCGCTGACGGCGCTTGGCGTGATCATCGGCGTGGCGTCGGTGGTGGCGATGGTGGCGCTGGGCTCCGGCGCGCAAGCGCAAGTGGAGCGTTCAATTGCAAGCTTGGGTTCGAACCTTCTGATCGTGGTGCCGGGCTCGATGCGTGGCGCGGGCGGTGTGCGCGGACAGGCCGGTGGATTCGACTCGCTGACGATGGATGATGCCGAAGCAATTGCGCAGTTGGAGAACGTCGCGGTCGTTGCGCCTTCGCAGCGCGCACGGACGCAGGTGATCGCCAACGGCTTGAACTGGAATCCGGAAGTGAATGGCGTGACGCCGGATTTCCTCACGGCGCGCGACTGGGAAATCGCGCAGGGTCGCATGTTCGACGAAACGGAAGAGCGCCAAGCACGTCGTATCGTCGTGCTCGGCAATACGGTCGCCGAGAACCTGTTCCCGAACATGGAGCCGGTTGGCCAAACCGTGCGGATGAATGGCGGCGCCTATGAAGTCATCGGCGTGCTCGAGTCTAAGGGGCAATCCGGGTTTATGGATCAGGACGATATCGTCCTCGCGCCACTCACTACAGTGAAGCGTCGCATCGCCGGCCGGCGTGGGCGTGGCGACACGGTGAGCCAGATATCGGTGAAAGCGCAGAGCGAAGACGTGCTCGATCGCCTGCAGGAGGATGTCGAGAACGTGCTGCGTCAGCGCCACCGCACCCGGGAGGGCGAAGACGATTTCACGGTGCAGAATCTGAGTTCGATCACGGAGACGGCGGCGCAGACGACGCAGGTGTTCACCTATCTTTTGGGGGGAATTTCCGCCGTCTCACTGCTTGTCGGTGGTATTGGCATCATGAACATCATGCTGGTCAGTGTCACAGAACGGACACGCGAAATCGGGCTGCGAAAAGCCTTAGGGGCGAGGCAGTCAGATATTCTTCATCAATTCGGATTGGAGGCGGTGACGCTTTCCGTCGCGGGAGGGATTATCGGGTTAGTTATTGGTGTTGCTGGCGCCTGGGGGATGACAACACTATTTAACTTACCCTTGGTGGTGTCGCCGTTAAATGCGGGGTTGGCGATCGCCTTTTCTGGTTTGGTCGGGGTCGTGTTCGGCGCGTATCCCGCATGGCGCGCAGCCAAGCTCGACCCGATCGAGGCGCTGCGGCGGGAATGAGGAAGAAGTCCTTGATGCGTACGTTGATGGTTTCTCTGATCGCGCTGAGCGCCGCAATCGGAACTGCTCAAGCCGACACGCTCGGCGAGGCGATGGTCTCGGCGCAAGAGTCGAACCCGACGCTTGCCGCGCAACGCCAACGGCTCCGCGCCACGGGCGAAGCGCTGCCGCAGGCATTGTCGGC
This sequence comes from uncultured Caulobacteraceae bacterium, assembly GCA_902826145.1. Taxonomy (GTDB): domain Bacteria; phylum Pseudomonadota; class Alphaproteobacteria; order Caulobacterales; family Aquidulcibacteraceae; genus Vitreimonas. The sequence continues at coordinate 5,833 of CADEDT010000146.1, forward strand.
GGCACTGCCACAGGTTTCGGTGTCGGGCGGATTGAACGCCAATGACCGCGATTACGAGGATCCGCTCGTCGTTGATACCGGCCGTAGCGAAACGTGGTCGGCCCAGGCCAATATCTCGCAGCTTCTGTTTGGCTCAGGCCGTGTGCTCGCGTCGACGCGCGCCGCGAATGCGCAGATCGCTGGCGCACGCGCCGACTATGAAGGCGCGCGGCAGCAACTTCTGCTTGATGTGACGACGGCGTACGCGAACGTCCGCCAAGCGCAAGCCGTGGTGACGGCGCGCGAGTCAAACGTTTCAAACCTGCAGCAATTGGCCGAGTACGCGCAGGCACAGTTCGACGCCGGCGTGGTGACTCGTACTGACGTGGCTCAAGCGCAAGCGCGCTACGCGCAAGCGCGTACGCTGCTGGTACAGGCGCAAGGAAACATGGCGGCGGCGGTGGAAGCCTATCGCCGCTTGGTTGGCCGCCCGCCGACCGATTTGCAAGCGCCGCCGGCGGCGACCGGTCTGCCTGTCGGCTTGGCGGAGGCGCTCGAAACCGCCGTCGACAACAGCCCGACGCTTATCAGCGCGCAGGCCGATACGCGCTTGGCGGATGCCAATGTGTCGTCCGCCGCAGCGCAGGGGCGCCTAAGCGTGACGGCCGAAGCCGGTTACTCGCTCGGCGCCGATTTCGATGACGATCTCTCTGAGAGCTCCAACGACTCGGTGGGCGTGCGCCTTTCTGTGCCGCTCTTCCAAGGTGGTGCGATCCGCTCGAGGACGCGCCAAGCGCGCGCGCTGCGTTCGGCGTCGAACCTCGATCTCGCGGCGACGCAGCGTAGCGTGCAGGAGTTCGTGACCAACTCCTGGACCGGGCTCGCGAGCGCGCGGTCTGCCGTGCAGTCGGCGCGTGAGCAGGTGCAGGCGGCTGAGCTTGCTTACGAAGGCGTGCGGCTGGAACAGGAGACGGGTCTGCGTTCGACGGTCGAAGTGCTCGATCAGGAAGCGGATCTGCTGACGGCGCGCATCGCGCTGGCGCAAGCAGAGCGCGACCTGGTCGTAGCTGAACGCCAGTTGCTCGCGGCTGTCGGTACGCTCGACATTCCGGCCGCGTCTGGCGGTCTTATCGAAGACAACGATCAGCTGCGCGGCCGCTAACGCGGTACAACGCCGATAATGTTCGGTAGCGGCCACGCGACGGCGTTGTCGTCGTTTTCGTTGAAGCCGGTTTCGTAGCTGCCGAAGCGCTCAATCGTGACATTGCCGGATCCACGCGCGAACAGCGTCGCTTCAGGTCCGCCTTCTAGATACATCGCGCGCGTGACGTTGAGCGGTAGCGCCTGCACCGCGCTGATGAAGTCGCGGACGCTGAGCGGTGAACGCGCGTGCAGGAAGAGGATTTTCCCTGAGGCGTCTTGGGCAATGCACACGGTAGACCAAATGCGCGGTTGCTGGCTCCAAACGTTGCGGCCCGTGCATGAGATCATGCGGATGGATTGAATCGCGTTGTCGTGCGCGCTTGGATCGAACGTCTCGCACTCGGTATCGAGTAGGCGTGCGGACGTATCGTCGAAGACAAAGATGCTTCGATCTGAGGTTTGGCTCGACTGGATGACGCGCCCGTTCGCTTTGGCGAACCCCACGGGAAGCCGGTTCGCTCGAAACATGCCGGCGTTGGTCGCGGCGATAAGGTTGTTCGCGGCGGCCCATTGCCGTGCGGTGCGCGGCTGGAGACTCGCGGCGGACGCCGTCAGCAGGACGAAACGATTGTGCGCGCTATCGATGCGGACGATGTGAAGTTCACGATCGCCAATCGTGGAAGTGATTTGCGTTTGGCTGTGCTCCAAGCCGGGGCTGAGTGTGCGCCAGGCAACGCTCGCGGAGGCGGGCGTTGGTGCGAGGAGCCCGGCGGAGGCGGTGAGGACGGCGCGGCGTGTGAAAGGCATGCGCGGGAGCACACGTGTTCAATGCGACGGTAATTGGGCGGACGAAGGCTACGTCTTGCTACTCAGCAGCCATTGTCATCGGTGCCGTTTGTGGGCCGCGAAGGAGGCGGCCTGGGTGAACGCCTTGGTACTCGCCATCGCGGAACGTCACCTGGCCTGACTTGATCGTCGCGACGTAACCATCGGCCTTCTGCATCAGGCGCTTGCCGCCGGCAGGCAGGTCGAAGGCGAGCCATGGCTTGCCGAGTTTGACGTTGTCGAAGTCAATGACGTTGATGTCAGCGACGCATCCGGCTGCGATCAGGCCGCGATCGTGCAGGCCATAGAGTACGGCGGTGTCGCGGCATTGGCGCTTTATCGCGTTCTCCAGCGTGATGCGCGCGCCGTCGCGGTCGCGGACCCAGTGTTGCAGCATGAAGGTGGGCGAGGCGGCGTCGCAGATAGTGCCGCAATGGGCGCCGCCGTCGGAGAGCGAGTTCACGCAATCGTCTGATGCCTGCAGCTCTTCGAGGAAGTTCAGATTGCCGTCGGCATAGTTGAGTATGGGGAAGTAAACGAAGCCCGTGCCTTCGTTCTGCATTAGCAGATCGTAGGCGTACTCAGCAGGCGAGACGCCAGCCTCAGCGGCGCGCGCGGCAATGGTTTCAGCTTGCGTGGGCTCGTAGTTGAAGTTCGGACCCATCTCGTATTGCAGCGTCCAGCCACCGGCGATCACCATCAGCAAGCCAATGACGTCGCTTTCCGGGAAGACGCTATCTTCAGTGAGCATGCGCTGCTTGAAGGCGGGGTCTTTCAAATGCGCGAGTTGTTCGGCCCACGGCTTGTCGATGATTTCGAGCCAGGCGGGGCGGAAGCGGAACGGAT
>CADEDT010000147.1 GCA_902826145.1 uncultured Caulobacteraceae bacterium
AATATAGGGGCGGCCCGATGCAAAGCCGCGAAGACGTAAGCAAGGCTCGTAGCGTCCTGGCTAGGCGTGTTAGGACTTCAGAGGGCCATCCCGCCGCGGTGATCGCCTTAGTTCAGCTGCTGGCGCGGTGCGCCGCCCAGGACGACTACGCCGCAGCTCTGGAAGCCGCTCGCGCCCAGCCCCCAGGTCAAAAGGCGAGGCGGCGCGACGAGACTGGCTGAGGAAACGTAAAATGCGCGTCGCCATCTACGCCCGCTATTCAAGCGACCTTCAAAGCCGCGCCTCTATCGAAGACCAGATCAGGCTGGCGCGAGAGCACGCCGACCGGCAGGGTTGGACTGTCGCCGAAATCTACACAGATTACGGCATCTCCGGCGCCTCGATGCAACGGCCAGGTCTGCAGGCGCTGTTGCAGGATGCGCAGACCCACAAGTTCGACACCGTGTTGTCGGAGGCGCTTGATCGCATCAGCCGTGATCAGGGCGACACGGCCAATATCCACAAGCGTATGCGTTTCCACGGCATCGGTATCTACACGCTCTCGGAAGGCTGGGTCGACATGATCCAAGTCGGTTTCAAGGGCATGATGAACCAGATGTTCTTGACCGAACTCGCCGCCAAGGTTCGGCGTGGTCAACGCGGGCGGGTTGAGAAGGGAAAGATCGCTGCCGGCCTCGGGTATGGCTACGACGTCGTGCGCGCCTTCGATGATCGCGGTGAGCCCATTCGCGGCGAACGGCGGATCAACGCGAAGGAAGCCGCCATCGTCGTGCGCATCTTCAGCGAGTTCGCTGCGGGACGCTCGGCCAAGACGATCGCAAAGGCGCTCAACAAAGAAGGCGTCCGCTCTCCCAGCGGGCGCGGCTGGGGCTACAGCACCATCCTCGGCAATCGCAAGCGCGGTTCTGGCATCCTCAATAACGAGATGTATGCCGGCAGGATCGTGTGGAATCGCGTCCGCGAAGACCGTGACCCCGACACGCATCGGCGCATTGTCCGCGTAAACCCCAGAGAGAAATGGATCGTTCACGAGGCGCCACACCTGCGCATTGTCGATCCGGCGCTATGGGACAAGGCTAAGGCCCAGCAAGACAATCGCGCCGCGCCCGAGGGCGCCTTCTGGAAGGTCCGACAGACCAAATTTCTCTTTTCCGGAATGATCCGCTGCGGGCTCTGCGGCGGGACCTATACAACTTATGCCAAGGAGCATCTGCGATGCTCCACCTATCAAAACAAGCGCATGTGCGAGAACCGGCTCGCCATGTCTCGGACTCGGCTGGAAGAAGTCGTCTTCTTGGCGCTGAGCAATTATTTCTTGGATCCAGACCTGCTCAACGTTTTCTGCACTGAGTATGCACGCGGGCTTGCGGCCGCGCGAAAGAGCAGGAGCTCCCGCGTTGCTCGCCTGGAGCAAGAACTGAGCAAGATCATCGCCAAGCGCAACAAGCTGGTCGAAGCCATCGCCTCGGGCGCGGTGGAGGCTGGCGAGGTCAAGGGCGAACTCGATGCCGCAATCAAGCGGCGTGACGCAATTCAAGCTGAACTTGCGAGTGTCGATCTCAAGCCAGAGCCCCCAGAGCCGAGCATGAGCGCTCGCTATCGCAAGGCTGTGGTCAAGCTCGTCGAGGGGTTCGCAGACGAGCGGCTGCACGAAGAAGCGATGCGTCACATCCGTTCGCTCGTCACCCAAATCGTGGTGAGGCCGAACCTGGAAGGGGACGATCTAGAGATCGATGTGCATGGGGATCTGGCGGCGATCCTCTCTCTCGCGATGACCGAGTCTGACCGCGTCAATAGCCAAAAAAGGGGCGTTTCCGGCGTGCGGCGCGCTGAGGCGAAACGAGGCTTTTCCAAAGCAAAACAAACCGGTGCGCGAGAGCGCCTTACAGCGTTTGCTTTAGCGAAATGTGAGTCCCAGGCAGGACTCGAACCTGCAACCAGACCGTTATGAGCGGCCGGCTCTAACCATTGAGCTACGGGCCCGCAGCCTAGTGCGCGGCGGAGGCAGCCCCTAGCATCCCGGGCGGGGCGCCGGAAGGGCGTTCCGTGCGTTAGGATCGGCCCATGCGTGACTCCTATGACGTGCTCATCCTCGGCGCCGGTGCGGCTGGTATTGGCGCAGGACGCCGGCTGGCGGAGGCGGGTGCGGATTTTCTGATCCTCGAAGCGCGCGATCGCATTGGCGGACGCGCCCACACGATTGAGCGCGAAGCGCCGCTCGATCTCGGCTGCGAGTGGCTGCATTCGGCAGATCGCAATCCGATGGTTACGATTGCGGCGACGAATGGTTTCGACGTCGATCAGAGGCCGGCGCCTTGGCGCGAACAAAGTGGTGGCCACGGTGCCTCGCCCCGCGAGCAAGTGGAGTTCTGGCAAGCGTTTCAGCGCTTCGAGAAGCGCATCGAGGAAGAAGCCGAAAAGAACCCCCCTGTGGCGGCGGGCGCGTACCTTGAGCCTGATTGTCGGTGGAATCCGCTGCTCAATGCGATCTTTTCGTACATCAGCGGCGCTTCACTCAATTGCATCGATGCGCGCGACTATGCGCGGTACGAAGACACGGGACAGAACTGGCGCGTGCGCCAGGGTTACGGCGCGTTGTTTGCGGCGCTTGGTGCGGAATTGCCGGTGGAGCTTGGCGCCGAGGTGCGCGCGATCGATCACGGCGGTGCGCGCGTGCGTGTCGAGACTTCGCGCGGCGCGGTTGAAGCGCGCGCGGTCATTGTCTCGCTTCCAACGTCCCGCCTCGCGCAACTCACTTTCACGCCGGCCTTGCCGCACAAACAGGAAGCGGCAGCCGCGTTGCCGCTGGGGACCGCGGAGAAAGTTCATTTCGCGCTGGCGCAAGCCGAAGAGTTTCCGTCGGACGGCCATCTCTTCCCGCGCATGGATTCGCCCGACATGGGCTCGTATCATTTACGCCCGCTCGGCCGACCACTCATCGAAGTGTATTTCGGCGGTTCCCTGGCGCGCGGCCTGGCGGAAGCAGGCGCCGATGCCATGGTCGACTACGCCAAGCAAGAGCTCGTGAGCCTACTCGGCTCCAGCTTCCCGAGCCGCCTCACGACGCTTGCGACGACATCGTGGGCCACTGATCCGTTTTCACTGGGTTCGTACTCGTACGCAAAGCCCGGCCGCGCCGACGAGCGCGCTGTGCTCGCCGCGCCGCACGATAATCGCATGTTCTTTGCGGGCGAGGCCTGCTCGCGCTCGCGCTATTCCACCGCGCATGGCGCGTTCGAGACTGGACACGATGCGGCCGAGCAAGCGCTCGCGGCGCTTCAGCTTTCGCCGTCGCCGCGCGCGTAGCCGACGATTGCCGCGCGCACGAAGTCATCAAAATTGATGCTGTCGAGATGAGGCGGGTGCGGCGCCCAGGGTGGGCCGTCGAGCATTTGCACGGTGATCTCCGGACGCTTGCCGTTCGAGCGCTGCCGGCGCGTCAGCGCGTGCTCTGCTTCCTTTTCCACCCACTCTGATGCTGACGCAGATTTAGACCAGCAGAGATGGAAAAGATCGGCGCGGTCGATCTCGCGCCGCAGACGTGGGCTCCATTCTTCGCCGGACTTCAGAGAGGTGCGGTCGAAGAAGTGCTCGACGCCGGCGGCGGCGTAGGCAGTGGCGATGGCGGAGACGGTTTCGCGATCTTTGCTAGAATAAGAGATGAAGACGCGTTTGTGGCGTTTGAGCCGTATGCGATCGCCCGTCGAGTGCGGCTTCTTGTTCGCGCCGCCGACTGGGCGCGTGAAGGCCAGTACGCCGATCTGCGCGTCGTTCACGAACACGCGTGCTAAGAAAACCGCTTGCTTCACATCAGCATCGGGCTCGGCAGAGAAGTTGAAGTCGATCGCGTCGCCCGTCCAAACGCGCTTTTGCAGCGTGCCATCGCAAGCTGCACCGCGCACTTCGAGCGATACGCCGACGCTTGAGCCAATCGGCACGTCGCCGATCTTCATGCCGCTTGGCGCCGGGTCAGTGCGCGGATCGAGCTTGCGCGCGGCCTTAATAACCTCCTGCAAGTCTTGCGGCTGGTGGATGACGATGCGCACAAGCTCCGGCGAACCGCGGCGCAGCTTCTTTGGTGCAAACGCGGTTGCGTCCGCTGGGGCGCTTGAAGGAGGCGGCGCGCCGCGCGTGATTGCGCGCTCGCGCGGCTCAGGCGCAGCGCCGGCTGGCGGCGCCGCTGATTGCGGTGCGGGCGCAGGCGCAGGCGGCTCAGCTTGTTCGACAGATTCCTCTGATGGCGCGTCGCTTCCGAGCTCCGCTGGAGCGCCGCCGCCGAACGACTCAGTCGAGGGTGCGTGATCCAACGACCCTGCCAGAGTCGAGTCTTCGTCGGCTGGCGCGAGATCGTCCTTAGCGCCTTCGCCGACATCCGGCTCTGCCTGGCGCCCTTGCTCAGGCTCGGACAATTCTGGCTGCTCACGTATCGGCGGAGGCGGCGCTTCTTCTGCCTCTGCTGCGGGCGGCGGCTCTTGCGGTGGCAGCGGATGCGCGCGGGGTGGCTCTGCTGCTGCCGCTTCGTGCTCGGCACGGCGGCGCACGAGTTCGGCTGAACGCGAGCGTGCGACATCGAACGGCATGGTCGGCCACGCGGACGGCAAGAATGGAAATGCATCTCGCGCATCAGGCTCGACTACGATCACTTGTGCGGTGCGAAGGGAAGACGCTAGCGCCATGACGAGCGCAACAAATGCCGCTTCGCGCGTTGATGCGCGGCTAATTACGATGCCGACGTTTGAAGCGTTTGCGAGGCCGGCAGCAGTTGCCTCCTGACCGCCGAGCGAATGGACGCCGATTGTCTCCAGCCCGAAGCCAGCGGCGATCTCGCGTACAGCAGCGATATCCGCCTCCGCGGCCAGCAGATAACCGTTCGACATGCGTACCCCCTGAGCACCATTTATGGGGCGCCGCGTGCACGCCGGGCAAGCGCGAGGCGACCATAGCGCTTCGCTGCGCGGCGAAATTGGCTTATGAGAGGCGCCCGAAGGAGAATCCTTGATGCGCCTTTTCGCTCTCGCCGCCGTTTTCGCCCTAGCGGCGTGTCAGACGCCATGCCCGGCGCCGGAAACGGGACCGATCAACGCATCGTTTCGGTGCGAAGATGGTTCTGTGCTGAACGTGGTGTTCACGCGCAACCCTGACGCGGCGCGCATCGCGCAAGAAGGTTATACCGTTGTTGATCTGCCAGCGCGCGTGACTGCGTCCGGCTACAAGTATGCCGACAATGGCTCTGAGCTGCGCGGCCGCGGCACCGAAGCGCATTGGACACGCCCCGGCGCCGCGGAGACCGACTGCAGCGAAATTAACGGCAACTAGCGCCTACTGGCGGCGTTTCGTTTCTTTCATTAGCTCGTCTTTGCGCGCCTGCATCTCGGCGCCCAGTTGCTTCAAGTCGAGATCGGCTTTCTTCGCCTTGGCAAACATGCCGTTGCGTTCTTCCTCTTCCTTGACGTGGTGCTGGATCATTTCGCTAAGGACTTTCACCTTCGCATCCCAATGATCGTCGCCAGGTTTGCCGGCTTCGATTTCCTCGATCAGCTTCTTCGCGGTGTCGTGCTCGATATCGGCCTCGTCCATCATGTCTTCTTCGAGCCCGGCTTCACGGCATGCCGGATAGAGTATTTCCTCTTCGATCTGGGTGTGGACACGCAGCGCTGTGCAGATTTGCTTCGCCAGCTTTTGCTTCTTTGACCCACTCTTGGTGTTCTTGAATTCCTCGAACCAGCCTTCGACTTCCCGGTGATCGTCCTTCAGCAATTTGATCGCATCGGGGGTGACGGAGCGAGTTGATCTGCTTGTTTCCAAATGAACCTGCGAAGCGGGCATGGCGCGTCCTCCTGATCCCAGAACATCATTCTTGGCCGTGAGTTCCGGTGCGCAGCGACGGGCAGACTTGATTCCTCTGCGTCGCGCCGCGAAAACAGGCGGAGCGGGGTGGGAAATGAAATTCTTGCGCGTTCTAGCTTGTGCGGGGGCTCTAGCGGTCGCTCCCTCGGTATTTGCGCAGACTCCGCCCCCGATTGAGGCCTTCGGCCGTCTGCCGGCCGTGGCGGACGTAGCCATCTCTCCGGACGGTAGTCGTCTAGCCGTCGCAATCAGCTCGCTATCGGGCGAAAGCGGCATTGTCGTTGCAGACTTGAACAATCCGAGCGCCAACCGCCGCCGCCACGGTGTTGGCGAGGATCTGCAGCTCCGCAATGTCGGTTGGGCCGACAATGAGCGCGTCACCTACCTCGTGAGCCAGACGTTGCGCCCTGGCCAAGTGCTCCCGCCGGGTTTTTATTTTTCAGGTCGTCCGCGCCGCGTTGACTACTACCGCCACGGCGCGATCAATCTAACGACTGATCGCATCCAGGTTCTCACTACCAACCCTGAGAATCCTTGGGCCGACCAAGGCGCGCGCCTTATCGCACCGATCGAAGGCGACCCCGGCGCGGCGCGCATGATTGGCATAACCACCAATCTCCGGCGCAACAACGCGCAACTCTTCCGCGTCGATCTCGACAACGGACGGGTGCGCTCAGCCGGATTGCGCGGTGTAAACACCGACACGATCAATTTCGTCATAGATCGCGCCGGCAACGCCGTCGCGCGACTAGATAGTGACGAGCAAACCAATCGCTGGCAGCTCTTCGTCTACGAAAATGGCGCGCCACGCGTGCTTGCGAGCGACGTGTCGCTCTATGGCGACCCCATCTCCATTCGCGGCCTGTTGCCGGATGGGCGCTTCGCCGCCGTTGAAAACAATGATGCTGGCTTCGCCGAACTCATCGCTCTTGATCGGAGTTCGGGCGCCCGCGAAGTGCTGTTTCAGCGCGACAACGCCGACATTGATGGCGCCATACTCGATCCCTGGACACGCGAAGTCGTCGGCGTTGCTTGGACCGAAGACGACGCCAAGGTGCGTTTCTTCGATCCCGCGCTGCAGTCGGTGCAGGACACGCTCGCCTCGATGCTCAACAACGCAGCGTTCCACATCACGACATGGTCGCAGGATCGCTCGCGTTTCGTGGTTTATGTTGAGCGCGGCCTCGATGGCGGTGGCTATTACGTGTTCGACGTTCAAAGTCGTGAGCTGCGCCTCGTCGGCACACGCTATCCTGAGCTTGCCAGCAATCTGCGCGGCGAGCGCCAAGCCATCACCTATCCGGCGCGCGATGGCACGCGCGTTCCGGCTTACCTGACCATTCCCGGCGGCATTGAGCGCCGCAACATGCCGCTCGTCGTGTTGGTGCATGGCGGCCCTCACACACGTGACGACATGACCTTCGATTGGTGGTCGTCGTTCCTGGCATCGCGTGGCTACGCAGTGCTGCAACCGAACTTCCGTGGCTCGAGCGGTTATGGCACGGCGTGGGAAGACGCGGGCCGCCGCCAGTGGGGCGGGTTGATGCAGACCGATGTCGAGGACGGCGTCGCCGCGCTCGTTCGTGCTGGCATCGTTGATGCGTCGCGCGTCTGCATCGTCGGCGCTTCCTATGGCGGCTACGCCGCGCTGGCCGGCGCTACGCTGACGCCGGATCGCTATCGCTGCGCCGTTTCTGTCGCTGGTGTCTCCGATCTCACGGCGATGATGGTCGATACTGAGCGTCAGAGCGGCGGTCGCGAAAGCATGAGCTCCGACTATTTGCGCGCGTCCCTCGGCGACCGCGCCGAGGATCGCGAGCGTATCCGCTCCGTTTCGCCGGCGCTTCTGGCTGATCGCGTCCGCATCCCGATCCTGCTCATTCACGGCACGGACGACACGGTGGTGCCGATCGACCAGTCGCGACGCATGGAGCGTGCGCTTAGGTCGGCCGGCAAGGACGTGCGCTTCGTTGAGTTGCGCGGCGACGATCACTGGCTGTCGGACGCGCCGACACGCGTGCAAATGCTGCGCGAGACTGAGACGTTCCTGGCGCAACACCTGCGCGCTGGCCAATAGGCTCAGCGCGCAGGCCGCGCGTTGGCTTAGTGCCGGCGATCCCAGCGGTCTTCCCGCCGGTCCCAACGGTCTTCGCGGCGGTCCCAACGATCCTCGCGCCGGTCGCGCACATCTTCGCGCGCATCTCGCACGTCTTCGCGCAGATCGCGCCAGCCGCCGAAATGTTGCGCGTCGCGAATGTCCTCACGCGCATCGCGCCGATCTTCGCGACGGTCCCAGCGATCTTCGCGACGATCCGCGCGGTCCTCGCGACGGTCCCACCGGTTCTCAACGCGATCCCAGTTGCGTGCGTCCGCGGCGGGCGCAGCGAGCGCGGTAACCGCGACAACGGCGGCGAGCGCCAATAAATGTTTCATGGGTGAAGCTCCTGAAAGTCGCCCCTCAGAGCTTCAAACGGTGCGCTGCGGCGTTTCCGTCGCGCTTTGCGCCCATGGACGCGTGTTAGCCGCATCGCTATATCCGCGCTTCGATTTCCCGACAGAACGGACACGGACCCATGGCCGCTCAGCCAGCGCAATACATTTTCACGATGCAGGGCCTCACCAAGGCCTATCCGGGCGGCAAGAAGGTGTTCGAGAACATCTGGCTGTCGTTCTTCCCGGACGCGAAGATCGGCGTCGTCGGCGTCAACGGCTCGGGCAAGTCGACGCTGATGAAAATCATGGCCGGGATGGACAAGGATTTCACCGGCGAAGC
>CADEDT010000148.1 GCA_902826145.1 uncultured Caulobacteraceae bacterium
AGCGATCAGCCAGCGCATTGACGCGCTGGCTGATCTCTTCCGCAGAAAGAAGGATACGCACTTAGCCGGTGGTGAGGCGCAGGCCGTCAGCCGGGCCGATTCCGCTCGTCGTCGTCGAGTGCGACGGGTCGACAAGCTCATGGGCCGGATCAAGCGGCTGATCGAGCAGCAATTCGTCCTGCTGCGGCGTGGCCGGCGAAACATGCGCCGGGCCGCCAGCCATCGAGAGATCCGAGAAGCTCGCAAACGTTGCCTCGAGATCCACGGCGTCCGTCGGTGGGTTCTCCACGCGGATCTGGAACGGCACCGCAGCACCTGCTTGAATCGGCTGATCCGTGATGGCGTTCACGAGTTCGAAAATCTCATGCGAACGCGTGTCGCGGAGTGATATGCGAACCGGCGGCACTTGCTTGTCGTCACGGCCGATGTTGCGAACTTCGCCGCTGACCACGAGCACGGGCGTTGCGCCTTCGAAGTCGCGCTCGACCGCCAGGTCGTAGAATTCGAGGCCATAGACGTTCACGTCCAAGCCCAACGCGGCGAACGCGCTGGCCGAACGCGGCCACAGCTCGGCAACGTCCTGCCTGAACATCACCATGCCGCTGGCGCTTGCCGCTAGGGCAGCACCCGTCGCACCCCAAACCACAACCGCGGCGCGCGTACGATCGCGGCGCATGCGGTCAGCCTGTTGCTGACGGAATTTCGCGGCGGCCGATGGGGCCGGGCCGGGTTGCTCGGCCGCGCGGCGCAATCTTTCGACACGTTCACGTGTAAGAGGTTCTTGGACTGGCGCTTCAGCCGTCCGAGCCATCACCGGCGCTTCGGCTGGGGCGCGCAGTTCGAGCTGAGGCTCGGCGAACCAGGAGAAACCGCATGCGGCACAACGAACCGTCCGACCGGCCGGACCGATCGCTGCGTCATCCGCATAGTAGCGGGTCGAACAAGACGTGCATGTAAGGATCATGGTAACGATACGTTCAGCTGCCCCAATAACCGTCTTCGGTGCATTGATTCTATTAAGCTTGTCCAGTCATGGCTCGACCCCGCGCTAGTACCGAAACCGATCTGTTCGAGCGCGGGGTATCCGTCCGCCTCTCGAATGTTGACGCCGGCTATGGCGCATCCACCGTTCTGATGGGTCTCGACTTCGAAGCCCGCGCTGGTGAGGTCAATTTCATCACCGGCCCCGCTGCAGCTGGAAAGACTACATTCACTCATCACTTGCGGCTAGCTCTACCGCCCCGCTCTGGCCGAAGTGTAATACTTGGTCTGGATGTCGGGCGCGCACGTGCGCGCGACATCGCCGATGTGAAGCGGCGCATCGGTTATGTGGCTGAAAATCCAGTCTTCATCGAACAATGGTCGACGTTCGACAACGTCGCGATGCCACTGCGCATGCTTGGGCATAAACCTCGCGACTACGACCACGACGTGCGCGAACTTGTGGATTTCGTTGGCCTTGGGGGCGCCTCTGAGTTGCCTGTGGAGAAACTTTCAGGCGCGGAACGACGCAGGGCCGCCATAGCGCGTGCGTTGGCGGCCAAGCCCGATCTCATCCTGGCGGACGATCCTACCGCAGGCATGTCGCCTGTTGATGGCCGCCGCATCGTGCGCCTGCTGGCCGAGATGCGCCGCGTCGGCGCCAGCGTTGTGATTGCAAGCCAAGACGATACGCTGACGGACGTCGCGCCGATGTGGGTCTGGCGCATCGACCGCGGCCGCCTCTCCGCACCTGAGCAGACGGAGGCTACTGGCGCGGAGGCCTACGAGTGAAGAACCCCTTCGTAGGCATGGAGCGCTCGCTCTTCTGGACCTTGGCGTTTGCGGCCTTCGCCGCCGCCGCCGCCGGGCTCGCGGCACGGGCGGTTGACCGTGTGGCAGTTGGCTACGAACAGGCGCGCAGCAACTATGCGATCGTCCGCGTGCTCGCTCCCGATGGGCCAGCCGGCATGGCGGCAGCCGAAGCGGCGCTCGCCGGCGCGCCACACGTGACTAGCGCGGCTCCCATGACCGCGGGCCGCGCAGCCGCCCTCCTCGGCGAAGCCAGCGGCGAGACCATAGATCCAGCAACTGTGCCCGACCTCAGACTAATCGAGATCGAACTTGAAGCGACCGCGCCGCACGTTGATGTCTCCGGCGACATCGTCGCGGCAATGGCCGCGGGCGGTGTGACCGCGGAAGTTATTCAGGCGCCGGACAACGCAAGTGGCGGCGGCTTGGCGCCACGCGTGCGCAATGCGGCGTTCTGGGGCGCGCTGATCTTTACAGCGATGATGGCGGTGATCGTCTGGCTCGCGGCGCGCGGGCTGGCCGCGCGGCGACGCGAGATGGTCACAGTGATGTGCGACCTCGGCGCGACGCGCGGCCAAACCGCCGGTCGCATCGCCGACGAGGCGGCCGTGCTCGGCCTCTACTCCGGCGCTATCGGCGCGGCGTTCGCGGCTGTCGCAGGCTTAATCGTCATGCTGCTGGTCATTCCCGGCGCGACACTGAACAGTGTCGTCGGCATGATTCTCCCCGTCGATCTTGTTCCTGTCGTCGCGACGCCTTTGGGCGCGGCGATCGCTGCGGGCGCCGGCGCACGCGCCGCGGCTGGCGCGTTCCACGCACAAGCCGCAAGGATCGGATGAGCGATGCGCGGCGTCTTTCTTTGGGCCCTGATCGTTGCTGTAATCGCGTTCATCGCGGGATTCTGGAGTTTTGCGCTCAACGTTCGCGAAGACGCGCAAGCGCCGCCTCAAGCAGATGCGATTGTGGCGCTCACTGGCGGCTCGCTTGAGCGCCTGACAACCGGCGTGCGGTTGCTGGAAGAACACAAAGGCGAGCGGCTGCTGATCTCAGGCGTCAATCGCGTCGTCACCGATGAAGAGTTGCTGGACAACGCACTCGGCGTCGATCCGGAATTGGCGCGCTGCTGCATCGACCTTGGGCGCAGTGCAGAAGATACGCTGGGCAATGCGTCAGAGACTGCCGCGTGGGCGCGTGAGCACCGTTACACGAACATTATCCTGGTGACGGACGATTATCACATGCCGCGGAGCCAGGCGGAGCTTGAGCTCGCCTTGCCGGAAGCGGAAATCCATCCCTACCCCGTGCGCACTCGTTGGACGGATCCGAAGGTGTGGCGCAGCGATCTAAGCGCGGCGACACGTCTCGGCGCGGAATACGTCAAATACCTTGTCATTCGTGGGCGGGAAGCGTTGATCGGCCTCGGCAGCAATGAAGCTGAGCCGCAGCCGGAAGACGCATGAGACTGATCCGATCGATCATTTTTGTGGTTTGGTATTATGGCACGATGGGCGCCATCGGCATCGCCATGTGGCCGTTCGTGGTTGCCAACGATCGCAATGTTTGGAAATCGCTGCGTATCTGGACGCGCACGACCTTGTGGGGCCTGCGATGGATTGTCGGTGCAACGGTCTCCTTTGAAGGTTTGGAGCACGTGCCCAAGGGCGGCGCGCTGATCGCGCTGAAACACCAGGCGGCGCTCGACACGATGGCGCCGTCACTGTTTTTGCCGAAGCCGGTGTTCGTCTACAAGGCGGAGCTCGCGCGCACGCCGGTGCTTGGCGCATATCTCAAGAAGAACCAGATCGCGGTCGATCGCGGCGGTTATGCGAAAGCGCTGAAGAGCCTGGTGCGCGGTGCGCGCGAGGCAGTCGCCAACGGCGGACAAGTGCTGATCTTTCCGGAAGGCACGCGCCAAGAAATCGGCGCGCCTCCGGATTACAAACCTGGCATCGCCGCGATGTATAAAGACCTTGGCATTCCGGTGACGCCGGTTGCACTCAACACCGGTCTCGTCTGGAAACCATCGGGCATCATGCGCAGCCCGGGTCATGTGACGATCAAAGTGCTCCCGCCGATTCCCGCTGGTCTTTCGCGTGAAGACTTTATGCGGGAACTTGAACGCGCGATCGAAACCGAGAGCGAGGCCTTGCTGCCGCCCGAGAAGCGTCGCACCGTTGCAGCATGAAAATCCGCGGACTTTGGCTGATTGTTCCCTGGGCGCTATTCGTTTTGGCGGCGCTTGGATGGGTCTTCTACTGGAACTATGTCGCCAACGAAGTTGAGCGGCGCGTGCATGGCTGGGCGTTCGAACAGAACGCCGATGGCGCCACGGTGGAGATCGATCGCATTGTGCGCCACGGCTTTCCGGTGCTCATGCGACTTGAGTTGCAAGGCGTCCGCTACGCCGCGGCGCGCGGCGGCTGGCGCGTTGAAACGGATCGCGCCGACGTAAACGTCGACGTGCTCAACCCGCAGCACGTTATCGTTGAAGCGAAGGCGCCAATCGCCGTGTCGCGCGCCAATGGATCGACGACGAACATCTCGGCAGACGCGCTGATCGCTAGCATGCGGAGCGACAACGGCCGCTTGGCGGTTGCCGGCATCGAAGCGGACAATCTGGTGCTCGACGATCCGGCGGAAGAAGGCGTGCTGCACGCGACAAAGGTTGTCGCCAACGTGCGCCCCGATCCGCGCGCCTCGGGCGAATACCAGCTCGCCTTCGACGCACAGACGCTGACGTTGCCGCGTCCAGTGCGGAGCTTTGAGGCATTCGGCTTGAACGTCGCGCGTCTCCGCGCCGCGATCGTGATCCAAGATGCGGCCTTGCTGGCCCAATCATCGCCCGGCGATCCGTTGGGCCCGTGGCGCGAGGGCGGCGGACGGCTTCGGTTCGATGCGATTGAGCTGAACTGGGGGCCACTGGAAACGACGGGCACCGGTGAAGGCGGCTTAGACACACAGCGCCGCCTCGATGGACGTCTGGTGCTGCCGATCGATCGCCCTGCCCCTGTCCTCACTGCAATTTCGAATGGACCGAATGTCGACGACAACGCACGGCGCGCGTTGGGCTTGCTTGCTGCAAGCTACGTCGTAAGCGGAGATGACATCACGCTCGATATCGGCGCGCATGACGGGGTGCTGCGGATCGAAGGTCTGAGCGTGCGCACGCTGCCGGCGGTCTACTAAGTTAGTCGCGGCCCCAGTTCGGTTCGGCCGTATCCTGGCCAGCGTCGATGACTTCGCGACGCATCCTGCGCGCGCGGTCGAACAGAGCATAGAGCGCGTCGCCCTCGCCCCAGCGGATGGCGCGCTGCAACGCGGCGAGATCTTCTGAGAAGCGGCCCAACACTTCGAGCACGGCTTCGCGATTGTTCAAGAACACGTCGCGCCACATGGTCGGATCGGAGGCCGCGATGCGGGTGAAGTCGCGGAAGCCGGATGCGGAATATTTCACCACTTCGCTCTCGGTGACGTTCTCCAAGTCCTCCGCCATCGCCACGATGTTGAAGGCAATCAAGTGCGGCAAGTGGCTTGTGATCGCGAGCACGACATCGTGGCGGCCTGCTTCCATACGCTCGACGTTCGCGCCAATTGCCCGCCAGAACGCATCGAGCTTGTCGACAGCGGCGGCGTACTCGGGCCGCGCGTCAGGCAGCGGCGTGAGGATGTGCCAACGGCCTTGAAACAACGTCGCAAAGCCGGCGTCTGGGCCAGAATGCTCGGTACCGGCAATGGGGTGTCCAGGAATGAGAAACGCATGTTGGGGAACGTGCGCACGCACCGAATCCACCACCGCACCTTTAACCGAGCCGGTATCCGTAACGATCGCTCCGGGTTTCAATGCAGAGGCGATAGACTCTGCCGCTTTCGCCATCGCGCCCACTGGCACTGCAAGCACCACGACATCTGCGTCCGCAACCGCGCTGACCGCGTCGTCGAACACGTCGCCCATACCTAACGCACGCGCGCGGGCGCGCACCTCGCCGTTTGCGTCAAATAGCGAAATGTTGGCTGCAGCGCCAAACTCCGCGGCGGCGCGCGCGATCGACGCGCCGATCAAGCCGACGCCGATAATCGCGATGCGTTCAAAAACGGCGGTCATCAGATGCGCGCGTAAGAGCCAAGCACGCGGACGCTGTCGAGCCCGCTGCTTTCGAGCGCCCGGGCGCGTGGATCGCCCACGGCTACAAAGCCATCGATGCGGACGAGCACGCGCGGTTCAGCACGCGCCAGCTCCTTGCCAGTGAAGCCGCTCTCATTGAGCGCGCGTTGCAAACGGTGGTGAGGATCAAACGCGAGCAGCACCGAAACGTCGCTGCCCGCTTCTTCGTTGTTCGAGGCTGCAAACACTGCAGCCTCGGGCTCATCACCCACGCCAAGCAACGGCAGGCCAGCAATGATATGCAGGTTATGGAAACGCCGCTCGGACAACGCCGGCCACCAGCCACCCACACTCGGCGCCGCCGGCCACCAAGTCACGGCCACAACGCTATCCGGGTTTTCCGCAGCCTTCTGCAGCGCGGTTTGCGGCTCACCCAAGTCCTTGATCCGCGTTCGGGCGCCGAAATGACGGCGCGCAATGTCGAAGAGCCGCGAAGGATCACCACGGCCGCCGCCGACAACAACGTCAATCACACGCTGGCGCCGCACCGATGCGGCAATCATGGCGCGCCAAAGCTCGACGACGAATTCGCGATCGAGTGGCGCTGGCGCCTCCGCAACGAGCCGTCTTAGCAGGGCAACTTCACGTCCGGGCCGGATCGGCAGGCCCTGCTCCGGCGCCTTCAAACCGGCGAGCTTGTCGGCCACGCGCAAGCGTTCGGCGAACAACGACAGCAACGTCTTGTCGATGCCGTCGATCTCGGCGCGGATCGTTTCGAGGGCCGAACCCGGGGGGCTCTGATCATTCATTCGGAGGAACCTTAGCGGTCTTTCATGCCCCGCGCCAACGACCCGCGTGCAGCGCGAGTCTTCAACAGCAGCCGCCCGCCCCAGGGGGATATTTCCCCCGCGACGCAGTTTATACGATGCCAAATGATTCATGCAGGCGGCGCGGCAGCGAAACTCCAGGCGGCAGGCGGCGTGCGCTCTCTCGCGTTCGACGCGTCGACTCCGTTGCAACTCTCGAGCGGCGAGGCGCTTTCGCCGCTCAACATCGCGTTCGAAACCTATGGTGCGCTCAACGCGGAGCGCAGCAACGCGGTGCTGGTTTGCCATTCGCTCACCGGCGATCAGTTCGTGGCGAGCCCAAACCCGATCACCGGCAAGCCGGCCTGGTGGCCGCGCATTGTGGGGCCCGGCCGGCCGATCGATACCAACCGCTTCTTCGTGATCTGCTCGAACGCTCTCGGCGGCTCGATGGGCACGACGGGTCCTGGATCGCTCGCGCCAGATGGCCAGCCCTACTCGCTGCGCTTGCCGGCGGTGACTATGGCCGACGCGGTGCGCGCGCAGGCCATGCTGGTCGAAGCGCTTGGCATTGAGAGCCTCTTCTTAGTGATCGGCCCAGGCATGGGCGGCATGCAGGCCTTGAACTGGGCGAGCGCTTATCCGAAGCGCGTGTTCGCGTGCGTGACGGTCGCGGCGGCTGCAAAGCAATCGGCGCAGAATATCGCGCTGGCCGAACTCGGCCGCCAAGCCATCATGGCCGATCCCGATTGGCGCAATGGCGCTTACCTTCAACACGGCGTCCGGCCAACGAAGGGCGGCAGCGTCGCGCGAACCGCAGCACAGCTTGCCGGGCTCTCCGCGCAGGACGTACGCACGCGGTTTGAAGGGGCGCGCACGAAGGAACGCTTCGCGTTCAACGCGGACAACGCCAACGACACGCTGCGCCCACAAGGCGCGGGTTTCGTCGATCGCTTCGACGCCAACTCGTATCTCTATCTCTCACGCGCCATGGACGGCTTTGACCTCGCCGCGGACTTCGGCGGCCGGCTGGCGAACGCATTTCAAGGCGGCGCGACACGGCATGGCGTGTTCTCGTTCTCAAGCGATTGGCGGTATCCGCCCGACGATGGCCGCGAGATCGCGCGGGCTTTGGCTGCGGCCGGCGCGGAAGCGTCGTTCCTCGAAATCACCAGCGCGCGCGGGCACGACGCTTATATGGATCACGAGCCCGCGTTCGAAGCGGCGCTTACCGGCTTCATCGACTCCGCCGCCACCGCGCGTGGCTTGGCGCTCAACGGCGGAGGCGCGTGATGGCGCAGCTTGAACTTGTCCACCCCGCTCCACTTGAGCTGACGAACGCCGAACCGCGCGGCGATCATGGGGTGATCTCGCGCATGGTCAGCGAAGGCGCGCGCGTTCTCGATATCGGCTGCGGCGATGGCGCCCTCCTGCAATTGCTGGCGCGCGAGAACGGCGCACGCGTGCGTGGGCTGGAGATCGATCCGAATAAGGCGCATCGCTGCGTCGTGCGCGGGCTCTCCGTCGTACAAGGCGATGCGGAGCGTGATCTCGGCGAGTTTCCGAGCGGGGCGTTCCAATACGTCATCTTCTCGCGCACGCTGCAGGAGCTGCGCCGTCCGCAAGCGGCGCTGAAGCAAGCGGCGCGCATCGGCGATCAAGTCATCGTCTCAATCACCAATTCGGGACGTTGGGACAAGCGCCTGCAGCTGCTCGGTAAGGGCCGGCTTGGCGTGAGCGATCAGCTGCACCGCTACACAGTGCGCGATTTCGCCGATC
>CADEDT010000149.1 GCA_902826145.1 uncultured Caulobacteraceae bacterium
GAGCGTCCGCGCCGATGATTTGGCGGAAGCCATGAACAACCCTTCGTCTGACCCCAAAACAGGCGGGCGCGACCGTATCGGCGCCCGCGAATCCAGTCCACCGCTGGAAGCGGGCCTTTATGTGGTCGCCACGCCGATCGGGAACCTGCGCGATATCACATTGAGGGCGTTGGATATTTTGGGCGCTGCGGACCGCGTTTACGCGGAAGACACGCGCGTCGCGATGAAGCTTCTGGATGCGTACGGGCTGAAGCCGAAGCTCGCGGCCTATCACGAGCACAATGCCGAGGCGGTTCGCGACTTGATCCTCGGCGCGCTTGGCCGAGGCGAAAGCGTTGCACTGATCTCTGATGCTGGCACGCCGCTGATCTCCGACCCTGGCTTCAAACTTGCGCGTGCGGTGATCGAGGCGGGGCATCGCGTCTTTCCAATCCCCGGCGCTTCAGCGCTGCTTGCGGGGCTTGTCATCGCTGGATTGCCAACGGATCGGTTTCTCTTCGCTGGATTCTTGCCTCCGAAGGAGGCAGGGCGGCGGAGCGCACTGGGAGAAGTGGCGGATGTCGACGCGACACTCGTCTTCTACGAGACGGGACCGCGTTTGGCCGACTCCTTGGCTGACATGGCGTCTGTACTAGGCCCGCGGCCGGCTGCCGTTACGCGTGAGCTCACCAAGATGTTCGAGGAGGCGCGGCGTGCGTCGCTCGCAGATCTCGCCGCGCACTACGCCGAAGCGGGCGCACCAAAAGGGGAGATCGTGGTGATCGTTGGCCCGCCAGAGAAGACGGAGGTTATCGACGAAGTCCTCGATGCGTTCTTGGCGCGTGCGCTGACGCGCGGCGTGAAAGAGGCAGCGAGCGAAGCAGCGCGTGACTTGGGTGTGTCTCGAAAGCGCGCGTACACGCGAGCGTTGGCGCTGAAGGATCGTGCGTGAGCCGGCAGAAAGCCGAGCGACGCGGGCGCGTCGGCGAGTGGGCCGCGATGATCTACCTGATGTGCAAAGGCTATCGCATCTTGGGTCATCGTTTGCGAACGCCTTACGGCGAAGTTGATATCGCCGCCTGGAAGAATGGCGTTCTCGCGATCATCGAAGTTAAAGCGCGCGATACGTACGACGCTGGCGCCTACGCAGTGACGCCGATGGCGCAGGATCGCATCGCACGCGCGGCGCAAACACTTGCTGGGCGCTGGCGGTTGACGGCGGCGCCGATCCGGTTCGACTTGGTAGTGGTTGGTTCAGGTCTGTTACCGCGGCATGAACGCGACGCGTGGTTCGACGAAAGATCACGGCGCTGATCTCTTAAGTGTGCCGAAACGATCCGTGTGCAGACTGGCGCAACCATGCGCACACTCATCGCTATCGCCGCCGCTCTCACGGCCTCTATCGCCACGAGCGGTTGCATGACCGCGGCTGTCGGCACGGCCGCAAGTGTCGGCGTCTACGCGCTTCAAGATCGCACGATCGGCGAGGGCATCGATGACGCGGGCGCGTCGTCGCAGGTGAAGATGCGCCTGATGGCGGCTGACAGCATCGCGTTCCAAGAGGTGGACGTCGAAGTCGCCAACCGCAATCTCTTGCTTTCGGGCACGGCGCCAACGGCTGAACATCGCCAGATGGCGGAGACCATCGCGCGCAGCGCGCGTATCATCGACAACGTCTACAACGAGATCGTCGTCGGTCAGCCGTCGACGTTTGCGCAAAGCGCGCAGGACGAATGGATCACCGCGCAAATTCGCACGCGCCTCACAGCGAGCCCGCACGTGCGCGCGATCAACATCAATATCGAGACGTTCCACGGCAACGTGTACTTGATGGGCACGGCGCGCACCGATCAGGAGCTGCGTCGCGCCGCTGAGATCGCCAGCGTTGTGCGTGGCGTGACCCGCGTCGTTTCCTTCATGCAGGTCCGTGCGCCGGACATGCCGTATTACGCGCAGGCGCCATCCGGCCCCGAGTATCGCGGCGGCGGCGATGACGGCGTTCCAGCGGGCGACGGCGCGACTTACCAACAGCGCTAATTTTCTTTTAAAAACCCGTGATTTCCGTGGCGTGCCTCGGCCGCTGGGGGTAAACCTGTGCATCGCTTCGCGCAGGGCGCGATCGCGTTCGTTTTTTGTTGCCAATTTGTTCTAATTCTGTACGTTTGACCTACCTATCCTGTGGATAAAGGGCGGGCGTTATGCAGACCTGCGCCAACGCAACGACGGTAGCATTTGCTGGGCTCGAAGCGCGGCGAGTCGAAGTTCAGGTGCAGATGACGGGTGGCACGCCCGGTATCGTCATCGTCGGTCTGGGCGACAAAGCCGTTTCTGAATCACGAGAGCGCGTGCGCGCCGCTTTTGCATCAATTGGGCTCGCAATTCCCGCGGGCCGTCTCGTCGTCAATCTTGCGCCCGCTGACCTGCCGAAGGAGGGGACGCACTACGATCTGCCCATCGCGCTTTCGATGATGGCGGCGATCGGCGCGCTGCCGCGCGATGCGCTCGACGGTGTCGTCTGTTTCGGCGAAGTCGGTTTGGATGGCGCGCTCGCGCCTGCGCCTGGTGCGCTGCCTGCTGCGATGGCCGCGCATTCGATGGACGCGGCGTTCATCTGCCCGGAAGCGTGTGGCGCTGAGGCCGCCTGGGCTGGTGGTGAAGTGATCGCGGCGCCGTCGCTGCTTGCACTAGTCAATCATTTTCGTGGCGGCGCCGCGCTGAAGTCGCCCGAGCGCGGCGATCTCGTCTCTGGCGCGGCCGTTCCCGATCTGCGCGACGTGCGGGGCCAGGAGCAAGCGAAGCGTGCGCTGGAAATCGCGGCTGCAGGTGCGCACAACATTTTGTTCGTCGGTCCGCCGGGCGCTGGCAAGTCGATGCTGGCTCAGCGTTTGCCCGGTTTGCTGCCGCCGCTTTCTTCGGAAGAATTGCTCGAAGTTTCGATGCTGCATTCGGTGGCGGGCCTACTCGAACGTGGGCGTTTGACGCGTACGAGGCCATTCCGTGCGCCCCATCACTCTGCTTCGATGGCTGCGCTTGTGGGTGGCGGATTGCGCGCCAAGCCCGGCGAAATCAGCCTCGCGCACCAAGGCGTGTTGTTTCTAGACGAGCTTCCAGAATTTTCGTCGCAGGCGCTCGACGCGCTAAGGCAGCCCCTCGAGAGCGGGCAAGTGCTGATCGCGCGCGCCAACCATCACGTTACCTATCCCGCACGCATTCTTCTTGCTGCAGCGATGAATCCTTGTCGCTGCGGAGGAGGGCCGGGCGCCGGCGCGTGCCGGCGCGGGCCGCGTTGCGCCATCGAGTATCAGTCGCGGCTCTCTGGACCACTGCTCGATCGTATAGATATCCAACTCGACGTG
This sequence comes from uncultured Caulobacteraceae bacterium, assembly GCA_902826145.1. Classification (GTDB taxonomy): domain Bacteria; phylum Pseudomonadota; class Alphaproteobacteria; order Caulobacterales; family Aquidulcibacteraceae; genus Vitreimonas. The sequence goes on from CADEDT010000149.1 coordinate 3,336, forward strand.
CCGCCTGTTACGGCCGCCGATCTCACTTTGCCTCCGCCCGTTGAAGGCACTGCCGAAGCTGCTACCCGTGTGACGCGCGCTCGCGACGCGCAGGCGTCACGCGGAGCCGGGCTCAATGCCGCGCTCGATCTTGAGTCGCTGGAGCGCTTGGCGGTTCCGGATGCGCCTGGCGCGGCCCTGTTGGCAAAGGCGGCGGAGTCATTGGCGCTTTCAGCGCGCGCTTATCACCGGACGCTGAAGGTCGCTCGCACCATCGCCGACCTCGACGGCTCGGAGGCTGTCCGCCGCATCCACATCGCAGAAGCATTGAGCCTCAAACGTCAGTGGGCAAGCGCGGATCAAGGCTCGTTCGCTAAGGTTTCTTAACGCGGCGCGGGCTTGATCGCATCAAATGCAGCCGCAAGCCGCGCAAGCTTTTGATGCGTTTGACGCATTGCCCGATCCGGCCGCCGTTCTGGCGGCGGACGGGGCTCTTTTGCGTGCCAATCCGGCTTTTCGCGCAACGTTTCGTCATTGGGTCGGTCCGCAGCGTCCGCCATGGGGCAGGGTCACGCCTCCAGAACTCACCGACGGCGAGCGCCGCTTTGAGGCGCCTTCGCCGGACGGCCGTCAGTTCGAGTGGGTCGAACGCATAATGCAGGGTGGTGCGCGCTTGGTCGTCGCGCGCGACATCACCCGTCACGTTCGCGCCGCTGAAGATGCGCTGCGCGCCAAGACGACATTGTTTGCGACGCTCACACATGAGCTCCGCACACCACTCAACGGTATCCTCGGCATGGCCGGCTTGCTGGAGATGGGCAAGCTTGAGCCGAATGCACAAAGTTATGTCGGCGCGATCAAGCAATCGGGTGAGTTGCTGCTCGAGTTGATCACGGAGATTCTCGATTACTCGCGGCTGGAGGCAGGGCGGGTTGAACTGGAGTCTGCGCCGTTCGATCCAGAGGCGACGATGCAAAGCGTCGCCGAGCTGCTTTCCCCGCGGGCACGCGATAAGGGTCTGGAGATTGCCGTCTCTGTTCGAAGCGATGCGCCGCGCCGTGTTATCGGCGACGATGGCCGACTGCGACAAATCCTGTTCAATCTCGCTGGCAATGCGGTGAAGTTCACCGAGAGTGGTGGCGTTGTCATCGAAATGGCGCCACGTCCGAACGGGCGCTTGCGCTTCAATGTGCGCGATACCGGCCCAGGCGTGCCGCCCGAGAAGCAGGCGCTCATCTTTGAAGAGTTCGCGCAGGCAGACGCCGGCGTCGCCCGCCGGCACGGCGGCACAGGGCTCGGACTGGCGATCGTAAAAAAACTGGCGCTTGCCATGGGTGGCGAAGTCGGTCTCGTGTCGCGTCCGGGCTTTGGCGCAAGCTTTTGGGTTGAGCTTCCGTTCTTGGTCGCGGCCGCCGAAGGCCTGCCGCTTTCGCTGGCGGGTGTGCGCTTGTGTGTTGTGAGCCCATCGTTGCTTTTGACGCAAACGCTGCGCGCCGTCGCCGTTTCGCTTGGCGCCATTCCGGTTGAGCGCGGCGACTATGCAGATGTCGTACTCCTGGATTGGCACGATGGCGTCGATCGTGAAGAGATTGACGCCCTGAGGCGCAGCTCACGCGCCGTGATAGCGTTGGCGCCGCAGGAACGTCGTGCCGCGATCGATGCTTGCCGCGCGGCCGGTATTGAGCATTACACACTAAAGCCTGTGCGCCGTGGCTCTTTGGTTCAACGAGTGCGTGCCGCTCTCGGCGATGAACCCGCGCTGCCTGCGCCACGGGCGCTAGACGAAACACCGGCGCAACAAACATTGCTCGGGCTTCGCGTGCTGCTGGCCGAAGACAATCCCATCAACGCCTTGCTCGCGCGGACGCTGCTCACGCGCGCCGGCTGCATCGTCACAGGCGTTCAGGATGGGGAGGAAGCCGTCGCGGCGGCGTCCGCCGGCGCCTACGATCTGATCCTGCTCGACATTCGCATGCCGCGCCTCGATGGCTTTGAGGCAGCGGCCCGCATACGCGCCGGCGCAGGGCCGTCTGCCGGCGCACCCATCGTGGCGCTTACGGCTGACGCCGGTGAAGAAGAGCGCGTGCACGCGGCCAAAGCGGGCATGGACGATTTCATCACCAAACCGATCGACGCCAACCGGCTGCTGAGTGTCGCCGCGCGCTTTACCGATCGCCCGAACCCCGCCACGTTCGCCCGCGAATAAGGCGGCGGAGGAAGCGGAATGTCCCAAGAGACGCCGGAACCAAATGTCGAGGCTAAGCCGCCACGCAAGACTGGCTGGCGCGACGTGCTGCGCGCGCTCAGCAAACCGAAAGTGCTGCTGACGCTCGTCTTGGGTTTTGGCTCGGGTCTGCCATTTCTGCTTACCGGCGCCACGTTCGGCCTTTGGTTGCGCGAGCACGACGTTTCGCTCGCGGCGATCGGCTTTCTCTCTTGGGTCGGTCTCGCTTATTCGTTCAAGTTCCTCTGGGCGCCAATCATCGACAAGATCGACGCGCCGTTCCTCGGCTTCCTTGGCCGCCGCCGCAGTTGGATGGCGTTCTCGCAGATTATTGTCGGCGCCGCGCTGATTTGGATGGCCATCGTTGGCCCCGATGGCGGCCTCACAACGCTTGGCATCGCCGCGCTCGTCGTTGCGTTTGCCTCAGCCACTCAGGACATCGTTGTCGACGCTTGGCGCATCGAGTCGGCCGATGACACTGAAGAGCTGGCACTGATCACGTCGGCGTTCCAGCTCGGTTACCGCTTCGCGATCCTCGCGGCCAACGCGCTCATTCTGTTCGTCGCGAACGGCATCGGCTGGGCAGGGGCCTACGCGCTCTACGGCGCCGCCATGAGCATTGCGGTGATCGCAACGCTCGTGGCGCGTGAGCCGATCTCGCGCTCGGAAGCAACAAAGACGCCCGCCATCTGGACGCCGCGCGGCCTGTTCGATGCGATCGCGGGCCCGTTCATCGCATTCTTGAAAACCCACGGCTCGATGGCGGTGCTGATGCTCGCCGCGATCAGCCTTTACCGACTCCCTGACTTCGTCATGGGGCCGATGGTTGGGCCGTTCTACGTTGATGTCGGCATTCCCCGTGAGGTGATCGGCTCGGTGCGTCTGACCTTCGGCCTCGTCGGGACGCTGATTGGGATTTCGGCTGCGGGCCTCTGTGCGCTGCGCTTCGGCTTCGGGAAAACGCTTTTGCTTGGCGCGATCCTCGGACCAGGTTCGAACATCGCCTACACGCTGTTAGCCTGGAATGGATATTCACCGGCCCTGTTCAGCGGCGTTCTCTTCACTGAGAACTTTAGCGAAGGCTTCGCTGGCGCGGCGCTCGTCGCCTACATGTCGAGCCTCACGAGCATCGGGTACACCGCCACGCAGTACGCATTGCTAAGTTCGTTCTACGCGTTGCTGGGCAAAGTGCTGAAAGGCTTCTCGGGTCAGGCGGTCGAAGGTCTGCAGGCTGCGGCAGGCGGCGACGTGATGCAGGGCTATGCTTGGTTCTTCCTGTGCACGGCTCTTGTCGGCATTCCGGCGCTGGTGCTTTGCATCATCCTCAATCGGGTGACGAAGAAGCAGATCTCCGCGGTTTCGGCCGCGCCCGCTTAGGCTTTCGCTTCGCCTTTCACCTCGGCGGCTTGGAATGCGGCCAGCGTTGCGTAGCTGACTATGTCCGACACGGCCCCGCCTAGGGGCGCAATTTGGATCGGCTTTGACAGGCCAGTGAGCACCGGTCCGATGACCGTTGCGCCGCCGGCGGTGGTGAGCAGGCTCGTCGCGATCGAGGCGGAGTGCAGGGCAGGCATCACCAGCACGTTCGCAGCCTCGGACAGGCGCGAGAACGGATAGAGCTCACGCATATCTGGGTGTAGCGCGACGTCGACGTTCATCTCGCCTTCGTACTCGAACTCGACATCCTCACGCCGATCGAGAATGGAAACTGCGTCGCGAATTTTCTCAGAGCGTTCCATCTTCGGATTGCCGAAGGTTGAGTGCGAGATGAGCGCAACGCGCGGCGTGATGCCGAACTGGCGCGCCATCGCGGCGGATTGAATCACAATCTGCGCCAACTCCGGTGGGTCCGGGAATTCGGCGACCGCGGTGTCGCTGATGAAGAGCGTGCGGCCCTTCATGAGGACGACGGACATGCCCATCACGCGTTCGCGCGGCGCAGGGTCAATCACCTTCACGATATCATCGAGGGCGGTCGCGTAGTTGCGTGTGACGCCGGTGACCATGCCGTCAGCGTGGCCGAGTGCGACCATGCAAGCGCCGAACACGTTGCGGTCCTGGTTGACCATGCGCTGCACGTCACGCTGCAGGTATCCAAAGCGCTGGAGCCGTTTGTAGAGGTAATCCGAATAGAGATCGTTGTGATCGGAGAGGCGTGCGTTGATGATGCTCAACGCGGAGTTCTCCGGCACGCCCACCTGCGCCATGTTCGCGCGCACCGTCTCTTCGCGACCAACGAGCACGGCGTTACCGAGACCCAGCTCTTTGAAGGCGTAAGCAGCGCGGATCACGGATGGCTCTTCGCCCTCCGCGAACACGATGCACTTCGGCTTGCGGCGCACGACGGTTTGCACGCGCTGCATCATCGCGGCGGTCGGATCGAGACGTTGTGCCAGGCCGTGCTTGTAAGCCTGCATGTCCGGAATGGGCTTGCGCGCCACACCGGTATCCATCGCGGCCTGTGCCACATAGGGCGGAATTTCAGAGATCAGCCGCGGATCGAACGGGGCAGGGATGATGTAGTCCGGGCCAAATTTCGGCCGCCGGCCGTGATAGGCGGCAGCCACTTCATCCGGCACGTCTTGCTTCGCTAACTCCGCGAGCGCGCGCGCGGCAGCCACTTTCATCTCTTCATTGATCGTACGCGCGCGCACATCAAGCGCGCCGCGGAAGATGTAGGGAAAACCCAGGACGTTGTTGACTTGGTTCGGATAGTCCGAGCGGCCCGTGGCCACGATCGCGTCCTTACGCACGTCGTGAACATCTTCCGGCGTGATCTCCGGATCGGGATTGGCCATGGCGAAGATGATCGGCTTCTTCGCCATCGACTTGACCATCTC
>CADEDT010000150.1 GCA_902826145.1 uncultured Caulobacteraceae bacterium
TCGATGTTGCGCATTTCTGCAAGCAGCGCGGCTTCGTTCGCGGTGCGCTTACCGTCTTCCTTGGTCATGCCGACGGTCCAAGCAATTTCAGCTAGCTTCAGCTGGGCGTCCGCTTCGGCGGCGCCATTGGCGGCCTCGTAGTGCGCTTCCCAACCTTCGAGTTCGTTGGCGTTGCGCGTCTTGGCCTGCCAGCCCTTCTGGAACATGCCGCCAAGCATGCCCATCACGCCCGGGGTCGATTTCGCGAGCCACGCTTGGCGCGCCATCATCGCGTTTGCTTCAAGCAGCGCCGGCGCCTTGCGCGCCATCAAGTGATTGAGGATCGCCTTGACGAAGAGATCGCCCCAAGAAACGTGGTTGGCGCAGCCATCGGTTGCGGCGTCGAGCGCAAACAGCCAGCGCGCTTCGTCTTCCGTCACCGAAATACGGCCCGAGCCCGACGACGCGTAGAGGCAGCGGCGAACAGTTTCGGTTTCCGCGGCGCCAACCGGCGCGAGTGCGAGCAAGGCGCCGACGCGCTCACGCGCGAACGCGCTCAGATATTCTGGCGCGCTCTCGGCGCGCTCAAGAATCTTCAGAACCGCTTCCACCTCGGTTTCACGCGGGCCTTCCTTGCCGAAACGCGTGGTGAGCCAAGAGACCGTGGCTTCATCGACGTGACCCGGGTAGGCGCCAGCGGCCAGAACGTGATCGGTGATCGCTTCAACGAAGGCATGCGACCAGGCCGCATCGCTATTGGCGACGCGCGCGGCCAGCGAGATCAGCATTTCAGCCTCTTCGCGCGAGACAACGCCGTCCGGAAAGACGGCCTTGCGGAGTTCAAGCGCCTCATCGGCGCTGATGGTCTTATCGTCGGCGAGTTGGTCGGCGAGCGTCTGCAAAGCGAGATTGCGCACGGGCTGAAACTCCAAAAAACGCTGGAGTCTAACTTGCGCAACTTAAATTGACGGTAAGCGGAAGACTTAACGAGAGGTTACAAAAAATCGAGCGCCGGCCCCTAAAGGCCGGCGCTCTAAAGCGATCCCGTTGAGACGAGGGGTTAGTTCGTCGCGGTGTCGCTCGTCTCGTTCATGGCCTGCTCGGTCGTCTCGGTCGCGTTGTTGACGGTGTCACTCGTTGCGTCGACTGCGCCCTCGGTGGTCTGCTCAACCTGCGCCGCGACCTGATCGGCCTCGACGCCGGCTTGTTGGAATGAGCCTTCGCTATAGCCGAAGCCAATCACCGCAGCTGCGACCAGCAGTGCGCCAAAGAACATACCCCAGCCAAATCCACCACTCTTCTTCGGGCGCTCCACCACAACGCGGGTGTCGGTCACGCGGCCGTCCTCGTCGCGCTCGACGTGGGTTTCGCGAATTTCGGCCATGTCATTCTCCATCAAAATCGTGCGCATTCGCGCGTACGGCCAGAACGCAAGCGCCGCTTTCGGGTTCCGATTTTGACTGAGATGGGCTAGACGGGCGGCCAAAGAAGGAGTTGCCGCGATGGCCGACGAGTGGGTGTTTCCGAAGGGCGAAATCATGCGCGGCAAGCGCGGCTTGGTGATGGGTGTCGCCAACTCAAATTCGATCGCTTGGGGCATCGCGCAGCAGCTTGCAGCGCAAGGCGCGGAATTGGCCTTCACTTATCAGGGTGAAGCACTGGAGAAGCGCGTGCGGCCGCTCGTCGAGTCGATCGGCGCCAAGACGATGCTTGAGTGCGACGCAACCAACGATGAGCAACTCGACGCGGCGTTCGCGCAGATCGAGAAGCAATGGGGCGGAATGGATTTTCTCGTCCACTCCATCGCCTTCTCCGACAAGAGCGAGCTCAAGGGTTCGTTCGTCGAGAACACGACGCGCGAGAACTTCCTCCGCACCATGGATATCTCCGCCTTCTCGTTCGTCGCGGCCGGCAAGCGGGCGGCGAAGCTGATGAAGAATGGCGGCGGGATGGTGACGCTTTCGTATCTCGGCGCCGAACGCGTGCTGCCGAGCTATAACGTGATGGGCGTGGCGAAAGCGGCCTTGGAAGCGTGCACGCGCTATATGGCGCGCGATCTCGGGCCGAGCGGCATTCGCGTCAACGCGATCAGCGCCGGCGCCATGCGCACACTCGCGATTGCCGGCATCCAGGGCGGACGCGGTTTGATCCAAACCGGCCGCGAATGGTCGCTGATGAAAGAAGACACGAGCATGGAAGGCATCGCCGGCTGTGCGTTGTGGCTTTGCTCGGACCTCGGCCGCTCGACAACCGGCGAAGTGATCCATGTCGACGCCGGCTTCCACGTCGTCGCCGTGCCAAGCACAGGCGATGCTAACGAATGATGGGTTGGCGCCTCGCGGCCGCCGTGTGTGGCGCTCTCGGAGCGTTGAATGGCGCCGTCATGCTGCTTGCTGGCCCTGCGTGGCATGCGGGCGTTTCGGGACTCGTGCCACTTGACCACTATCATGAGCACGTGATCGCCGACCTTGGTGCTGCATTTGTTGGTGCAGGGCTGGGCCTTTTCGTTCGTGCATGGCGGCCGCGCTGGTGGCCGGTCGCCGTCGCGACGCTCGGCTTCATCGCGTTGCACGGCATCGTGCATTTGTCTGGCATCAGCGGCGGGCACATGCACGACTCGGTTGCGAACCTCAGCCTGTTCGCGATCCCGGCGGCGCTGGCGATCTGGGCCGCGCTGCCAATGAGCGCGAAGGCCTAGTGCTCAAGCGCGCCATCGCCGCAATCATCGGTGCTGGCGGCGCCGTGAACGGTGTGTTCATGCTGGCGGCGCCCACGCTCTGGTACGACAGCGTGCCTGGCCTTCCGCACACCGGACCGTTCAATCCGCACTTCGTGATGGCCATCGGCGTCGCTTATCTAGTCGCGAGCCTAGCGCTGATCGCGCGCGCTTGGCGGCCGCACTATTGGCCGGCTGCGATCGCTGGCGCCGCCTTCTTGATTGGGCACGCAATAATTCACGTCATCGATGTAGTGACGGAGCGCACAGGCAATGTCGGTGTAGATTTGTGGCTGGTCATCGTACCGGCGCTCATCGCCGCCTGGGCCGCGCTGCCCAACGAGAGCGAACGTTAGAAATCGATCTTCGCGTCGAGCAAGATTTTGCGCGCAAGCTCCAGCTCTTCGTCGATCACCAGCAGCCGCCATCCGCCCATCACGCCCGCATCGAGCTGACCGGCAACCAAGCCTTGCTCCGGCATGACAACGCCGACACCTTCCGCTTCGAGCAGTGATCTGGCGACGACTGCCTCCGGCAGCGATGCGAATTTAGCGAGAACGACTACGGCCATGCTGACCACTAAGCAGACGAACGGCGTGCGGCGCTAGTATACTTTGGCGCCGGGTTGGCCGGGCTGTCCGTCCTGCGGTCGCTCAATCGCGTTGTCGATCTCGATACCGTCTTGATCTGGTGTGTCGCCGGCGGGATCGTCCGGGCGCGGGCGCTCCGGGCGAACGACGCTCTCGGGTGGAGGTGTTCGGTTCTTCTGTTCTGGCATGAACGGCCAACCTCGTCAGCGTCGCGCTTGTTCCGACTGGCGGCAGCAAAAAGCCCGCCTCTTGCGAAGCGGGCTTTCTGTTTGCGTTAGCGCTTCAGGTTTAGTCGCCCGAGCTTTCGCGGCGCGGACGGTCACGACCGCCGCCGCCGCGGCGCGGGCCGCGGTCGCCACGATCGCTGCGTTCGCGGCGCGGACCTTCATCGAGGGCCTCCGGGCCAAGCTCAGCGCTGAGGTCAGCGCCCGTGGCTTGATCGACGACCTTCATCGAGAGGCGAACCTTGCCGCGATCGTCGAAGCCCAAGAGCTTCACCTTCACGGTGTCGCCTTCCTTCACGACGTCGCCCGGCTTCTCAACGCGCTCGCGCGCCAGCTGAGAAACGTGAACGAGGCCGTCCTTGGCGCCGAAGAAGTTCACGAAGGCGCCGAACTCCATCACCTTCACGACCTTGCCTTCGTAGATCTGGCCGACTTCCGGTTCGGAGGTCAGCGACTTGATCCACTTGATCGCCGCTTCGATCGACTCGGCGTTGGCCGAAGCCACCTTCACCGTGCCGTCGTCTTCGACGTTCACTTTGGCGCCGGTCTTTTCCACGATCTCGCGGATCACCTTGCCGCCGGTGCCGATCACGTCGCGGATCTTGTCGGTCGGGATTTTGATCTGCTCGATGCGCGGGGCGTTCTTGCCGACTTCGCCGCGCGGCGCGTCCATGGCCTTGTTCATCTCGCCGAGAATATGCAAGCGCGCGCCGTGAGCACGGTCGAGTGCGACTTGCATGATCTCCTGCGTGATGCCGGCGACTTTGATGTCCATCTGCAGCGACGTGATGCCTTTTGACGTGCCCGCCACCTTGAAGTCCATATCACCCAGGTGATCTTCATCGCCCAGAATGTCGGTCAAAACCTCGAAGCCGTAGTCTTCAAGGATGAGGCCCATGGCGACGCCGGCGACCGGCGCCGAAATCGGCACGCCAGCATCCATCAGCGCCAGCGACGAACCACAAACCGTCGCCATCGACGATGAGCCGTTCGACTCGGTGATCTCGGAGACAAGGCGGATCGTGTACGGGAATTGCTCGGCGCTTGGCAGCACCGCCTTCATCGCGCGCCACGCCAACTTGCCGTGGCCGATTTCGCGGCGGCCGGCGCCACCCATACGGCCGGTTTCACCGACGCTGTAGGGAGGGAAGTTGTAGTGGAGCATGAAGCGCTCTTTGGTCGTGCCTGAGAGCGCGTCGATGAATTGCTCATCTTCGCCGGTGCCGAGCGTGGCGACGACGATCGATTGCGTTTCACCGCGGGTGAACAGCGCCGAGCCGTGCGTGCGCGGCAGGAAGCCAACCATCGACTCGATGGGACGAACCTTGTCGACAGGACGGCCGTCGATACGCCCCTTTTCCTTGACGATGCGCGTCCGGACGACGTCGCTTTCGACAGCCTTGAAGGTTTCCTTGAACACGTTGGCGTCGGCGCCATCCGGGTTCGCGTCGCTCTTCACGAGCGCGGCCTTGGCCTTTTCGCGCAGCGCGCCAACGGCGGCGTAGCGTTCGTCCTTCTTCGTCACCTTGTAGGCGGCGCCGAGATCAGCGCCGACGAGGGCGACGATCTTGGCTTGCAGCGCCGAATGATCCGGCGGGTCGAACTCGAACGGCTCTTTGCCGGCCTTCTCGGCCAGATCGATGATCGCATCGATCACTGGCTGCATGCCCTTGTGCGCAAGCGAGAGCGCCTCAAGCATTTGCGCTTCGCTGAGTTCTTTCACTTCCGACTCGACCATCATGATGGCGTTGGCGGTGCCGGCGACGACGAGATCGAGATCCGACGTCTTCATTTGCTCGATCGTCGGGTTGAGCACCGCACGACCGTCGATCCAGCCGACCCGGCTGGCAGCGATCGGGCCCATGAACGGAACGCCGGAGATCGTCAAAGCGGCCGAAGCGGCGACCATAGCGAGCAGATCGGACTCGTTTTCGTTGTCCCAGCTCAGCACCGTGATGATGACTTGGACTTCGTTCTTGAAGCCATCGACGAACAGCGGGCGGATCGGGCGATCGATCAGACGCGACAGCAGCGTCTCGCGTTCAGTCGGGCGACCTTCGCGCTTGAAGAAGCCGCCAGGAATGCGGCCCGAGGCGAAGTACTTTTCTTGGTAGTTCACGGTCAACGGGAAGAAGTCCTGACCGGGCTTCGCTTCCTTCGCATAGACGACCGTCGCGAGCAGCGCGGTTTCGCCCCAAGTCGCAAACACAGCGCCGTCAGCTTGACGCGCGACGCGGCCAGTTTCGAGCTTTAGTGGGCGGCCTGCCCAATCGATGGAAACAGATTTGGTATCAAACATACGTCTAACTCCAGGCGGCGAGCCCCTGCTCGGCGCCTCGTACATGCGCAACGGCGGATCCGTTGCGCGAATTGCCTCCGGCCCGAATGGCCGGAGGTTCGTTCAGTCCCGCGCTAGAGCGCGAGTTTGGATGAGGGGTGAATGCGTGAGGTTTGGCGCAAGCGCCTGCACTCCTCACCCGGTGTTCGCAACCGAACACTTAGAGTCGTCGCTTAGCGGCGCAGACCCAGCTTTTCGATGATCGCTTGGTAGCGCCCATCGTCTTTCTTCTTCAGATAGTCGAGCAACCGGCGGCGCTGAGAGACCATCTTCAGGAGGCCTTGGCGCGAGTGGTTGTCCTTCTTGTGAGTCTTGAAGTGCTCAGTGAGGTTGGCGATACGCTCCGAGAGGATCGCGACCTGAACTTCCGGCGAACCGGTGTCGTTCTTGCCCTTCGCATTGTCTTTGATGAGCGCAGCTTTGCGCTCCACTGTAATCGACATCGGTACTCCTTTTAATTTGCGATGTTGAACACGCGGCTCGGCTCGAAGCGTCCGGCTCGCACGTCGCCCAGCGCAACAGCTTTGCCCTCGTAGAGAGCGACGGCTGCTCGGGACGCATCGACACCGCCGATAAAGCGATCTCGAAACTGCGGCTTCAGCGTCTCCACCACATGCGGGAGGAGGACGATGGGCCGTCCCTGTCTGAGCTTGAACGCGTCCTCGCCGTTGATGGCCAGTGCCGGGATGTCGTCCAGCGCGGTCTCAACGGGCTTCAGGCGTTCTGACGCGGCGCCCTTCTGACCTAAAAGCTGCAAATCGTCCAGTGTGACGCTTTCAGCCTCGGTGAAGGGCCCGACTGCGGTGCGGCGGAGGCGCCAAACGTGGCCTTCCGCGCCAAGCTTTGCCGCCAAATCGCGGACGAGGGCGCGGATATAGAAGCCTTTGCCCGACCGGAACCGGAAAGTGGCGAGGTCATCGCCCTCGGTTTCGACCAGCTCGGCCTCGTAAACGGTGACTTGGCGGGGTTCGAGTTCAACAGCCTCTCCAGCACGGGCGAGGTCATAGGCGCGCTCGCCGTCGACCTTCACGGCGCTGAACTGGGGCGGGACCTGTTCGATCTCGCCGATGAATGCTGGGAGCGCGGCGCGGATGGCGTCGGCTGTCGGGCGGATATCGCTTTCGGCGATGGACTTGCCTTCGCGGTCCTGGGTGTCGGTCGAGACACCCCATTTGATGGTGAAGAGGTAGGTCTTCCTGGCTTCCATCAGCCACGGCACCGTCTTGGTCGCCTCGCCCAGCGCGATCGGCAGGATGCCGGACGCAAGCGGATCGAGGGTGCCGGCATGGCCTGCCTTCTGCGCATTGAAGATGCGGCGGATGGCCGACACGGCATGCGTCGACGTCATGTCATCGGGCTTGTCGAGAACGACCCAACCCGAAACGTCATCGCCCTTCTTGCGGCGGCCCATCAGCGATCGCCTTCTTCGTCGTCGTGACGCAAATCGCGCGCGACTTCCGGGCTCGCAAGCAGTTCATCGATGTGGCGCGCTTCGTCGTAGGAGATGTCCGGCTGGAAGTGCAGCTCGGGCGTGAACTTGAGATCGATGCTGCGTGCGAGCCGGCCGCGCAGGAAGGCGGAGATGCGTGTCAGGCCGTTGGCGATCACTTGTGGGTCACCCGGACCCAGCGAAGAAACAAATGCTGTCATGTGTTTTAGGTCGGGCGAGGCGCGAACCTCTCCGATGGTGACGGACACGCCGCGCAGATCGGCATCCCGAAGCTCTTCCCGCTGGACTATATCCACCAGCGCATGGCGCACGAGTTCGGCGGCCCTCAATTGGCGCTGCGAGGGTCCATGCCCCTCATGACCACGTGATTTACCTTTCATCTTACTGCGACGTGTACGAGTAGGCGTTGCAGAGCTGAACGTCCCGGTTTGATGGTGGCTGAACGTCGCCGGTGAAAGCGGCGATCTTGAACACCCAGCGGCCGGAGCCATCCACAAACTCGCTGACAGCGATAAAACGCGTCACAGCTTCACCGCAGAGACCGCCACGAGCCGCGCTATTGGTCACGTTCTCGGACTCTACGCGATAGAGGTACGCCTCGACGCGCGGGTCGCCGCCGAGGACCGCCGCGAAGCTCTGTCCACCAACGCCAGAACGAGAATCGGCCGGCACGACATTGTAGGGCTGGCCAACGATGGTGATCCCGGTCGCGAAGGCGAACGCCACCGGACCGCCACGTCGGCCCTGCATACTCACGCGCAGATTGCCTGTGATCGTGCGGGCATCTTCGTTCGCGGCGCGCCATTGCGAACGCGCAACCGCAGGCTCTTCCTGAGGAACGGTGTCGACGCGCGTTTCGGCCTCGACCTGTGTTTGCGGGCGTTCGCCCGGCACATTCGAGTCGCCGCTGTTGCGGTCGCACGCGCTCACGCCTAACGCCAGCGCAGCAATGGCTGTCAGAATTATCCGCCGCATGTCACGCCTCAGAGCGAGCGCTGCACCACTTCAACGTTGAAGCACTCGATGACATCGCCTTGCTTGATGTCCTGGAACGGGCCGAAGCTCATGCC
>CADEDT010000151.1 GCA_902826145.1 uncultured Caulobacteraceae bacterium
AACGTGATGCGCGGCTATCTCGATCCGACGAAGCCGTTCGGCATCGATCTGTTGCCGCAAGGCTGGCACGACACGGGCGACGTCGTTGATGTCGATGCTGAAGGCTATGTCCGCATCCTTGGCCGCGTGAAGCGCTTCGCGAAGGTCGGCGGCGAGATGGTGTCGCTGAACGCCGTCGAAGGTTATGCGCAGAACGTGTGGCCCGATCATCTGCACGCCGCCGTGGCGTTGCCGGATTCGCGCAAGGGCGAACGCATCATCCTGTTCACCGACCATGAGAGCGCGACAGCCGAAGAGCTGCAAGCTTGGGCCAAGGCCAACGGCGCGAGTGAGCTTGCGGTGCCGAAGAAGATCGTTGTGATCGAAGAGATCCCGGTGCTCGGCAGCGGCAAGACGGATTACGTCGTGCTGCAACGCATGGCGGCAGAGCGGTTCGCTGAGGCCAAGGCGGCTTAGTGTTTACCCGCGTGAAGTAAACGAGCGCCCGCGTTGCGAGCGCTCGTTTTTTCCATTAGCGCAGAATTGCGATGTCGCTGATCTGACCGCGCACGCCGCGCACGGGGCCAACAGCAGTCGCCGCGCCTGTGGTGAGATCGATCCGGTGCAACGCGCGGCCGGCGATCGCCCACCCTTCATTGGTCGTGCCCTGCGTTGTAATGTCGAACGCAATGGCGCTTGGCGTTGCGCCGAGCGCGCCAACATCGTTGAGCACGCCGTCGTTCGGCGGCGCTTGTCTCAGGAAGCGCCCGGCGGCATCGATGTCGAACAAGGTCGTCTCGGTCGCGCCCGCGACTGAGTTCGTATAGGCGCCGGCAATCACTCTTGGCTGCTCGCTGCCGCTCGCGTGGCGGAGGTTGGTGTCGTTGGTTACGTCGCCATTGTCGACATTTGCGCGCAGGTTCGTCCCGTTCTCGGTGATGACACGCAGGCGGTTGGCCACTGGGTTGAAGTCCACCACTACCGCGCCCGCGGCTGACGGCGCCACTCGAAGCTGCGATTTGCGCGTCGCCACGCCCGTATTCGGATCGATCGTGAACACAGCGCCGGAGAAGCTCAGCGCGTAGAGTTGGCCATCGGACGGCCGAACATCGATTCCGGCAATCGGCGCATCCGTACCTGTGATTGCCACCGTTCGCGTCGCGCGGCGGGTTGCTGGGTCAATGTGAACCAGCGTTGCACCATCGACGAGGCCGGCAATCGTTTGCGCCTGGGCGGCCACTGGCATTGCGAGCGCTAAGGTCAGCACGAGGGCTGATAGTTTCATGAGCGGGTCTCCGAGCATGCGAGCACACCGCTCGCTTATGTTGTACTGCTCGGCGCTGGGATTGGATTTGCTGTCTCGAAGAAAGTTTTATGACGCAGCGGCGCTGGTTCCGCCCTCTAAACGTGCAGCACACGTCCGTACGCATCGAGCACCGCTTCGTGCATCATTTCTGACAGCGTCGGGTGCGGGAAGACGGTTTCCATGAGTTCGTGCTCGGTGGTCTCCGTCTGCATGGCGATGGCGTAGCCTTGGATGAGCTCCGTCACTTCGGCGCCGATCATGTGCGCGCCGAGGAGTTCGCCGGTCTTGGCGTCGAACACGACTTTGACCATGCCCTGATCTTCGCCGAGCGCGATCGCCTTGCCGTTGCCGACGAACGGAAAGCGGCCGACGCGCACGTCCCTGCCCGCCGCTTTCGCTTTCGCTTCGGTGAGGCCGACGCTGGCGACTTGCGGATGCGAATACGTGCAGCCCGGAATGCGCTCCTTGATCAGCGGATGCGGCTTCTGGCCGGCGATGGCTTCGATGCAGATGATGCCTTCGTGGCTCGCCTTGTGCGCCAGCCACGGCGCGCCTGTGACGTCGCCGATCGCATAGAGGCCGGCAACGTTGGTCTTGCCGTAGCCATCGGTGACGATGTGGCCGCGATCGGTTTTGACGCCCAAGCCTTCGAGACCGAGGTTCTCGATGTTGCCAGTGATGCCGACGGCGACGATGGCATGTGTGGCCGTTAGTGTTTCTTCCTTGCCCTTCGACGAGACGACAGCCTCAACTCCATTCGCCGTCGCCTTCAGCGACTTGGCTTCGGTGGAGGTGAGTATCTTCAGCCCCTCCTTCTCGTAGCGCTTCTTCGCGAACGCCGAGATTTCCTCGTCTTCGACCGGCAGCACGCGATCGAGCAATTCCACCACCGTCGTCTTCACACCGAACGCCGCATAGAAACTTGCGAACTCAATGCCGATAGCGCCTGAGCCGAAGACGAGCAGTGAGTCCGGCCACGACGGCGGCGTCATCGCATCGCGATAGGTCCAGATGCGCTTGCCATCGGCCTTCAAGCCCGCCGCCGGAATTTCGCGCGCGCGCGCGCCGGTGGCGAGGATCACGTTCTTGGCGTCATACGTCGCGTCTTTGCCGTCCTTGCCTTTCACGGTCACCTTTGGCGCAGCGCTTCCCTTTTCAAGCCGCGCTTCGCCTTCGATCACCGTGATCTTGTTCTTCTTCATCAAGAACTGAACGCCCTTCTCCATGCGTCCAGCCACGCCACGCGAGCGCTTCACCACCGCTTCGGGGTCAAACTTCACGTTCTCGATGGTGAGGCCGAAATCCTTGGCGTGCTGCGCGTTGCGATAAACCTCGGCGGAACGCAGCAGCGCCTTCGTCGGGATGCAGCCCCAGTTGAGGCAGATGCCACCCAAGCGGTCGCGCTCGACGATGGCTGTCTTCAAACCAAGCTGCGAAGCGCGGATGGCGGTCACGTAGCCGCCAGGGCCGGAACCGATAACGATGACGTCGAAGGATGTGCTCATGAGGCGTACTTAGCAGTCTAACACGCCGCGTGAAGGTGGGGATTGGCCTTGCTGCGATGCGAAATCGCTAACCTGCAATCCCGAACACGTTCCTGATGCCATCGACCACGAACTGCGCCGCCAGCGCCGCAAGCAGGATGCCGAAGATGCGGGTGAGCATCGAAGCGACGGTCTCGCCCATGATCTTCGATAGCGGGCCAGCTGCGAGGAAGGCGATGAGGCAGAGCGCCAGGTTCGCGCCGACGCCCAGCAGGATGATGCCGCGCTCGGCCAGGTTCTCATGCTCGGCGAAGAGCAACATGATCGAGGCAATGGCGCCGGGGCCGCTGATGAGCGGAATGGCCAGAGGGAAGACGGAGATGTCGTCCTGCGAGCCAGGATGCTTGGCTTGCTCGGCCGCGACTTGCTCGGCGCGCTCCTCACGGCGCTCGGAGCGCTTCTCGAACAGCATGTCGACGGCGATGAGGAAAAGCAGCAGGCCGCCGGCGATGCGGAAGGCATCGATGGAGACATGGATTTGTTCCAGGAGCCAGGCGCCGCCGAAAGCGAAAGCGAGCAGGATGCCGGTCGCGATCGCCACGGACTTCAACGCCATGTAGCGCCGCCAAGCGGGCGTCATGCGGTTGGTCATGGTCGTGAACATCGGCGCCATCGCCACGGGATCGATGGCGACGAAGAACGTAACGAACGATGCGAGCAGTAGCGAAAGCATTGATGCTGTTTAACTGATTCACCGCGTGTTTACGCTGAATGTATGTACTTTACCGCAAATCTTTAACGGCGCCCGTGTATTCATGATCGCGCTATGGCGGACAGACGGGCACACGTTCAAAAGCTCCTTCGGATTTTGGTCGTTGACGACAAGCCGTTTCAGCGGCGGTTGACGACCGAGACGTTGCGCCAGATGCGCACCGTGCAGGTCGAGCACGCTGAGAGCGTCGATCATTGCCTATCTATGCTGCCCGTTATGCAGCCGCACGTGGTCGTCGCCGCATGGGACGTGGATGGCTGCGATGGCGTGTCCTTGGCGCAGCGTATTCGCGCTGGCGAAGCTGGCGACACCTGCCGCCGCGTGCCGATCGTGATCGCGACTGAACGCTGCCGGGTCACCGATATTGCGCGTGCGCGGACCGCCGGCGTGAACGAGTTCGTCCAGGTGCCGTTCTCGACCACCACCCTGCTCCGCCGCGTACGCGAGACGCAGCGCAAGGGCCGCGATTTCGTTGAGAGCGCCAAATACGTGGGCCCGTGCCGCCGGCGAGGCGCACGCGGTGAAGAGTATGAAGGCCCGCGCCGCCGCCTCTTCGACAGCAACGATAAAAATGCGGACTCGCCGGAGATCCAGATCCGCAAGGGTTTGGCGCGCATGTATTGCGAGCGGATTGGCGTGCAATTGCGGGCGTGGAAGCCGGGCGATGTCGATGGCTTACGCGATCTGGGACTCACCTGCGGTCAGTTGAGCGCGTTGGCGGGAGATATGAAGGACCGGCTGCTGATGTCGGCGGCTTCTTCCCTGTTCAACTACATCAAGGGCGTGGGCGCCGATGCGCCGTTGAACGTCGACGTTGTGCAGGCGCACTTGGACTCAATGGTGCAGCTGGCCGAGCTGCCGAACCACCAAGTTGAGCTGCGGCAGACGGTGACGCAGCAGCTTACAGTGATGGTGACGAAGAAACTGCGTCAGGCCGGCCAAGCCGCTTAGTTCGTGGTGATGACGCCGCCGTTTTGGGCGGCGCTGATTAGCAGCTGAATGCTGGCGAGCGTCGCGAACACGGCGACGCCGAACGCTACCAGATCAAGCGGCAGCGCGAGCTTGCGCATGGTGGGCGCGGCGCCCTTTGCGACTGCACCGAAGATTGCGCCGAACAGCGCGCCCAGCAGCACAGCGCCAATCGGCAGGGCCATGGCGAGGACGCGTATGGTTTGATCTTGCCCGTGTGTGGCGAGGAAGCCGTGCGCGAGCAGCAGGCCGGGCGTCAGCAGGGAGAGCAGGAATGCGAGCAGCGCGCTGGCGCCGCGCTTGTGGCCGTCTTCTTCGTCTGGCGAACGCGCTGAGCCCGCCTGTTCGACGAACACGGCGAGCGCTTCCAGGGCGCATGCGACCAGAAACCAGAGTCCGACAATTTGGATCAGGCTCGCGAACATTCTGTTCCCCCGAGTCGCCAGCTTATCGGCGCGGGGCGCGCCCCGCGACAGGATTTGCACAGCCTCGTGCAGGACGTGCGACGGATGGCATCGGCGGCCCGGAAATTCCGGCCCCTTGGGTTGCGCATGCCGGCTCCCATGCGCACTAACGACGGGACATGGAGAATTACGGGCTAATCTCAACCATCTGCGCGGCTCTGGTGCTCGCGTTTGTCTTCGGCGCCGTCGCACGGCAACTCCGGCTCTCGCCAATTATCGGATATCTGGTCGCGGGCGTCGCGGTGGGGCCATTCACGCCCGGTTTTGTCGGCGACACCAATCTGGCGCTCCAGCTGGCGGAAATCGGCGTCATCCTGCTGATGTTCGGCGTCGGGCTGAAATTCTCGCTCGATGATTTGTGGTCGGTGCGGCTGGTGGCCCTGCCCGGCGCGCTGGTGCAGATGAGCGTCGCCACCGTGCTCGGTTATCTCGTGGGCACGGTGATGGGATTTGGCGCCGCCGAGAGTTTGATGCTCGGCTTCTCGCTGTCCGTCGCATCGACCGTCGTGCTGTTGCGGGAGCTGGAAGACCGGAAGATTCTCAAGACGGAGAACGGTCGGATCAGCGTCGGGTGGCTGGTGATCGAAGACATCGCCATCGTGCTTGCGATCGTTTTGTTGCCGTTGCTGGCGGCGATGGGGCGTGGCGAGACTGGATCGCCGGTTGAGACGATTATGGCGGTCGGCACGACGCTGCTGAAGATAGCGGCCTTCGTGGCGATCATGCTGATTGTCGGCGCGCGGGTGTTTCCGTGGCTCATTGTGCGCGTAGCGCATTTGCGCTCGCGGGAGCTGATGTCGCTCGGCACGATCGCTTTGGCGCTCGGCGTGGCGTTCGTGGCTTACTTCCTGTTCGAGGCGTCGTTCGCCCTGGGCGCCTTCCTGGCGGGCATGGTGCTCAACCGCAGCAAGTTCACGCACAAGATCGCTGAAGACTCGCAGCCGTTGCGCGATACGTTCGCGGTGTTGTTCTTCGTGTCCGTCGGCATGTTGTTCGACCCGATGACGCTGGTGAACGCGCCCCTCGGCGTCGCGGCGGTGGTGGCGATCATTGTGCTGGGCAAAGGCTTGGCGGCTTACGCGATCACATCGGCGTTCAAGTTGCCGACTGAGACGGGTTTGCTTGTCGCCGTGGCGCTGGCGCAGATCGGAGAGTTCTCGTTTGTGCTGGCCGATCTTGGGCGGCGATTGGATCTGCTTTCGCTGGAGACCTATAATCTCATTCTCGGTGGCGCGCTGATTTCGATCGCGATCAATCCGTTCTTGTTCAAGCTGGTTGAGATGATGCCAAAGAAGCCGGCGAAGCCTGCTGACGCGTAGACGCACGAAGGCGCCCGCCTTCGCGCTCATGCGCTACGGCGTGACAAGGGAGAGCAGGACGCGCTTCGGGTGAAGCTTCCAAGAACAAAATAGATTGGGTTTGCCGAAGCGCGCCCTGCGCGGATTGGCTTTGCGGCCGGCGAGCATCCGAGGCGTTCGAGGCGACTCCGGGTGGCCATGCGTTTGCTGACAGAGGGACTTGAGTAGTTCGATCGTCGCGGACTTCTCCCGCACGTTCCGATCGTCCCCGACGCTGGGTATCCGATAGCGCTTAGCGCCTGATGTTCGTTCCCGATCCGGCGTGCAGACGAGCCACCATAGCTCGCACTGGGCCTCCGCTTTCCTTTGCTTGCGGAGCAGAAGAGATCCACGTCGCCGCTTCACATCTTCATCACGCTCAATCCGCGTCCCGATAACGTTTGGCTTGGTGCACCAGCGCCTCCTAACCGAGACGTGCGCAGTTTAAGGCCGGCTCAAGTCGGTCGGATTGATTTTGGTGCGAACGTTGATTGCGCGGGAGAAATGCGCGGGACCCGTTGGATAGACGCGCGCCCTGTCCCCTATTTGCCGCGCAGATCGAATGCAACGACATCGCTACGCGCTTGCGACAACACCCAATCTGAGACCGCGCCCAAATCAAGCTTGGCGCTGATGCACTTCGCTTCGGCTCCTGTGGCTTCGGCGAGCACAGCGCCATCGGGGCCTACGATCATGCTTGGGCAGGTTTGATCTGGCGCCGCGTTGTTGGCGCCGATGATGAATCGCTGAGTTTCCGCGGCACGGCTGATCAGGTGCGCGCGCCATACGGCGGCGCCGGTTTTGCTGCCGATGGCATTGTTGACGTAGGCGATCAGTTGGGCGCCTTGCGCTGCGAGCGCGCGCCATTGCTCGGGGTAGCGGATCTCGCGGCACATCTGGATGCCGAGGCGGACGGGCTGGCCCGCGATGGTGATGTCGAACACCGGGAGCTTGTTGCCAGGCTCGAACTGGCCGCGTTCGCTCATGGCGAGGTTGATCTTGTCGTAGCGCGCGCGTTCGCCGTTGGGACCGAAATAGAGAGCGCTATTCGTCCAGCGGCCGTTCTCACTGAGGCAAACGCCGGAGATGATGTGCAAGCGCTTCAGGCGGGCGAAATCGGCGACGGCAGCGATCGCCTTGTCTGTGGCCGCAGCGTCGATGTCCGCTGTGAATCCTGCGCGGTTTTCATACCCGGACAGCGCGCCCTCAGCCGTTACAACGAGCGTGTCGGTTGCAAGTGTGTCGGCGAGCGACGCTATGGCGCTCGCATTCAGCGCCGGCGACATCGTGACGGGAAATTGCAGCGTCGCCGCTGCGATGCTTCCGCTCACAACAACATCGCCATCGGGTCTTCGAGGAAGCTCTTGAAGGCTTTGAGGAACGCTGCGCCCAGCGCGCCATCGACGACGCGGTGATCGCAGGTGACGGTGACAGTCATCATCGTGGCGATGGCGAGCGCGTCGTTCTTCACGATCGGGCGCTTCTCGCCCGCGCCGATCGACATGATCATGCCGTGCGGTTCGTTGATGATCGAGGCGAAGCTCTTGATGCCGAGCATGCCCATGTTCGAGATCGAGAACGTGCCGCCTTGGAATTCTTCGGGCTTTAGCTTGCGCTCGCGTGCGCGCTGGGCGAGATCAGCCATCTCGGCGCTGATCTGCGCGAGGCCTTTGGTTTCGGCGGCCCAGATGATCGGCGTGATAAGGCCGTGCGGAATGGCGACCGCGACCGCGACATCGGCATGGTGGTGCATGGCAATGCCGTCGGGCGTGTAGCTGGCGTTGGCCTCCGGCACGAGCTTCAGCGCGAGCGCTGCCGCCTTGATGCACATGTCATTGACTGAGATTTTCACGCCATTGTCGGCGAAGCGTTTGTTGATCTCGCCGCGGGCTTTCAGCAGCGCATCGATTTCGAGATCGATCGTCAGCGGGAAGTGCGGCACGTCGCGGAACGAGGCCGTCATGCGCTTGGCGATGGTTTTGCGCATGAG
>CADEDT010000152.1 GCA_902826145.1 uncultured Caulobacteraceae bacterium
GCGATCGAGGCGATCAAATCGAAGATTGGCGTGGAGGAAGTTCACATCCGCCGCGATGTGGCCAAGGTTTCCGTTATTGGCATCGGCATGCGGAGCCAGGTCGGCGTTGCGCGCACGATGTTTGCAGCACTTGCGCAAAAGGGCATCAACATCGAGGCGATCGCCACTTCGGAGATCAAGATCTCGGTGTTGATCGATGCGGCCTACACCGAGCTTGCGGTGCGGGCGCTGCATACGGCTTATGGTTTGGATGCGGCCTGACGCCGCCTGACGGAGAGTTCTGACGCGCAATGGCAGGCCCAGCCAACATTGGCGGCTCCCGGATCCTGCTGCGCAAGCTGCGCGAGATCATGGAAGCCGGCGGCGAGGCGCAACAACGCCTCGACCGGCTTGTCGCCATGGTGGCGTCGACCATGGTGGCCGACGTTTGCTCCATCTATCTGACGCGTGGCGCGGTGAATGAGCTGTTCGCCACGCAGGGCCTGAAGCCCGAAGCGGTGCACAGCACGACGCTAAAGCTTGGCGAAGGCCTGGTGGGCCTAGTTGCAGAGACGGCCGCGCCGCTCAACATCGCGGACGCGCCGCATCACGAGCGTTTCTCGTACCGACCCGAGACTGGCGAGGATCCTTACAACGCTTTTTTGGGCGTGCCGATTGTGCGTTCGGAGCGCACGTTCGGCGTACTTGTCGTGCAGAACCGCGCGGCGCGTCAGTACGGCGAAGACGAAGTCGAAGCGTTGCAGACCATCGCCATGGTGCTGGCGGAGATGGTGGCCTCTGGCGCGTTCGGCGATCTCACCTCGATCGCCGGTGTTGAGGCGCTGCCGAGCAAGCCGGAGCTGCTGGCGGGCCGTTCGTTTTCCGACGGCATTTGCATCGGCACGGCGGTGCTGCACGAGCCGCATGCACCGCTGGGGCGCGTGATCGCCGATGATCCGATCAAGGAGGAAGGCCGGCTCGATGCGGCGCTTGCGCAAGTGCGCAAGGCGCTGAGCGACATGCTGGACGGCGACCCAGGGCGCATCTCCGGCGTTTCGCGCGAGGTGCTCGAGACGTTTCTGATGCTCGCCAACGATCCGAGTTGGGAGCTGAAGCTGAAGCTTGGCGTGCGCGCCGGCCTTTCGGCGGATGCAGCGGTGGAGCGTGTACGTGGCGAGCACAGGGCGAAATTCAACGCGACGCGCGACCAGTACCTCAAGGAGCGGCTGCACGATCTCGAGGATTTGGACAATCGCTTGCTCCGCGCGCTCGCTGGTGTGGATGCGGGTTCGGCGCAGTCGCTGCCGGATGATGCGATCCTGATCGCGCGCGAACTGGGGCCGGCGGAACTGTTGGACTACGGCGCGCGACTGAAGGGCGTGGCCTTGGAAGAGGGCGCGAATACCGCGCACGCCGCGATTGTGGCGCGGGCGCTTGGCATTCCGATGGTGGGATCGCTGCACGGCTTGCTGTCGCGCGTCGAAGGCGGCGACCGCATCGTGCTCGACGGCGAGCGCGGCGAGGTGCGGCTGCGGCCAGAGCAGGCGTTCGTCCACACCTACAAGCAGCGCATCAATTTGCGCTCGGCGCGGGCCGAGGAGTTCGCGCGGCTCAAGAACGTGCCGCCGGTGACGCAGGACGGCGAACGCGTGACGCTACTGCTGAACGCAGGCCTCGCGCTGGACGTGCATCACCTGGATGAGGCGGGGGCCGAGGGCATCGGCCTCTTCCGCACCGAGTTTCAGTTCATGGTCTCCGAGACGCTGCCGCGGCTGGAGAGCCAGACGATGCTCTACCGCGATGTGCTCGACGCGGCGGGGTTACGCCCGGTGACCTTCCGCACGCTCGATCTCGGCGGCGACAAGGTGCTGCCCTACGTGACGGCGGAGCGAGAGGAAAACCCCGCGCTCGGCTGGCGCGCGATCCGGATCGGACTCGATCGGCCCGCGCTGCTTCGCTACCAGCTGCGCGCCCTGATCAGTGCGGCGGCCAGTCGGCGGCTCAGGGTGATGTTTCCGCTGGTCACCACGGTGGGCGAGTTCGATGCGGCGCGGGCGCTGGTGGACCGCGAACTGGAATGGTGCCGGAAGAACGGGCGGACGCCGCCTTCTCTGGTTGAGGTAGGCGTGATGGTGGAGGCGCCGGCGCTGGCGTTCTCGATCCCTGACCTTAAGGGCCGGGCCGATTTCATCTCCATCGGCACCAATGATCTGATGCAGTATTTCTTCGCTGCCGACCGCGGCAACGCGCGGGTGTCGGAGCGCTACGACATCCTGAGCGCGCCGGCGCTGCGTTTGCTGAAGCGCATACGCGACGACGCAGATGCGGCAGGGCTGCAAGTCTCGATCTGTGGCGAGGCGGCGGGGCGTCCGCTTGAAGCGATGGCGTTCACCGCATTGGGCTTTCGACGGCTTTCGATGCCGGCGTCAGGCATTGGCCCTGTGAAACGGTTGATCCTCTCGATGGAAGCGCAGGCGGTTGAGCGCGCGCTGTCGCGCTTGATGAGCCGCAACCGCCCTTCGATCCGCGACGAACTCACAGAATTCGCGAACGCCGAAGGCTATGCGCTGTAACGCGTGTAATGGCCGCGTTGAGCTATGCTTGATTCGTGATTAGTCTTTCTTGGTGGCTCAAAATTTGCCTTTGTTAACGTACGGTCTCTTAGGAGGGGCCTGAGTACTGATGCTGCAACCCGTACCCACCGATCCGCAACCGGCCGGCGATCAGGTCGATGCGCGAGCGCAACGGCAGACGCCCAAGGCGCCGCCGCCTCAGCTCGACGATGCGTGGCGCGCGGGCCGCAAGCTGTCAGAGGCGCGCCGCCAACGCGGCTGGACGATCGATGAGGTCGCGGACCGCATCCGCGTGCGGAAGGAATTCCTCGAGGCGCTCGAGGAGATGAACGTCAAGCTGCTGCCGGGTAAGGCCTACGCGCTGGCGTTCCTGCGCTCCTACGCCCGCGAGCTTGGGATCGAAGAAAAGGCGATCGTCGACCAGTTTCAGGACGAGTGCGCGCTGACGCGCGAGGACGTCACCAAGCCGATCCGTAATCCGAGTTCGAAGCCCCGCCAGCGGCCGCCATGGGCTGCCGCTGCTGCTCTCGTCCTGATCGCCGCGGTGTTCGTCGGCTGGCGTGCGCTGGACTCGCAGCTGAAGAGCGACAACGAGCAGGTCGTGGCCTCAACCGGCCCGGCGAGCGTAGGTGCGACGCCGGCCTCGACTGCCGCGGCGCCGAGCCGGACGGTTGAGATCAAGGCGGTAACGGACGGCTGGCTCGAAGCGAGAGGCCCTGACGGTACCGTGTTCCTCTCGCGCACCTTGCGCGCGGGCGATGTGTACCGCCCTGATCCAAGCCCGGGCTGGACGCTGCACGCCCGCGATGGCGGTGCGTTTGAGCTTTATGTGAACGGGATGTCGGCGGGCCTTCTGGGCACGGCGGGCATGCCGGTGCTGGGCCGCTCAATCGACGAGATCCAGCCGTTGACCCAGGCTTCCGCGGCGCCGCCCCGCAGCTAAGCCGCAGCCCGTTGGGCTGTTAGGTGGGGTCCGGGCGCGCTATCTCCGCTGTGAAAGGACTGTCCATGGACGGCGCTGCCGCCGACCTGCACCACATCCGGCCCTGGCGCCGGATCGAGCGCCGCCGCTCGCGGAAAATCCGCGTGGGCTCGGTCGAGGTAGGTGGAGATGCGCCGATCGCGGTGCAGTCCATGACGAACACCGTCACCGCGGACGCAGCAGCGACGATCAATCAGATCAGGCAGCTTGAAGACGCGGGCGCGGACATCGTGCGCGTGTCGTGCCCGGACGAGGCGTCAACGGCGGCGTTCGCTGAGATCGCGCGCGCTGCGAAAGTGCCGCTCGTAGCCGATATCCATTTTCACTATCGCCGCGCGATCGAGGCGGCTGCGGCTGGCGCCGCGTGCTTGCGCATCAATCCCGGCAATATCGGCAACGCCCAGCGTGTGAAGGAAGTGATCCAAGCGGCCAAAGATCATGGTTGCTCGATCCGCATTGGCGTGAACGCCGGGTCGCTGGAGCAACATCTTCTAGAGAAGTATGGCGAGCCGTGCCCAGACGCGATGGTGGAAAGCGCGCTCTATCACGCTGCCCTGCTCGAAGAGCATGACTTCCGCGAATACAAGATCAGCGTGAAGGCGTCGGACGTGTTTCTGACGGCCGCTGCCTATCAGAAGCTCGCGGAAGCGACGGATGCGCCGCTGCACCTTGGCGTCACTGAGGCGGGTGCTCTGCGCGCAGGCACGGTGAAGTCATCAATTGCGATGGGCTCGCTCCTGTGGGCGGGCATTGGCGATACGATCCGCGTATCGCTTGCCGCTGATCCGGTTGAAGAGATCAAGGTCGGGAACGACCTGCTGAAATCGTTGGGCCTGCGCCAACGTGGCGTTACCATCATAGCATGCCCGTCGTGCGCGAGGCAGGGTTTCAACGTCATCGCCACGGTGGACGAGCTTGAGAAGCGGCTCGCACACATTCCCGAGCCGATCACGCTCTCGATTATCGGATGCGTGGTGAATGGGCCTGGCGAAGCATTGATGACCGATCTCGGCTTTACCGGCGGCGGCAAGGGCGCGGGCATGATGTATGTGGCGGGCAAGGCCGACCACAAGGTCGACAATGGCGCCATGATCGACCATATCGTAGGGCTAGTTGAGGAACGCGCCCGCACGATGCGCGAAGCGAAGGGCTGAGCGATGCTGCAGCGGCATCTGCAGGAAACTTACGAATACCTGTTCGATACCGCCCTTATTGCGTTGAAGGAGGGCGGATCGTTTGCGCCGTTTGGCGCGGGCATTCGCAAGACCGGCGAACAGATTCACACCAATGTCGATCTGCCGATCGATCGCTCTGCGCCGCAGGACCACATCTCGGGCCTGATTGCCGGGTTCCGGCTCGACGAGAAAGAAAACGGGCTGATCGCGGCGGGCTTGGTGTTCGATGGACGTGCGCGCAGCGATGATGCGCCAGCGCTTTGCTTCCACATCGAGGGCGCCAATGGCCGCGCGGTGGAAGTGATCGTGCCCTATGCGCGCCGCAGCGTTGAAGAGATCGCTTTCGACGAGCCGCAGGTCTCGGAAGTCGAGCCCGAGATCTTCTCCGAACTCAATTAGCCCATGTCCGCCTATGACAGATTGGAACGGCGCCTCTCGCAGGCAGTCGACCGGTTCGAGCGCGTTGAAGCGCGTCTCGCGGCGGCGAGCGATGGCGCGGAAATCGTCAAGCTTGGGCGCGAGCACGCGGAGCTGAAGCCGCTTATTGAAGCGGTGGGAGCGGTGCGCGCGGCGCGGGCCGAGATGGTCAATCTCGAAGCGATGTCGAAGGACGGCGACCGGGAGATGGCCGAGTTGGCTGATGCCGAGCTGAAAGAGCTGCGCAATCGTGTGCCGGAGCTGGAACAGGTCGCGTTGTTGCTGCTCGCGCCCAAGGACAAGGACGAGAGTGCGTCCGCGATTCTGGAAATTCGCGCCGGAACCGGTGGCGAAGAGGCGGCGCTGTTCGCGGGCGACTTGCTGCGGATGTATCAGAAGTACGCCGGCAAGCGCGGCTGGAAGTTCGAGCTTGAAGATATCTCCGACACCGGCATTGGCGGGGTGAAGGAAGCGGTCGCGAGCGTCACGGGTAATGGCGTGTTCGGGCGGCTGAAGTTCGAGAGCGGGGTGCATCGCGTGCAGCGTGTGCCTGAAACCGAAGCGGGCGGGCGCATTCATACGTCGGCGGCGACGGTGGCGGTGCTGCCGCAGCCCGAAGGTGATGTCGATATCGTCATCGACGACAAGGATATTCGCATCGATACCATGCGCGCGTCCGGCGCGGGCGGTCAGCACGTCAACAAGACGGACTCCGCAGTGCGCATCACGCACATGCCTTCGGGCATCGTGGTGATCAGTCAGCTCAAATCGCAGCACCAGAACCGGGCGCAGGCGATGTTGATGTTACGTACGAAACTGTACGACGCGGAACGCGCACGCCAGGATTCAGAGCGAGCGGCCGAACGGAAGGGCCAGATTGGCTCGGGCGATCGCAGCGAACGCATCCGCACGTACAACTTCCCGCAAGGCCGTGTGACCGACCATCGTATCAACCTGACGGTCTACAATCTTCCTGAAGTCATCGAGGGCGCACTCGATCCCATTCTGGAAGCGCTCGCGGCGGAGGATCAGGCGCAGAAGCTTGCGGCGATGGAGCAGGACGCGTGAGCGAGACTTTGGTCTCGCTATGGACGGATGTCCGCAAACGTCTGGAGGCGGCGGGCGTTGAGACGCCGGTGTTGGACGCGCGATTGCTGCTGGAAGCCGGCGCTGGCGTTTCGCGGCTGGAGATCGTCACCGATCCGCGCCGCGCCGTGAGCGAAGAGCAGGCGCGTGTCGTGCGCGCGCTGACCGCGAGACGCGAAGGGCGAGAGCCCGTAAGTCACATCATCGGCCGCAAGCATTTCTGGACGCTCGATCTTGCGGTGAACGCCAACGTGCTGACGCCACGGCCTGAAACAGAGTTTGTGGTCGAGGCTGGCTTGCAAGAATTGCTGCCCGCTGACGCGCCATTTCGCATCCTCGATCTAGGGGCGGGTTCAGGCGCGATCATTCTCGCGCTGCTGAAGGAGCGGCCGAACGCGACGGGCGTTGCGATCGATGTGAGCGAGCAGGCGCTCGAAATCGTTCGCGAGAACGCCGAGGCGCTTGGCGTCGCTGATCGATTGGACATTCGTCAGAACGATTGGGCGCAAGATCTCGACGAACGTTTCGATCTAGTCGTCTCCAACCCGCCTTACATCAAAACTGGCGACATCGACGGCTTGGCGCCGGAAGTCGCGCTGTTTGAACCAATGGTTGCGCTCGATGGCGGGCAAGACGGGCTGGTCGCGTATCGCATTATCGTGGCGGCGCTGCCGAGGCTGTTGAAGCCCTGGGCGGCGTTCGCGCTGGAGGTTGGGTTAGGCCAGGCCGAGAGTGTCATCGCACTGGCGGAGGCTGCCGGCCTGTCCACTTCCGAGCCCCGCCGGGACCTCGCGGGCATTCCCCGCGTTGTTGTGGGGCATGCGGCATGATCCCGGTTCTGGAAAAAGCCCTTGGATCGGACCCAGCGAAGCATTAAGTTCGGAGCCGGAATCGATGGCGGAGGGGCTTTGTCCGTCGGTTCAATGGGCTAGCAGGCGTTGAAGCGCCGCTGGCAGCTTCCTCAGTAAGAGGTTCAATCGCGGCGCTTGGCGCTGCTTGGCACGGCCCGAACCAAAACGAACGGGCCCTTTGAAACGAGGCGCATACGCTGGATGGCCATTTGGCCTTCCGTGCGACGCCCGAACTGGAACCAAAAGCACAATGGCGAGCATCCAATGAAGCGTCAGCGGGGCCGTGGCCGTAAGCCGGGCGGCGGTGGTGGAAACTACCACAACAACCAAGGTGGTGGCGGGCATCACCATCCAAACCGCACGCTCGAGAGCAACGGTCCGGAGACGAAAGTCCGTGGACCAGCCTCACACATTTATGAGCGCTATCTGCAGCTAGCTCGCGATGCGACGAGCTCCGGCGATCGCGTGCTGGGCGAGAATTATCTGCAACACGCCGACCACTATTTCCGCCTCGTGCGGTCCATGCAGCCAGCCATGCCGGTGCATCAGCCGCAGCAAAACTACAATGAAGGCAGCGGCGACTACGACGGTGACGAAGAGGGCGGTCAAGAAGTCGAAGGCGCGGAGGATACTGAGGCGCGCGGAGAAGGCGAAGAACAGCCTGAGGGCGATTACGCTGCGCAGGGCGATCGTGCACCGCGCGAAGGTGGCGATCGCAACGATCGCGATGGGCCTCGCCGCGGCCGCAACCGCCGCCGTTTCCGTCCTGAGGGCGAACGTGAAGGCGGTTTCGAAGCGCGCGAAGGTGGCGATCGCAGCGATGGTGGCGAACCGCAACGTGAGCCGCGTCAGGAACGCCAGCCGCGCGAAGATCGCAGTGAAGGCGGCGAGCCGCGTGAAGCCCGCGAACCCCGTGAAGCGCGCCCACCACGTGAACCGCGCCGCGAACGTCAGCCTCGCGAAGATCGCGATTCTGGCGGCCGGGAGGGCTTTTCAGACGGCCCGAAGCCCGCATTCCTCCGCAGTGGCGGCGGCGGTAGCGGCGAGTAATTAGCGCTTAGACGTAGGCGGACGCGGTGGCGCTGCGAGGCGCCGCTCAAGATACGTGCGCGCATGCACATCGACTTCAGCGAGGTGATCCTCGCCGGGATCGCG
>CADEDT010000153.1 GCA_902826145.1 uncultured Caulobacteraceae bacterium
TGACGAGCTGGTTGGCTTGGCTCGCATGATAGAGGTGCGCGAAGTGTGAGCCCTGTACGCGCTTCTGGCGCATCCAGAGGAAGCGCGCGTCCATGGTGAGGTTGTAGCCGGTGGTGCCGGCGCAGATGACGACCATCCCGCCGCGCTTACAGACGAGCACCGAAACCGGGAACGTCGCTTCGCCCGGATGCTCGAACACGATGTCGACATCCTTGCCGCCGGTAATTTCCCAGATGGCTTTGCCGAACTTGCGGCTCTCTTTCATGTATTCCGCGAAGCCCTCGCCATTCACCTTCGGCAACTGGCCCCAGCAATTGAAGTCCTTGCGGTTGAGCACCGCTTTCGCGCCCATCGAGAGCACGTAGTCTTTCTTGCTCTCATCCGAGACGACGCCGATCGCGTGCGCGCCGCTCACCGCGCAAAGCTGCGTCGCGAACACACCAAGCCCACCGCTCGCACCCCACACCAGCACGTTCTGGCCGGGACGCAGCACGTTCGGGCGCCAGCCGAAGAGCATCCGGTACGCGGTCGCCAGCGTCAGCGTGTAACAAGCCGCCTCTTCCCAGGTGAGGTGCTGCGGACGCGGCATCATCTGACGCGCTTGCACCTTGCAGAATTGCGCGAACGAGCCGTCGGAAGTTTCGTAGCCCCAAATTTTTTGCGACGGCGAGAACATCGGGTCGCCGCCGTTGCATTCTTCGTCTTCGCCGTCGTCTTGGTTGCAGTGGATAACGACCTCGTCGCCTACCTTCCAGCGCTTCACCTTGGAGCCGACCTTCCACACGATGCCGGACGCATCGGAGCCCGCGACGTGGTACGGCTGCTTGTGGCCATCGAGCGGCGAGATCGGCTCGCCGAGTGCGGCCCACACGCCGTTATAATTGACGCCCGCCGCCATCACGAGCACGAGCGCCTCGTCTTCACCGACTTCCGGCACAGGCACTTGCTCGAGCTGCATCGCCTGCAGCGGTCGGCCATGGCGCTCCTTGCGGATCGCCCAAGCCCACATCTTTTCGGGCACGTGGTAAGCGGGCGGGATTTCGCCGATGGCGTAGATTTCTTTTGGTCCGGTCGCCGCGTCCGCCATTGCCCTCTCCGTTCGCTTGCGGCGCGAACTTGCGCGTATTTGCTGCACTGCGCAACGCTACGCCCCTGACGCCGCCATTTCCGCAGCGAAAAGCTCGCCGCTCTGGCTATTGCACCGCACCAATCCGGGAATCTCTGCTACGGTTCCGGCCGACGCATGAGCTTTCAACATTCCCCCGACCCGCCGTGGATTTTTCGGACCTATGCCGGCCATTCGACTCCGGCGGAGTCGAACAAACTCTACCGCGCCAATCTGGCGAAGGGGCAAACGGGCCTCTCCGTCGCATTCGATCTGCCGACGCAGACGGGCTACGACAGCGATCACATCTTGGCGCGCGGCGAAGTCGGCAAAGTTGGCGTGCCGGTAGGGCACCTAGGCGACATGCGCGCGCTGTTCGAGGGCATCCCGCTCGAACAGATGAACACCTCGATGACGATCAACGCGCCGGCGGCATGGTTGCTCGCGCTCTACGTGGCGCTGGCGGAAGAGCAAGGCGCCAATCCGAAGAAGCTCACCGGCACGACGCAGAATGACATCCTGAAAGAATATCTCTCGCGCGGCACCTACATCTTTCCGCCCGCGCCGAGCCTGAAGCTCACCGCCGACACCATCGCCTGGAGCTTGCAGACGATTCCAAAATGGAATCCGATGAACGTGTGCTCGTACCACTTGCAAGAAGCCGGCGCGACGCCGGAGCAAGAGTTGGCCTTCGCGCTAGCCGCTGCAATCGCTGTGCTCGACGAGGTGAAGGCGCGCGGTGAGATCGCGCCAGAGCGTTTCGCCGACGTGTTCTCGCGCATCTCCTTCTTCGTGAACGCCGGCATGCGGTTCATCACCGAGACCTGCAAGATGCGCGCATTCGTGCAGCTCTGGGACGAACTCGGCCGCGAACGCTACGGCGTCGACGACGAAAAGGCGCGCCGCTTCCGCTATGGCGTGCAGGTGAACTCGTTGGGGCTAACCGAGCAGCAAGCGGAGAACAACGTCTATCGCATCCTGCTCGAAACGCTGGCGGTCACGCTCTCCAAAGGCGCGCGCGCTCGCGCGGTTCAGCTACCAGCTTGGAACGAAGCACTCGGCCTGCCTCGGCCCTGGGATCAGCAATGGTCCATCCGCATGCAGCAAGTGCTCGCCTACGAGACAGACCTACTCGAGTTCGAAGACATCTTCGACGGCTCAAAGGTCATCGAAGCAAAGGTGCGCGAACTGGCCGACGGCGCGCGTGCTGAGCTCGCGCACATCGAAGCCAATGGCGGCGCTGCGCTCGCCCTGGAAAATCTCAAGGGCGCACTAGTCGAGTCCAACCGTCGCCGCACCGAAGCGATCGAACGCGGCGA
The DNA here is from genome assembly GCA_902826145.1 of uncultured Caulobacteraceae bacterium. Taxonomy (GTDB): domain Bacteria; phylum Pseudomonadota; class Alphaproteobacteria; order Caulobacterales; family Aquidulcibacteraceae; genus Vitreimonas. The sequence goes on from CADEDT010000153.1 coordinate 2,425, forward strand.
GTTGAAGGTCGTCGGCGTGAACGTGTTCACGGAGGCCGAGCCCTCACCGCTCGAAGCCGGCGAGAAGAATATCCACACCGTCGATTTCGCGGTCGAAGCCCAACAGATCGCGTGGCTGAAGGCATGGCGTGCTGAACGCAACGACGCTGCCGCACAAACCGCGCTCGCCTCGCTCGAAGCCGACGCGCGCGCTGACAAAAACATCATGCCCGCCTCACTCGCGGCAGCGAAAGCCGGCGTCACCACCGGCGAATGGGCGGCGGCGCTGCGCAAGGTCTATGGCGAGTATCGGGGACCCACCGGCGTTGCGCTCGTCATCGAGACCGGCGCCGAAGACGTTGAAACCGTGAAGCGCGATGTTGCCGCGCTCAGCGAAAAACTCGGCCGTCAACTTACCTTCCTCATCGGCAAACCTGGCCTGGACGGCCACTCCAACGGCGCCGAACAGATCGCAGCGCGCGCCCGCGCTGTTGGGATGGACGCGATTTACGAAGGCATTCGCCTCACGCCCGCCGAGATCGTCGCCGCCGCCAAGGAGAAAAAGGCGCATGCCGTCGGCCTCTCCATTCTCTCCGGCTCGCATCTCGATCTCGTGCAAGAGGTCGTGCGCCTCATGCGCGCCGAGCGGCTCGACAACGTGCCTCTCGTCGTCGGCGGCATCATCCCGCCTGCCGACGCGCTCGCACTGCGCCAAATGGGCGTCGCCGGCGTCTACACGCCGAAAGACTTCAAGATCACCGGCATCATGAGTGATGTCGTGAAGCTCGTGGCGGCGCGAACTTAGCTAAGCGTTGGCCCGCTTCACCATCCGCGCGCCAAGGAAAGCCGCTGCGAACTTGCCCACGACCGCAATGACCAAGACATACCCGACGCTCAGCAATGCTCCGGCAGCGGCGATGATCGCCACATCGATCAGCGTGTAGATCAGCGTGAACGTGAGCGCGAAAGCCAGCGCCGGGCGCTGAGGCTTGCGAACACCGAACAGCCATGCAGCGGCGAAGAACAAGAGCGATCCGATGAAAACGCTAGACCACGGCGCGATGCGCTGTGCGGCCGCTTCGTAGAACGCCTGCCCGTGGCCAGGCTCGATGAACGTGCCCCAGACCCACATCACGCCGAACGACGCCGCGACGTTCAGCACCATCAGCAACAACGCGACGCCGAACGCCTTCAGATAATCCCAGCCAGTCATGCGCCCTCCTAGCACTGATGCTCAGCTGGCGGCGCGTCGAGCGCTTTGCCCTCAGCCACCGTGCCAATGCGCGAGTTGAACCAACCCCAACCGAACGGATAGTCGCTAATGTCGACAGCGCGAATGAAGCCATCGTGCACGAAGTCCACGCGCGTGCCGCCGCCCTCCGGCGTCAGCACCCAGGTGACGCGCTGATCCGGCACGGTCTTGTCGCCACGCCAATCCGGCCAGGTGATCGAGAGCCGCCGATCTTCGACATAGTCTAGAATTTTGCACGCCGGCGCCTTCATGCCTTCGACGTCCATTTGCAGATGCCAGTCGCCGCCGACGCGGGGATCGACAGCCGCCGACACACCGAACCATTGCTGGATTTTCTCCGGATCGATCAGCGTGCGAAACACGGCAGAGGGCGGCGCATCAATGTAGATGGAGAGCGCAACTTCAGGCTTCGCCGCACCATAGTCGACCAGCATCTTTCCTTGCCCGCCACCGATGTGCGCGGAGATGTTGCCCCAATTGAACCGCCACAGATCGTCGATCATCTCCTTGGCGCGATTGATCGCCGGCGCTTCGGCGAAGGTATGCGCGCCCTTGACGATGGAGCCCTCCGCATTCTCAGGATCCGCGTCGATAACGAAGGACACTTCACTATCGCGATCATGCATGCGCCACGAAAATGCGATTGCCTGGCTTGGCGCGAACTTGGTGATGCGCTGCGTCGCCTGCTCGCGCGTCGGCGTGGCGTAAGTGTGCTTACCCCAGAAGCGGTAGGCGCCGCCGAGCTGCGGCTCGAGTTCCGCATATTCGGCAAACCATTGCTTCAGCTCGCTCGCATTGGTGAGCGCGGCAAACACACGCGCGGGCCGCGCAGGCAGCTTCCACGTAAACTCATGCTTCAGTTCGCTCATCCCTCACCCTTCTTCGGTTTTGCTTTTGCTTTCGCATCTTCTTCAACGACGCGCTTCAGATCGACGAGGCGCGCGGCCCAGAACAACCGGTACGGCGCTAGCCATTGATCGACAGCTTGCAACGCACTCGGATCGAGCCTGTAGAAGCGCTGCGTCGCCTCGCGGCGCTCTCTGAGAAGCCCAGCTTGGCGCAATACGCGGACATGTTTTGCGATCGCCGGCCGGCTCACGGGAAAGCGCCGCGCAATATCGCCTGCGCTCATTTCGCGCGACCGCACCAAATCCAAGATCGCCCGCCGCGTCGGGTCGGCGATGGCGCCGAAAGCACTCTCCGTCCGGGCTCGAGCATTTGTAACCATATGGTTACGTTTATCGCGCGACCAATCGCGGCGCAAGCGCTATTTCGTTTCGATCAGCGAAGAGATTGAACCAACCGAGTCATCGCGCTCGCGCCGACGAGCGGCGCGAGAAAAGGCACGAGCGAGCACGCGAGGCCGACAAAGAACACGCTCATGCCATGCCGCTTCCGCAGCGCGACCGCGTCCCTGTAGCTCATGTGCCGCGCAGCGGTGATGGTCGCGTACTCACGCCCCATCAGGAAGCCGTTCAGCGTGTAGAACGTCACGGCATTCACGACGGGGACGAAGTAGAGCGGCAGCACAAGCAGATTCAGCGCCAGGGCCGGCAGCGCAATCCGCGCGCCGTTGAGCAAGCCTTCCTGGATCGGCACTTGCCGCCCCTTCGGCGCACCGATCTTCTTCTCAATGCGCTCGGCAGCAAAATCGAACAGCACGCCGCCGACGACCATCGAAATCGCCGGCGAAAGCGCAATGGCGAGCACGATGACCGCAACACTCGCCACCAGCGATCCCGCCATCGAGACATAGCCGAGCCAGCCGCCGCTGTCGGGAATGAGAGGCACGAGATAAGCAAGGCCAGCACGCGCGGCGAAAACCGTGATCGTCGCCGCAACGACGAGGTTGGCGAGCGCGAGCCAGGTTAGCCGCCCGAAGATGACGTCCTTCAGGCCGCCTAGAATTGCTGTGGTTGCGCGCGTCACCAATGGTCTCCGCCGCTTGCGGCTTGACGGCAGATAATTCGCTTCCCACCCTCGCGCCAGAGGGAGTTCGCGAATGTCAGAGCGGCGGTGGCGTGGCGAAGCGGTGGAATGGGCCAAGACGATCGCAGGCGCCTTCGTGGCGTATCTGGCGTTCACAACGGTCGCATTCGCGCAGTATCGGATCCCATCCGAGAGCATGGTGCCGCACATCGAAGTCGGCGACCGGGTGACTGTGTCGAAGTTCGCGTACGGCTTCAGCCGCTACTCGCTGCCGTTCGACGCTGGTCGAATGCTTCCTGCTTCAAACCATCGCTTGTTTCAGAACTTGCCGCGCCGCGGCGATGTCGTCGTCTTCATTCATCCGCGCAGCGGCGAAGTGATGATCAAGCGGGCCATCGGCCTGCCCGGCGACGAGATCGAAGTTCACGATGGCACACTGATCATCAATGGCAGCGCCGTTGAGACGACCCAGCCTCATTTGCTCATGCGCGCGGTAAGTCCAAGTGGCCGTGAGTGGGCCGAGCGTTACGAAGAGACGTTGCCCGGCGGCGTCAGGCACGCCGTGCACAATCTCACCAATGGCGCACCGCTCGATAATTTTGGGCCCTACACAGTGCCCGACGGCCACATCTTCTTCATGGGCGACAATCGCGATAACTCGCTCGACAGCCGCTGGGACGGCATGGGCGCTGCGCCGATTGAAAATCTGATCGGCCGCGCGGAAATCGTCTACGCAACGGCGCTTTCGACATGCGGGCGCGATCCTACCGTGGCGTGTCCGATGGAGCGCTGGATGCGGCCGTTGCATCACTAGATGGCCGCTCGCGATTGCGCTGCACGACGTATATTCCAGCAAGAACGAGCGCGGCGCCAATCAGCGCCAACGCGCCAAGCGCCTCGCTGAACAGCATCCACGAAAGTGCTGCCGCCACGAGAGGCTGCATCCAGAGCAGCACAGTGGACGCCACGATGGGCAAGCGGCCCACGCCATAAGCAACGAGGCCCTGCCCACCAACCTGCACGATCACCGCTAGCGCAATGAGGATGAGCCAGCCGTTCAGCGTTTGCGGCAGGAATGGCTCGTGGAAGACGAGTGCCAGCGCAAGCGCAACGAGAGCAGCGCCAATCGTCGCCACGAACATCACCGCGCCGACATTCACCTGCTTGCCGAGCATGCGCAGGATCAGCAGGTAGCCCGCGTACCCCACAGCCGCGCAAAGCCCGAGCGCATCCCCAATCCAACCGGTTTCCGGATCGCCGGTCGGGCCAGCAGCTGCCTGGGCCCGTGCAAACGCAAGCAGCACCGCGCCCGCCAGCGAAATCGCGACGCCGGCCGCCACCGGAAGGCCCAACCGCTCCCGAAAAAGGAACCAGCCGAACAGCGCGGCGAACACGGGCGTCAGATTGGCCAGGAGGGTCGCGTTGGCGACGGTGGTCAGCCCGAGCGCCGCCGCCCAGAGCGAAACCTCGATTCCGAACAGAATCCCGCCGAACAGGATCCAGCCGGTCTGACGCGCGGTGGGAATCGGCCGCGCGACCGCCGCCCAGACCGCCAGAATCGGCAGCGCCAGGAGGAATCGCCAGAAGTTTGAGGCGTGCGGACCGAGCTCAGAGAGCCTCATGGCGATGGGTGACAGGCCCAAGAGAGCGCCGCCCGTTAACGCGGCGAGCGCCGCCTTTCCCTGCCCCGAATGATCCGCCATGCGCCTGAAAAACGCCGGATTTTGGTAAGGTTCAAGCGCTGATTTTACGGCATCCAGATGCCGCCATTGCGTTAACGACCGAAGCAGTTTCGACCCATGTGTTCACAGATTCGACACACGAAATTTCGCTGCGGAGGCCGTCCCCCATTGACCCTGAATTAACGGATGGCATCACTATATATAGCGGTACGGTTCAGTCAGGCACGCAAGGACGTGTGGTTTGGCCCAGAACCGAGTCGAGTTAACACAGAGCTAAATTCGGGGGCAGGAAACATGCAGGCACGAGCGGAAAAAGCGGGGGTCCACCGCATGGGCGAAGTCCACCGCGGCAAGCCCAAGCCCCTGCGCCCGCTCAAGGTCGTAGAGAAGGTCGTTACGGATCCGAGCCGCGACGCGCTGCTGACGGATTTCGGCAAGACGACTCTGCAAGACCGCTACTTGCTGCCTGGCGAGTCCTATCAAGACATGTTCGCGCGCGTCGCGACTGCGTTCGCGGATGACATTGGGCACGCGCAACGAATCTACGACTACATCTCGAAGCTCTGGTTCATGCCCGCGACGCCGGTGTTGTCGAACGGCGGCGCCGAGCGCGGCCTGCCGATCTCGTGCTTCTTGAACGCTGTCGGTGACTCGCTCGACGGCATCATGGACACGTGGAACGAGAACGTGTGGCTCGCTTCGAATGGCGGCGGCATCGGCACCTATTGGGGCGGCGTTCGTTCCATCGGCGAAAAGG
>CADEDT010000154.1 GCA_902826145.1 uncultured Caulobacteraceae bacterium
GAGTGTGTCGTATTCCCGTCAAAAAGCGGCGGGGCCATGGGCCAAGGGGGCTTGAACACATGGGCTGGTCTGAAGAACGCGTAGCTTTGCTGCGCAAGCTGTGGGCTGAGGGCCTGTCAGCTAGCCAAATCGCGAAACAATTGGGCGGGGTCACCCGCAACGCTGTAATCGGCAAGGTCCACCGCCTTGGTTTGGCGGGCCGGGCGACGCCGTCACGGCCGGCCAAGCGGCCGGTGCGCCCTGCGCGCCCGCGTACGCTGGGGCCGAGCGCGCCGCGCGGCCTGCGGCCGCCCTCAAGCGTGCCGCTGGTGGTCATTCCGGATCTCGAACCAGTCAAGTTCGAGGATGGCAAGGCCGCCTCCGTGCTGACGCTCAATGAGAGCATGTGCAAATATCCGATCGGCGATCCGACGGACGCTGACTTCGCGTTCTGCGGCCGCAGTTCTTTTGACAAGCATCCGTATTGCCAGGACCACGCGCGTCTTGCCTATCAACCGAGCCAAGCGCGCAAGCGCCGCACGTCGGGCGAGCCGGATGAGCTTCGCCGCATGATGCGCCTAGCGGCTATGTAGGGTCTAACCCTCGTCAACTTGAACGCCGCGGCACACCAGCCGCGGCGTTTTTGTGTGAGCAATGCGCCAATGGCCGCGCATGCGTTGTGAGCATCGCGGGTTCGCTTTGGTTCGTTCCCTCAGGTGAGGGCGGGAACGCGCGTTCGCGTCCGGAAGGCAAGGCAGGGAAGAGGAGCGGACATCGTCCGCGCGTTCCCGTGAGTGATTTATCGCTAGCTCCGGCCGGGAGGACGTCGAATTCGGTCCGACGGCCGGGCGCCCACGGCGAGCAGGGAAGTCCGTCTCTCCTGGACCCGACGGTTTCACGATCCCCGCCGGCATCTTGTGAAGCGATCGTCTGCCTCACCTATCTCGCTTCACTCACACTCCGCTTCGTCTTCTGGGTCGGAATTCCTGGAGACCCCTCAATGATGCGGAACAGGCGAAGTATCGCACGAGGCGAGGCCGGTCGGATTGATTTTGGCGTCAGCGCACGGTTTCCAACCCAAAACGCCGAAGCCTGTTGGATAGCGGGGCGTCTTATCCCCAATTTTGCCGCTAACGGCGGCTGCGATGACGCTTGTGATGTCGATCTCGATCCCGAGCGGCGTTTGGACCGAGAACCGCGTGGTTGCGGTGGTCTCGCGCGCGAGCGCTGTTGGCGTCGCGGCGATGCTCGTGGCGCTTGTTGGTTTGTTTGAGATCGAAGCGCCGAGCGCGTCATTGGGCGCGCCTGTTGTAAATGCGATCATCGTTGCATCGCCTTCGCAGACGCCACGAACTGCCGTTCGACAAGACCCTCCGGCAGAGGCACAAGCGGTGGCCGCAAGCGCCGCGCTGGCTGACGGCGATGCAGAGTGGCCGCATCTTTGGACGTATGACGCGATGGGGCGCATCGTGTTTCGCAGCGATGAGCAGCTCGCGCGTTGCTTGAGCGCACGCTATCGCGGGCAAGAGCAATCGGATTGCCCGGACTCCAACGATCGCACGCCAATGATTTCGAGCCAGAGTTAGGCTGCCTCGCGATCGATCAGAACGGCGAGCAAGAGGGCCGGGCCATTGTGCGCCGTCCAGCCATGTGACGTGCCGCGTTGGATAACGATTTGGCCTGGCTTGATGCGGGTCTCGGCGTTGTCGAGCACGAGTGAGGCGTCGCCGCTGATCAGGCAGATGATGTCGAGCGTTTGCGTTTGGTGCATCGCCGGATGGCGCGTCTGATCGCGGAGTTCGTGCTCGGCGCCGAAATCGGCGAAGCGTTGGCGCGCGGCGGAGGCGATCATTTCCGGCGGCACGCCTTCGGGCGTTGGCTGGATCATGAACCAGCGCACTTTCACTTTGCCGTGCGCGGGCGAAAGGATCGAAACGGTCTCGCCGAGATCGTTTGTCTCTTTCGGATTGATCGCGCCGCTGGCGGCTTCGTGCCAGATTTCCGCGAGCCCGCCGAGTGCTGGATCGCCGATGCCACCGGATGGTGGGCCGTCGATGATGATGGTGGATTTGCCGTTTGCATCGTCGCCGGTGACGATGCGGCGCATGGTTTCTTCGAAACCTTGGAAGATCATTCAGTTCGCCAGCTTTGAGATGTGCGGAGAGTCGAGAGCGAAGAGCGGCACCTTGATGTCGAAAGCTTCGCCATTGGTGCGCTGCATCGAGTAGTGCCCCATCATCACGCCAGACGGCGCGGCGAGTGGTGCAGCGCTCGAATAGCGGAAGCGTTTGCCGGGTTCGATCGTCGGCTGCTGGCCGATGACGCCGTCGCCGCGCACTTCCTGCGTCGCGCCGTTTTCGTCGGTGATCCGCCAATAGCGCGACATGAGCTGTACGGTGTCGGGACGGCGGTTTTCGATTTCGATCGTGTAAGACCAGACGAAGCGGCTGTCCTCCGGGCGCGACTCGTCCGGGAGGAATTGCGGCTCCACGCGCACGATCATGCCGGCGGTTTCCTGCTCGTACATTGGCCCAGTGTATAGGGCCCGAGGCGCTGGACAAAGCCCCCGATGCAAGCCAGCAAGAGACCATGAGCACCACCCACGGCGTTCTCTCGGACAGCGAAATCAACAAGGCGATCAAGCAAGGCTGGATCGCCGCTGGCGCCGCGTTCCTCGAGGACCAGATCCAACCGGCGAGCTTGGATTTGCGGTTGGGGAAGACCGCTTACCGTCTGCGCGCGAGCTTTTTGCCGGGAACGGGTTCGAAGGTGGCTGATCGCCTCGACGGCGAATTGGTCATGCACAAGATTGACCTCACGCAAGGAGCGGTGCTCGAAACGGGGTGCGTCTATCTCGTGCAAGTGCAGGAAGAGCTGGCGCTGCCGGCACACATGCACGGTGCGGCAAATCCGAAGAGCTCCACGGGGCGTGTTGATGTATTCACGCGGCTGATCACCGATGGCGCGCAATCGTTCGATCACGTGCCGATGGGATACAAGGGTCCAATGTGGGCGGAGATTTCTCCGTGCACGTTTTCGGTGCTGGTGCGTACGGGTACGCGGCTTTCCCAGGTGCGCTTGCGGCGTGGGCCGCCTCATCCAAAGCGCGAGATCGATTTCACGATGGACTTGTCGCTGAAGGGGCCCGTTGGCTTTCGCGCAAAGCGTCACTCGGGCGTCATCGATGTGGATCGCATAGGCGCTTATGATCCGCGCGATTTTTGGGAGCCGCTGGATGCGCGCAAGGGGCGTGTCGTGCTGGAGCCTGGCCAGTTCTACATTTTTGCGTCCAAGGAAAATGTCGTGATCCCGGCCGATGAAGCGGCGGAGATGGCGCCGATCCGGCCGGAGCTGGGCGAGTTTCGCGCGCACTATGCCGGCTTCTTTGATCCGGGTTTCGGCATTGCGCCGAACGAGGGGCGCGCGGTGCTGGAAGTGCGCTCGCGCGATGTGCCGTTTATCGTTGAGGATGGGCAGCCGGTCGGGAAACTGGTGTTTGAGCCTTTATCGGGGCCGGTGGAACGGCTCTATGGCGAAAGCGGTTCGAACTATCAGGGGCAGGGGCTAAAGCTCTCCAAGCACTTCGCGCCGTGGAAATAGGTGGGTTGCATGAAGGTTCTGGTTCGCACATTCGCGGCGTTGCTCGCGCTTTCCGTTGCTTCGTGCGCGCAGGCGCCGGCGCAAACCGAAGGCGGCATCACGCCGTTGCTCTACGCGGTGCGCGATCGCGACTCGACGATTTATCTCTATGGCACGGTCCACGTGCGGCCGCGCGGCGCCGATTGGGGCAACGCGCGCGTGCGCGCCGCGATCGATGAGTCGAGCGAGGTGTGGACCGAGCTTTTGATGAACCCGGAAAACGATGCGCGCACGCAGCAGCTGGCGATGCAACTCGGGCGCGCGCCGCAGGGGCGGCCGCTGTCGAGCTGGCTGACGGCGGAAGAAAATACGAAGCTAACCGAAATCACGACGCGGCTTGGTTTGCCCCAAGGCGCGCTCGAGCCGTTCCGTCCTTGGATGGCTGCGCTAACGCTGACCCTCGTGCCGCTGATGCAAGCTGGCTACGACCCGCAATCAGGTGTGGATCGCGCGATCGACGCGTATGCGGAAAACGCCGGCAAGGCGATGCGCGCGTTCGAGACGCCCGAGCAGCAGCTGAACTTCTTCGCTGGCATGTCCGACGAGTTGCAGCACGAGATGATCCTGGAAGCGATCAATGAAGCCGAAAACGTCACCGAGATGATCGGCCAAATGTCGACAGCGTGGGAGCGTGGCGATGATCGGGCGCTGGCGAGCGCTGTAGTCGACGACACCCGTCGCGAATATCCGGAGCTTTATCAGACGATTTTCGTTCAGCGTAACAACGCCTGGATGGAAGAGCTGACGCGCGAGATGCAAGGCTCAGGCGTCGACTTCGTCGCTGTGGGCGCGGGCCACATTGTCGGACGCGATGGCTTGGTTGCGCAGTTCCGCGCACGCGGCTATCGCGTCGAGCGGGTGCGCTAGCTAACCGCCTGCGGCTTCTCTTTCGCAAACGGACTGAGGCCTAGCCATGTCTGCATGTTGCGCGCGAGTTCGTTGTCGCCGGTGATTTTCAGGCGATCCTGCGCGACGGCGGCCGAGATGGTGTCGTGACCCATCCAGATCTCGGTCATCGTGCGCAGATCGCTGGCGCAATAGAGATCGACGTCGAAGCCAGGATCGACCCAGCAGAGTTCGACATCCTCCTTCGGCTTCACGATCAGCCACCAATTGCGGTTGAGCGGCGGCTGCTCGGGATAGAGGAATTGGATCACGCTTTTGCGCTTCGGCATCGGGTTGGGATCGATCTTGCGGCGCATGTCCCACATGAGCAGCTGCGCATCGAGGTGCTGCATCGACACGTCCTTGTCGATCCAGCGCTGCCCCCAAGTGCCGAACCCCATGATGATCGGCTGCAGCTCCTCGCCGGCAGGCGTGAGGTGATATTCGAAGATGCTCGGATCATCTTTTGAGGGCACGCGGCGTACGACGCCATGTGCTTCGAGATCCTTGAGGCGCTGTGAAAGCAACGCCGGTGACATGCGCGGGACGCCGCGGCGAAGATCGTTGAAGCGGGTCGAGCCGGAGATCAGTTCGCGCAACAAGACGATCGTCCAGCGCGTGCAAAGCACCTCCGCCGCCATCGAGACCGGGCAAAACTGCTGATAGCTACCCTGTGCCATTGGTCTGATCTTCTGAAGCTTTCCTGGCCGCCATATGGCCGGGCGCCATTGTAGTTCAGTTTCTGTACCGGGGCAGTACACTTCTTGAACTTGAGAGCTTCGGTCCTTCTGCCGGAAAACCTCGCTCATGGCGGGAGAGGGCGGAGAAGAGCCATGCAGGCGCTGAAAGTTGAACCGATTTTGGAGACGAAGATGGACTATCGCGCTGCGATCGATCGTGTGGCGGCGATCGCCGCCAAGGCGGCGGCGGCTTGCGATGACGACGACGCTTTCGTCAGTGACGGCTACGCGGCGCTGAAGCGTGAGGGGCTGTTCAAGGCGCACGTACCGACTGAGCTGGGCGGCGGTGGCGCGAGCCACGCGGAAATGTGCGCGCTGATCCGCAGGCTTGCGCCGGCATGCTCCTCCACGGCGCTGGCGTTTTCGATGCACACGCACATCATCGCGCTGGCGGCTTGGCGCTGGCGGCGAGAGAAAGCTGCTCCGCTGGAGCGGCTGCTGACGCGCGTCGCCAACGAGGACTTGGTGCTGGTGTCGAGCGGCGGTTCTGATTGGCTGAAGAGTGCTGGCCGCGCCGAGCGCGTCGAAGGCGGCTTCAAGATTTTTGCGCGCAAGATTTTCGCCAGTGGCTCGCCTGCCGGCAATCTGCTCGCGACGAGCGCGGTGTACGACGATCCAGAAGCTGGGCCCACGGTTCTGCATTTCGCGGCGCCGCTCAAAGGCGAAGGCGTAAAGATCCATGACAATTGGCGTGTCATGGGCATGCGCGGCACGGGCTCTAACGATGTCGAGTTCGACGGTGTGTTCATCGCGGACGCCGCCATCACGGGCCGCAGGCCGCAGGGCAAATGGCATCCGCTATTTCACATGATCTCGATGCTGGCGTTTCCGATCATCTATGCTGCTTATCTCGGCGTCGCCGAAGGCGCGCGGAATAAGGCGATCGAAATCGCGCGCAAGAAGCCGGATGACGGCAACGTCGCGTACCTCGTCGGTGAGATGGAGAACGCTTTCACCTCAGCCGAGCTTGCACACGACAACATGATCGCGATCGCGGCGGGCGCGGAGCCCGGCGCGGAAACGACAAGCAGAACGATGATCGGGCGCACTTTGGTTGGCCGCAACGCCATCCGCACGATTGAACTCGCGCTCGAAGTTGCCGGCGGTGGCGCGTTCTATCGCAGCGCTGGCCTGGAGCGCGCATTCCGCGACGTGCAGGCCGCACGCTTCCATCCGCTGCAGGAAAAGCCGCAGCTTCGCTTCACCGGGCGCGTCGCGCTTGGCTTGGATATCGACGGCTAGAGGAGGCACGTCATGAACAACGATACAGCCACGCTGCCTGAACGGCTGAAGGCTGGCGACCTTTGCGTGCAAGGCGTCGATTGGGGCGGGCTCAACATCGCGCGCATTCGCTTTCCCAAGGGATCGGATGCGAAGCCCCTGCTTGAGGGCTTGCCGGGCAATTTCTGCCAATGCCCGCATTGGGGCGTCGTGCTGAAGGGCTCGATCCATGTCGACTACAGCGACGGGCGCCGTGAAACCGTGCGCGCGGGTCAGGTCTATTACTGGCCGCCTGGGCATAGCGTCAGCGTCGACGAAGACTACGAGGCGATCGAGTTCAGCCCCCAAGACGAAATGGGCGCCGTCATCGATCACCTGCGCAGCAAACTCGAGGCGTAGTTAAGACGGGCCGATGATGAAGTCGTTGTTGGTGAGGGCGAGGCCCGGTGCAAGCGTGGCGAATTGGATCGCGGCGCCCGCGCCGTTGCCATCCGCATCATAATACAAGGCGCCGGTGGCGCTGTTGTAGATGATGCGGTCACTGGCGTCGGCCGCCGCTGCGCCGATGAAGAAAGCACCCGCGGCGATAGGCGTTCCCGACGGCCCGAGCGCCGTGAAAACACCCGCGCTCAAGACGATGCTGTCGTCCACGACGCTGAAGCCTACGATCGTATCGATGTTGCCGCCGCCGAGCGTTGAGCTGAACACGTACTGATCAGCCCCCGTGCCGCCTTGCAGCGTATCGGCGCCCAAGCCGCCGTCGAGAATGTCGGCGCCGTCCAAGCCATAGAGCGTGTTGGCGCCAGAGTTGCCGGTGATCTCGTTGTTGAGCGCGTTGCCGGCGCCGGTGATGTTAGCCGAGCCGCTCAGTTCAAGGTTTTCAAGGTTGGCGGTGAGGTTGCGCGTGACTGACGAGATCACCGTATCGACGCCGCCTGAAGGCGAAACCTCGGAAGTAACGTCGCCGGCGTTGTCGACGATATAGGTGTCGTTGCCGTTGCCACCGAACATCTGATCGGCGCCTGTGCCGCCGTCCAAATAGTCGTTGCCGTCAAGCCCGTAGAGGCCGTTGGCGGACGCGTTGCCGATCAGCGTGTTGGCCAGAACGTTGCCGTAGCCGTATTGCGCCGTGCCGGTCAGGATGAGGTTTTCGAAGTTGGCATTGAGATTGCGGTTAATCGAGCTTTCGACCGTATCGATGCCACCTGACGGCGAGCCTTCGACAGTGATGTCGTTGACGTTGTCGACAACGTAAGTGTCGTTGCCGTTGGCGCCGAACATGCTGTCAGCGCCAGTTCCGCCATCAAGACGATCATTGCCGTCAAAACCGTAGAGCGTGTTGGCGCCAGTGTTGCCGGTGATGATGTTGTTCAGCGCGTTGCCCGAGCCCGTGAT
>CADEDT010000155.1 GCA_902826145.1 uncultured Caulobacteraceae bacterium
CTCACGCCCCTGCGCTGGAGCGTTTTGGTGACCGCAAACGCTCTTTGTGTCTAGCGGACGTTGCTAAGTCGCAGTTCGCGCGCGCGCTGCAGGATCGCGTTTTCGATCTGCACTTCGGTGTCGGGATCGACCGTCGCGTCGCTCCACGAACCGTTGGTGTTCACTTGGCGGAAGATCGAAACGTTGAGGGCGTCAGCGCGCAGGCGCGTGTCGAGGATATAAACCGTCGCCTTGAAGCGCTCATTCGGCGTCGTCGGCGCGGAATACCAGTCAGTGATGATGATGCCGCCAAAAGGATCCGCTGACGTAAGGGGCATGAAGTTCAGCGTGTCGAGCGAAGCGCGCCACAGATAGGCGTTCACGCCGATGCCGGCGTCGCCACGGCGGCGACCCCCACCGTCATTGCCGCCACCTCCGCCGCCGCCACCAAGTGTTACGCCGCCGCCACGTCCGGCATTGTCGTCAGCACGGGATTGGCCGCTGTCGTCACCCCGAAACATCGAGCAGGCGGAGAGCGCTAGGGCCGCTACTACGCAAATAGCGCCCTTAAGAAGTGTCCGCCCAGCCTGCGTCATTCGAGAGTCCTCCGCCGTAGATCGCGCAAATCCCGGCGCGTTACGCCGCCCGTATATCATGCGCCTTCGATGGGGCCAGGGGTCCACTGCGAAGCTGGCGTTGTTGTGGCGCGGGTCTCGCCTTATCGGTTTATCCACACCTCCCCGCCTAGATTTCGCCTCAAATTTCGCGGCGGCTGTGTCCTAAAGTTCACTGCGGATCAGGTTCGTCTGCGTTATATTGGCAGGCTGAAAGTGAGTGCTGAGGGGTAGGATTCGTGTCTCGGGCGTCTGCATGGTTGATCGCGGGGGCCGCCGTTTTGGCGACGGCTGGCGTCGCGAACGCGCAGGAACGCCAGGCCGCGCCTACCGTCTCGGGTGCCCAGGCCCCAGCCTCGTCGGTACCCTGGTACCAGCGATTCACCACATCAAACGGCGTGACTGAGTCGATCACGGGTGACACCGAGAATGATCGCACCTTGGCGCCCGCCTGGACGCTGAACCAGCGTTGGGGCGTCACGGTGGACGTTCGCGAAGCGCAACGGATTGAACGCCTGCCTGAAGGCCGCGGCGATCAGACTTCAGTCGGCGCCTACTACCAGTTCACGCCGAACATGCGCGTTGGCACCGAGCTGAACCTCGAAACCGCACCGCCTCCGGGCGCTGCAGCTCGCGAGGAAGAAGAACCGCGCGCTGACGTGCGGATCGAGTCGGCTTTCCGCTTCTAAGCGGCCAAGCCACTCACCGCAGCAATTCCAGCAAACCCGCGTCCCACCAGGCGACGAGCCGTGTCCGCGTTGACGCCGCCGAGCGCGATGACAGGTATCGCGCTCGCGCGGGCAATATGGCTCGCGCGGAAAAGGCCGAGCGTAGGGTTGGCTGAAGCGCTTTCAGTTTTAAAAACCGGGCTCAGCACGCACGCATCAAGTAGCGCCGTTGTCGCTCTAGCCAGCGCTGCTGCGCTATGTGCGCTAGCCGTCTCAAGGCGAAAGTCGCCACGTCGTGCGGGCAGCAAGCGCTCCGGCCAATGCACGCCATCGGCGTTGCAGCGCAGCGCCAGCTCAGCGTCCGCACCAATCAAGAGAAGCAGGCCGCGCGAGCGACAAATCGAGGCCAATTGTCGGGCAGTTCGCGTGCGATCGTCTGCGCCAAAATGCCGGTAAACAACGGCTGCTCCGCGCGGCAGGTGCCGCGCAACGGCGACCGGATCGGGCGTACGTTCGGGATCAGTGAAGAAATAGAGCGATGGAATCGCTGGTGCGCCCGCATCACGGTTGAGCCGCGCCGCTGTCGCCGCTAGCACTTGGCTCGATCGCATGAGCGTTCCTTCCGACATCGCCGCGGCGCGCGCCGCCATCCTCGAGCGGATCGCGCACGCCGCCAACGCCGCGGGCCGCGCACCCGAAAGCGTGACACTGACAGCCGTATCCAAACTACAGCCGGACGATCGCGTCGAGGCCATGCTCGCGGCTGGCCAGCGTGTGTTTGGTGAGAACCGTGTTCAGGAGGCGCAACGGCGTTGGGTCGACCGGCGCGGCGGTTTCACTGACCTCAGTCTCCGCCTGATCGGTCCGCTGCAATCAAACAAGGCGAGCGAGGCGGTCGCTCTCTTCGACACGATCGAGACCATGGACCGCGAAAAGCTCGCCGCGGCACTGGCTGAAGCGATCCAGAAGCTGGGCCGCGCGCCCGAGATCCTGATCCAGGTGAACACTGGTGAAGAGGCGCAGAAGTCCGGGGTGGTCCCGCTTGAGGCCGATGCCTTCATCAAGGCTGCGCGCGAAACCTACGGCCTGCCGATCACCGGTCTGATGTGCATCCCCCCCGTCGACGAGGAGCCCGCGATGCACTTTGCGCTCCTTGCCAAAATCGCCGCCCGTAACGGCCTGGCGGTCCTCAGCATGGGCATGAGCGATGACTTCGAGACCGCAATCCGCTTCGGCGCGACCCATGTCCGTGTTGGCTCGGCCTTATTCGGCGCCCGTCCGTTGACTGAGCCGTGATCGCAGACAGGCCCTTGGAGAGGGGGTCTGAGGTTGCAAAGTCGTGATCGGCCATGGTCATTTCCGAATGAGTAGGCTTTAAGCCCAACACTCGGGGCCCGATGTCACGCGAAACGACCATCCTGATCATCGACGACGACGCCGACCTCCGTCAGGCGCTGGTTGAGCAATTTGAGCTGGAAGAGGGCTTTGGCGCTGTCGGCGCTGGCACCGCGGCTGAGGGCTTCGCCGCCGCCTCCGCCGAAAAGCCCGCCGTGGTCGTTCTCGACGTCAGCCTTCCCGATATGGACGGGTTCGAGGCCTGCAAGCAGCTCCGCGCTCAGGGCGTGAAAGCGCCGATCATCATGCTGACCGGCGCTGCGCAAGAGGAAGAGCAGCAGGTTCAAGGCCTTGACGCCGGCGCCAACGACTACGTGCTGAAGCCCTTCAAGTTTTCGGTTCTGTTAGCCCGCATCCGCGCGCACCTGCGCAGCCACGAAGCCAGCGAAGACGCCGTCTACAGGATCGGTCCTTACGAATTCCGTCCGGCGATGCGCCTGTTGATTGACCCGAGCCAGAAGAAGGTTCGTCTCACGGACAAGGAAGCCTCGATCCTGCGTTACCTCTATCGCTCCGGCGAAAAGCCCGTCGGTCGCGAAGAGCTGCTGCGCGAAGTCTGGGGCTACAACGCCAACGTGACGACGCACACGCTCGAAACCCACATCTATCGCCTGCGCCAAAAGATCGAGCCGGACGCGCAAAGCCCGAAGCTGCTGATCACGGAAACGGGCGGATACCGCCTGCAGGTGTGAACTTGATGAAGAACTGGCTGCTTGGTTTGTGCGCGCTCGTTGGCGCGTGCGCGACGACGAACTCTGATGCTCAGCAGCCGCAAACGGCGACCGAAGCAAGTGCGCGAGGGACGCCGATCACCATCGGCACGAGCTACACGCTGCAATCGGCGGCGCTCGGTGATGAGCGTCAGATCAATGTGTGGCTGCCGGCGGACTATGGCGCCGAGGCAAACGCCAATCGCCGCTACAACGTCCTCTACGTTCTCGATGGCGCGCTCGATCAGGATTTTCAGCACATCGCAGGCTTGGGCCAACTCGGTGCGTTGAGCTGGACCTATGAGACGCTGATCGTTGTGGGCGTGCAAACAAAGGATCGCCGCGCCGAACTCACGCGCCGGCCGCACGATCCGCGCCACGCGCAAGAATTCCCGCAAGCTGGCGGCGCACGGCGCTTCCAGGATTTTCTCGGCAATGAGGTGATCCCGTTCGTCGAGGCGCGCTATCGCACCGGCGAGGGCCGGGCGCTGATGGGCGAGTCCCTCGCCGGCCTCTTCGTGGTCGATACGTTCCTCCATCGCCCGCAGCTCTTCCGCGACTACGTCGCCGTGAGCCCTAGCCTCTGGTGGGACAATCAGCACTTCGCCCGCGACGGCGGCCACGATCTTGAAGGCCGCACAGCTTCCAACACACGTCTCTACCTGGCCATCGCCAACGAAGGCGGCGCCACGCAAGCCGGGATGGATCGGTTTCTACGGCTGCTCGAAGCCGCGCCGCAGGGCAGCGTCACCTGGCGCTACAGCGACCGCAGCGCCACCGAAACACACGCCACCATCTACCACGCCGCCGCCCTCGACGCGTTGCGCTGGCTCTACGTCATGCCCCAGCCCGATTACGGCCCGACGCCTTGGTACTACCTCGACGAACCAGATCGCCCGAGCGAGCACCCCGCGCACTAGGTCGCCCCGCGAGCGCTGTCGTTATGCCGCTGTCACCCGGCGCTTGCGCCTGCATCGGGATTGACCGTTCGCACGCTATACTAAGCGCACATGAGCGGTGGCGACCCAATCTTTGAGCCCAGGGCAGGGTCGATGCAGACCCACGCCGTCAATGGCGCTCTGGCCATCGGCCTTGCCCAGCTGATCAAGCTGCCTTTCCAGGCCGCTTCGCTGCTCGTGTTGCCGCGCCTGTTGCAGCCCATCGACTACGGCATCTACGCAATGGTCGATCCGATCGTCGCGTTCTCGGCGCTGCTACTTAATTTCGGCATCAGCCAAGCCATCATTCAAGCGCCCGCGCTGCAACGCATGGAGATAAGCGGCCTGTTCTGGATTACCACGATCGCGGGCTGCGTCGCCGCGGCGATCATGTTCGTCGCCTCGCCCTTGGTCGCGATGCTTTACCACGATCCGCGTGCGGGAACGGTTGCGGCGGTGTCGGCAGTGTTCCTGGTGCTGACCGGCCTCACGAACATTCATGAGGCGTTGCTGAACCGACAGATGAAGTTCGGCTGGGTGGCGATGATCGGCGCCGCCGGCGTGGCGATCGGCTTCGTCGTCAGCGCCATCGCGGCGATCCTGGGCGCCGGCTATTGGTCGCTGACGCTCGGCTTCGGCGCGACGCAGCTGGTGAGCCTTGCTGGCGTGTGGCTCGGCGTACGCTGGATTCCGCGCGAGAAGCCGTCGTTCAAAGGCCTTCTGCGCTTCTACAAGTTCGGCGGCGCCGTAATGGTCGCAGATGGCGCAACGGTCCTCGCGCGCGACGCGGATAGCATACTGATCGGGCGCTACGTGGGCGGTACGCCGCTCGGCCACTACGACCGAGGCAACAAGCTCGCCATCGTGCCGATCCAGCGCATCAACACGCTGCTGCAGTCCCTGATGTTGCCCATCCTCTCGCGGCTGAACGAGGAGGCGGAGCGCTATCGCTACGCCTATCTGCGCGTGATCCGGCAGCTCATGCTGTTTTCAACACCCGGCGTCGTCGCGCTCGGTGTCACCGCCCCAGTTCTCGTGCCTTTCGTCATCGGCGAGCAATGGGCGCCGGCTGCGCCAATCTTCGCCTGGCTCACGCTCGCGGCGCTGCACCGTCCCGTCAGCATGAGCATGGACCTGTTGTTCATCAGCCAGGGCCGCACGCGCGACTACCTCATCTGGAGCTTTTTTAGCGCCGCAACGAGCGTCGCATCCTTCATCATCGGTTTGCGCTGGGGTGCAGTGGGTGTTGCTGCCGCGTTTGCGCTCAGCGACCTGCTCATCCGCATGCCGGTGCTTTGGTGGTGGGTGACGCGCAGGGGCCCGATCAAGATGATCGATCTCTACGCCAGCGCCTTGCCCTTTGCAGCGGGAAGCGCGGTCGCCTTTCTTGTGCTCACCGCGTTGCAGCGCTTGCCGTTTCACAATGATCTCATCCAGCTCGCGGCGAGCGCCATCATTGCTTACGCCACTGCTTGGGGTGTCGCGGCACTGTTCCGGCGCGGCCGTGCCGCGATGGCCGACAGCATCCACCTCATCCGCACTGAGCTACCGCGCCTGTTGCTTCGCCGTGTCCGCGAAGCGCCTCAACACGAAGTTCCTTAGCGACAGCCAACAAGGAATTGCTAACCTTCGGGCCAGCGTTGGTGAAAGTCTGTTTAGACCTTCGCGGCAAGGTTGAGCGAGCGGAGCTGCCCATGTCGTTGACGTCGTTCGAAGCACTCAATCTCGAGGAACAGCCAGTCGATGTGCTGATGAGCGCGGTCGAACGTTTGGCTGCGGCGGATGATGAACTCGCTGTCGCATCAATTCTGCGCGGCGCCGCGCGCCGCCTCACTGGTGCGGATGGCGTCTCAGTCGTGCTGAAGAAGGGCGATCGCGTCCACTACGTCGACGAGGATGCGGTTGGCCCGCTCTGGAAGGGCCAAGACTTCCCAATCGAAGCCTGCATCTCCGGCTGGGCGATCATGAACCGCGAAACGGTCGTCATCGAAGATATTTCCGGCGATCCGCGCATTCCGCTTGCGGCGTATGAACCAACGTTCGTGAAGAGCTTGGCCATGGCGCCGGTTGGCATGCCCAACCCGATCGCGGCGATCGGCGCCTATTGGGGCACGAAGCGGCGTCCGACGGACGATGAGGTCCACGCGCTCGAGACTATGGCGCGTGCTGCTTCGGTTGCGATGGAAAATGTGCGCTTGCGTCGCGAGCTGCGCGGCGCGCTCGATGAGGCACAGAGTGCCGAGCGGGCGAAGAGCGCCTTCCTCGCCAACATGAGCCGAGAAATCCGCACGCCACTCAATGGGCTTGCCACGATGGTGGAGCTGCTCGACCGCAGCCACACCGATGCGCGCCAGAAGCAATTGTGCGCAGTGCTCAAGAGCTCCGCGGAGGACACAGTCCAGCTCGTCTGCGACATCCTCGACTTCGCGCGGCTCGAAGCCGGCCGCAGCAACTTCTTCTATTCGCAGTTCGATCTTGTCGCCGCCGTGCGCGCCGCCGCCGCGCCGCACGCGTTGCGCGCCGCCGAACGTGGCCTGAAGTTCGAGATCGATATTGCAAAGGATGCCGAGGGCATCTTCGTTGGCGACTCGGCGCGCATTCAGCAGATCGTCGATCTGCTCGCCGCCAACGCGGTCAAATACACCGACCAAGGCGGCGTCACGATCCGGATCGAAGAAGAAGAGCGCGTCGGCATCCGCTCGCTGTTCAAGCTATCGGTGATCGATACCGGTCTCGGCTTCGACGAGACCACCGCTGGCGCACTGTTCGAGCGCTTCACACAGGGCGCCGCGCCGCGCGGCGGATTAGGGTTAGGCCTCGCGATCGCCGACGCCATCGCGCGCGCCATGGGCGGCGGCATCAGCGCTTCCGCCTCAAGTGGCATGGGCAGCGAGTTCACCGTGCGCTTGCCGTTGGAACGGCGGCCAGAAGACGTCGCGCGCGAACCCGCGCGCGCCGCCAGCTAGCAGTTAGAGTTCTCGCTTACGAAGCGGCCGGACGATCCGCGACTTGGCGCGGGGCGTTCGGACCACGCGCGGCGGCGGCCTTCATCGGCTTGCCCGAACGCGCAGCGCCGAGACGCTCCACCAGCGCGGCATACTCATCCCACAAGCGTTGCGGGAGGCGTTCGCCGAACTTCTCATAGTGGCCCGGGATCAGATCCGCCTCTTCGCCCCAGACATCGAGATCGACGTTAGTCAGCGTATGCATCGCGTCATCGCTGATGGTGAGGCCGCTGACGTCAATCGCGCCCTTCGCCGGCACGTAACCGATCGCCGTTTCACGGGCTTCGGCTTTGCCGTCGAGACGATCGCTGATCCACTTCAGAACGCGTGCGTTGTCGCCGAAGCCTGGCCAGATGAACTTGCCGTCCTGATCTTTGCGGAACCAGTTCACGAAGAAGATCTTCGGCAGCTGCGCACCTTGGCGCTCGCCGACCTTCAGCCAATGCGCGAAGTAATCGCCCATGTGATAGCCGCAGAAGGGCAGCATCGCGAACGGGTCGTAGCGCAGTTCGCCAACCTTGTTCTCCGCCGCGGCCGTGCCTTC
>CADEDT010000156.1 GCA_902826145.1 uncultured Caulobacteraceae bacterium
TCGACATGGCCGGCGGCAAGCTCGATCCGACCGCAGCGTTCATGCAAGGCAAGCTGCGCGTTGAAGGCGACATGGGCGTTGCTATGCAGCTGCAGAGCGTTATGGCGAAACTCCGGTAAGAGCGCTGATGGCGTTCGTCCGGGTACCTGGCAACGAAACGCCGGAAGGCGCGGAGGAGCATTGGCTGGAAGGCCGCGGCGGCGTGAAGGTGCGGGTGCTTACAGCGCCCGCCACACGCGGCCCGGCCCGAGGCTCCGTGATCGTTGCGCCGGGACGCACCGAGTTCATCGAAAAATATTTCGAAGTGATCCGCGAGCTGCAAGGCCGCGGCTTCGCTGTGTTCTGCATTGACTGGCGCGGGCAGGGGCTGTCCGGCCGCGAAGTCGAGAATTCACTGAAGGGTCACTTCGTCAGCTTCGACGATCCGGTGAACGATCTATCGACGGCGCTGAAGCTGTTGGGCGATCGCTTGCCGCGTCCGTATATCGGGCTGGCGCACTCGATGGGTGGCGCAATTCTGCTGCGCGCGTTGCAGACGCGACGCGTCGATCTCGACGCGGCGGCGTTCTCGGCGCCGATGTTCGGTATTCAAGGCTTGAATGAGACCGGCAAGAAGTACGTGCGCTTCATGGTGTCGCTTGGCCTTGGCGGCACGTTCGCGCCGCGCGTCGAGAAGAAGTGGAAGCGCGAGAACTTCAAGAAGAACCCGGTCACGCACGACAAAGGCCGGCATGATCGCTGCCAAGGTTTGATCGCCGAAGAGCCGCGCTTGGCGTTGGCCGGGCCGACAAGCGGCTGGGTGGCTGCGGCGGCGGAAGCGACGGAAGCCTTCCGGCAGGCCACTTCGCTGGCTCACGTCCGTATTCCGGTGTTGATCGTCTCGGCGGGCGAAGAGCAGCTTGTCGACAATGCGAGCCACGATGTGGTCGCGCACGAACTGCCGGATGCGCGCCATGTGACCATCGAAGGCGCCAAGCACGAAATCCTGATGGAGACGGATGCGATCCGCGCCCAGTTTTGGGGCGAGTTCGATCAACTTGCGGAGCGCGTCGTTCCCGCGCGCGTCTGAGGCGGAGGCCCACATGGCCGGAGAACTTGTTCTTGTCACCGGCGGTACGGGCTTCGTCGGCGCCCACTGCATCGTTCAGCTGCTGCAAAAGGGCCATAAGGTTCGCACCACCGTGCGCTCGCTGTCGCGCGAGAGCGAAGTGCGCGCGATGGTGCGTGAAGGCGGCGTTGAGGCTGGCGACAATCTCACTTTCGTTGCGGCTGATCTCACCAAAGATGAGGGCTGGCTCGAAGCGGTGGCTGGTTGTGCGTATGTGCTGCACGTAGCTTCGCCGTTTCCGCCGGCGACTCCGAAACACGAGGACGATCTCATCATACCGGCGCGCGATGGCGCGTTGCGTGTGCTGAAGGCTGCTCGTGATGCGGCTGTGAAGCGTGTGGTGCTTACCTCGTCGTTTGTGTCGATCGGGTACGGGCAGAACGTCTCGCGCAGGCCCTACAACGAAGAGAACTGGACCGATCCGAACGGCGACGACGTCCGCGCGTACGTGAAATCGAAGACGATCGCCGAGAAGGCGGCGTGGGACTTCATCGCCAATCAAGGTGGATCGCTCGAGTTGGCGGTCGTCAACCCGGTTGGCGTGTTTGGGCCTGTGCTCGGGCCGGACTATTCGACTTCAATCCTGCTGGTGCAGCGCCTCATGGACGGCGCGTTGCCTGGCGTGCCGCGCTTGTATTTCGGCGCGGTCGACGTGCGCGACGTGGCGTGGATGCACATTGAGTGCATGACCAATCCTGCTGCGAAGAGCCAACGCTTCCTTGCGGTCGCTGGAGACTTCTTGTCGATGAAGGAAATCGCGCAAATCCTGAAGCGGCGCATGGGTGCGGCGGCGAAGCGGGTGCCGACGTTCCAGTTGCCGGATTTCATGGTGCGTATGGCGGCCAAGCGGGATGAGGCTGTAGCGCAAATCGTGCCGGAGCTAGGCAAGCGCAAAAACGCCACCAACGAGAAGGCGAGGCGGTTGCTGGGCTACAAGCCGATTTCCAACGAGGACTGTATCGTGGCGACCGCCGAAAGCATGATCAAACTGGGGCTGCTGAAGGATTCGCAGAAAAAGGCGGCGTGAGTGTCGAAACGCGCTGGCCTCGCGCGTCAGCGCGGCATGGGTGATGAACCCGGGTCAGTCTTTGGAGGCTTCGATGACGCAATACATGCTGCTGATCTACGGCGAGGAATCGATGTGGGCGAACCTGACGCCCGATCAGCTCTCGGCTGAAATGGGCGCCTACATGGCCTACACGCAGGATCTGGTGAAGGCTGGCGTGATGGTCGCGGGCGATGAGCTGCATCCGGTAGCGACGGCGAAGACGCTGAGCATCGCCGGGGGTAAGCAGAAGGTGGTCGATGGGCCATTCGCCGAGACCAAGGAAACGCTTGGCGGCTATTACATCGTCAATGTCGAAAGCCAGGAAGATGCGCTCGCGTGGGCGGCCAAGTGCCCGGGAGCGCGCTTTGGGCGCATCGAGGTGCGTCCCGTCGTTCAACGCTAACGCATTAATGCAGCGGCGGCGGCCGAACGCGTCGCGCGCGAGAGCTATGGGCGCCTGCTCGCTCTGCTCGCCGCGCGCACGCGGGATGTCGCCGCTGCTGAAGACGCGCTGGCTGAAGCGTTTGCGGCGGCGCTTTCGGCGTGGCCGCGCGGTGAAGTGCCGGACAATCCGGAGGCGTGGCTGTTTGCGGCGGCGAAGCGGAAGCTGATTGACGCGGCGCGGCGGCGGAAGACCGCAACGCAAGGCGAGCAGCAGATCATTCTTGGCATTGAAGAGCTTGAGGCGGAGGCGGCGTCGCGCGATGCGCCCGATCGCCGCCTCGGGCTCATGTTCGCATGTGCGCATCCGGAAATAGAGGAGAGCGTGCGCACGCCGCTGATGCTGCAGGTGGTGCTCGGCTTTTCAGCAGAGCGGATCGCGGCGGCGTTTCTGGTCGACCCGGCGGCGATGAGCCAGCGGCTTGTGCGGGCGAAGAAGCGCATTCGCGATGCGGGGGTTGGTTTCGATGTGCCGGAGCCGGCGACGTGGGGTGCGCGGCTCGCGGCGGTGCTTGATGCAATCTACGCGGCATACACGTCAGGCTGGAGCGACCCGCTGGGCGCCGATCCGGAGCGGCGTGGGCTCGCGGAAGAGGGCGTATGGCTGGCGCGTGTGCTTGTCGGCCAAGTGCGCGATGACCCGGAGCCGTTAGGCCTGCTCTCACTGCTGCTGCATCTCGAAGCGCGCCGTGGCGCGCGGCGTGATGCAGAGGGGCGGTTCGTGCCGCTGGACGAGCAGGATGTGTCAGTGTGGCGGACGGAACTGATTGTGGAGGCTGAGCGAACGCTGCGTGCGGCGAGTGAGGCGAAGCGGCCGGGGCGCTATCAGTTGGAAGCAGCGATCCAATCCGCGCACTCGACGCGCGCGTGGCGCGGCGATGCGGATTGGGAAGCGATCGCGTTGCTGTATGCGGCGTTGTCTGAACTCACGGGTTCGCCAGTGGCGCGGCTCAATCTGGCCGCGGCGCTGGCGCGGCGTGATGGGCCGGAGCGTGGGTTGGCCGCGCTGAACGAGCTCGATGCCGCGTACTTGCGAAACTATCAGCCGTACTGGGCGCTCACCGCCGATCTGATGGCGCGGCTCGGCCGCACGGAAGAAGCGCGGCGCGCCTACGACGAAGCGATGGCGCGCGAGCGCGATGTCGCCGTGATCCGTTTTCTCAGCGATCGCCGCGCGGCGCTGAACTAACGCGCCGCCGCAAAGGCCAATCGACTCAGCTGTGGGCTAACGAACTGGTCGCGCTTCACACAAGTGCACTTGGACACTACTCAAGGTGGTGACGTGGACGTGCCCTCAACCGAAGCCAGAGCGAGGCGAAATCATGCCAGCACCCAATACTGTTGCGACGAAATCAGCGCTTGAAGCGCTTTCCGCCGGCTCGACTGGAGACAGCGTGATCGTGTTTGGGCGCGCCGCGGCAGGAGACGGTGGTGGCGGCTTGTTCTACTGGGCCGCGGGCGATCATACCACCGAAGTGGGTACCGATCCCAATGGCGGCGTCTACGTTCCGCCGAGCTCCGACCCGACTGGAATGTCCGGCGTTTGGATTCGTGTGCACGATGGCGCCTTCTACCCGGAGTGGTTTGGCACATCCTCAGATTGGGGTGATGCGCTAAGCTGTGCGTTTAGCCTTTGCAGCGTTTTCGGCGGCATTGTGAAGATGCGTCCAGGCGGCAACTACACGTTCACGACTCCAGTCGTTTGCCCATCCGCCAACAGCAACATCACTTGGGACATTCGAAGCTGCCGATTGTTGCCAAAGTATAGCGGCGGCGCTGCGTTCCAGTTCGGCGACAGCTCTGCGCAAACTATCGGCCTCTCCATCGTTGGCGCCGCGACTCTCATCGATGCTGACAGTTCGGGAGATGGCGGCGTCGATCAGCCTGTGTTTGAGTTTCGACGGATCAATGACGTCATCATCAGCGGCATTCTTGGAGTGAATTGGTATCAGATCGCCAAGTGGGGTCAGCCGGGAGAGAATACCTGCCACAAGCTTTGGATAGATAATTGCAACATCAGCATGCGGAGCAACGCCAGTGGCGGGCACTCGCATGGCATTCTGGGCGACGGCGCGGCTGGCGGTTTGTTCCTCAAGAACACCTTCATTGAGGCCGACGCGGCCAACCTAGAGAATGAAGTCTATTTTCTTACTCTCACGTCTTCGCAGGGGCCGGAAAGGCTCGACTACGTCACGGTCACCGGTGGAAATCTCAAGGGCTGGGACCGAGCGTTCTCCGCGGTCAACGCACGTCTCGTCAACGTCAGCACGGATCATAACGCTCGTTTTGACGAAACGCTTGATGCCGCATTCTATTTTGAGGCCAATTCGCACCCGAGCAAAGGAGGCTTCGAGGAGCTCACAATTTGTGGCCAACTCGGCTCGGGCACGAACAATCCAAAGACGCTTCTGCGTGTCAAAGCAGACAACACAGCGGGCACGATCGGCTTTGGCGATGTAAAAATACGTGCGCACGCTGATAAGCCGACCGGGTCAGTCGTTCATATCTCTACTTCCGGCATAGGCGCGGTCGACAGCGTGGACATCGAGCTGACTGTCGCTGACGCTTTGCCGGCTGATGCCAATCAGGACACCGTGATTCTGGACGGCAATATCACTGACGCAGTCGTTTCGAAGCTCAAAGTCGATCACGACGGCAATGCGTCGAATAGCTATCGCTATCTCATCTACAACAACACGGCCAACACCAAGGCTGTGCGCATCGGCCAAGATGTTGTCGCTGACCAGGTCGGCACGGCGTACGTGTATGATCCCAATGAAGGCAAATTGCCAACGCGCTTTTGCGCCATTCATGCAGATGGCCGGCCGCGCGCGGCGTTGCACGTTGGACCCTATGCGTTCGCCAACATGGCCGCCAGTCAGACCAACGCGGGAATACCAATCACGGGCCCGACGGGCACCGTGTCGCTCGGTGCGACTGCGCCATCGCGCGGACGTGCTACAGCAATGACTGCGCAGCTGCTCGGCACGATCACCGCGGGCTCTATTGTTGTCGGCGTGTCCGCGAACGGTGGTGTTTCAATGGATCCGAATTTGCAGGTGACCTTCACCTCTGCTGACGGCGCCAATCCGCGTAAGACTGTCAGCTACGCGAACGGCAGCGCGGTGATCGCCCAACAGGGAAACATCCGTTTTCTCTTCACTACGGACCCGACCTACGCGCCGGCGACCATTGATATGTCTGCCTTTGTGATATTTCAGGAGATGTAGCCGCTACGGCATGGGCGCGTGGCGCCTGATTGGCTTCCTTACTTAACTTACTGCGCGTACGCAGCGGCCAGCTCGGCCTGGGCGGCCGCCAACTCGCGCTGGAAATCGGGGTCGGCGTGGAGGCGAGCGACAGCTGCTGCGGCCACGATGCGGCCGGCGTCGACATCGCTTGGATAATGCACGCCGCAGACAACTCGGCTCCAGGTGAAGTCCCGGCCGCGATCGATAATGACGTCCGTGCGCGAGGGGATGAGTTCCGCGAGCACGAGCGCCCAGCTGAAACCGAGTGCGGCGTGGCCTGAGGGGTAAGAGAAGCTGGCGCGCAAACGCTCGTCGTCGGGGATGCAGGTCGTGATGGCGCTGTCGCTGACGAACGGACGAAGGCGGCGATACACGAACTTGGCCGGATCGCCGGCGTAGCCCGCGGCGCGGCCGGTGCGGTCGAGCAGGCGGGCGGTGGCCGGGAAGTTCGCGCCCGTGAAGTTGGGACCGAGCACGGAGTCGAACGCCGCGAACGGGTCGATGGCGTTGTCTTCGAGCGCTTGCTGGCGGCGTTCGGGTGTCCACGGGCCGCGCACTACGGCGCGTTCGGCGAGTTCCAGGGCGCCATTGGCTGCGGGTGGCGCCGGGATGAAGACGGTGGTGTCGACTTGGACGGCGGGGTTGCGTTCTGGCGTGGTGGGGTGGGTCGGCTGCGTGCTGTGTGCAGGGGCTGGTGACGGCGTCGGCTGCGGCTCAGAGGTGGCGCAGGCGGCGAGAAGAAGCGCCGCCGCGACGGCAAATTTCGATTTGATCATGTTCCCACCCAGTCCCGCTCGGCGCTCTGGCGGAAGCCATAACAGAAACGTCGCAAATGGGAACGTGGCGGCCGGTGTGAGTAAATCAGCCAAAGGCTCGCTCTATACATCGCCATAGAAAATCCGATTGGGCCTATGGGCGGCGAGGGGCTATCTCCGCGCGATAGGAGGACTCCCCAATGGCCGCAGACGGAAATGACTCAAAGTGCCCAGTGCCGCACGGACGCGCACGCTCGAACCGCGATTGGTGGCCGAACCAGGTCAATGTCAGCGTGCTGCACCAGAATACGGCGGAGTCTGATCCGTACGGAGAGGCGTTTAACTACGCCAAGGAATTCGAAAGCCTCGATCTCGACGCGGTGATCAAGGATCTGCGCGCGCTGATGACGGACAGCCAGTCATGGTGGCCGGCGGACTACGGCCACTATGGGCCGTTCTTCATCCGCATGGCGTGGCACGCGGCGGGCACGTATCGCGTCGGCGATGGCCGTGGCGGCGGTGGCCGTGGTCAGCAGCGCTTCGCGCCGCTGAACTCGTGGCCGGACAACGGCAACCTCGACAAGGCGCGCCGCCTGTTGTGGCCGATCAAGCAGAAGTACGGCGCGAAGCTTTCGTGGGCCGATCTGCTCATTCTGACGGGCAACGTCGCCATCGAGTCGATGGGCGGCCCGGTGTTTGGCTTTGGCGGCGGCCGCGCGGATGTGTGGGAGCCGGAGAACCATGTGAACTGGGGCGCTGAAGAAGCGTGGCTTGCGGACTCGAAGTCGGCGAACAGCCGCTACTCGGGCGAGCGCGATCTGCATGGCAATCTCGGTGCGGTGCAGATGGGCCTCATCTACGTGAACCCGCAGGGGCCGGATGCGAACCCCGACCCGGTCGCGTCAGCACGCGATATTCGCGAGACGTTCGGCCGTATGGCGATGAATGACGAAGAGACCGTGGCGCTTGTTGCTGGCGGTCACACGTTCGGCAAGGCGCACGGCGCTGGGCCTGACTCACATGTCGGCAGCGAGCCGGAAGCTAGCGATATCGAGCATCAAGGCCTCGGTTGGCTCTCGACGTTCGAGAGCGGCATGGCTGGGCACACGATCACGTCGGGCATCGAAGGCGCGTGGAAGAAGAACCCGACCAAGTGGGACATGGGTTATCTCGACACGCTGTTCGGCTTTGAGTGGGAGCTGACGAAGTC
>CADEDT010000157.1 GCA_902826145.1 uncultured Caulobacteraceae bacterium
ACGCCGTCGATCGAGGCGATGTTGATCACTTTGGCGAGATGGCCCTTCGCGGCGCCACGCTTCAGCGCCTCGTGCAGTTTCTGCGTCAAGAAGAACGGCGTCTTGACGTTGAGGTCCATGACCTTGTCCCAGCCATTCTCCGGAAACTCGGTGAACTCCGCGCCCCACGCCGCGCCGGCATTGTTGACGAGGATGTCGAGCGTGTCCTCGTGACCGAGAAAGGCGTCCGCCATTTTTTGCGCGCCATCAGCGCCGGAAGCGTCGACCACCAAAGGAATGCAAGGGCCAATGGCGGAGAGTTCGGTCGCCGTCTCCTCAAGCGCGCCGCCCTTGCGTGCGGAGATGTAAACCTTTGCGCCTTGATGCAGGAAGCCTTCGGCAATCATCTTGCCGATGCCGCGCGAGCCGCCGGTGACGAGGGCGACGCGGCCTTTAAGAGAAAACAGATCCTGCATGGCGTTAGCTCTGCTGTTGCTTTTGTTGTTCCGCGATCAGCGCGTCGTCGAGTTCGCGGGCGCGAACGGCTGCGGGCCGATTGTGTAGGCGTGCGCCGTAGGCTTCATAGGCTGGCCGCTTCTCCAGCGTGCCAAATTGCATGCCCCACATGATGTGCGCGCCGACATAGACATCGGCGGCCGAGAACTTTTCACCGAGAATGTAGGGACCCTTCGCGACCGCAGTTTCGAGTGCATCCATCACATGGCCGAGCGTGCCGTAGCCGACCATGCCTTGCTTGTCGGCCGGCGCTTCCCAGCCCATCGACTTGTTGCTGGCTGCGGCTTCAACCGGGCCTGCGGCGAAGAACATCCAGCGATAATACGTGCCGCGTGCCTTGTCGGTGGTCGCAGGTGCGAGTCCGGCTTGAGGAAACGCGTCGGCCAGATAGGCGCAGATCGCGGCCCCTTCGGTGACGACAGTGTCGCCGTGCTTGATCGCCGGCACTTTGCCCATCGGATTGATGGCCAGATACGAAGGGTCCTTCATGCTCGTGCCGTAGCCCAGCACGACTGTTTCATAGGGTTGCCCCACTTCCTCCAGCATCCAGCGCGCGATGCGGCCGCGCGACATGGGATTGGTGTAGAAAGTGAGCGTGTCGACCATGGACGTTCCTCCGTTTTCCTTGGCATAAGCCGCCCATGGCCAAGAGCAAGCAGATTACGATTTACGGGATCAAGAACTGCGACACGATGAAGAAGGCGCGCGCGTGGTTGGATGACCATGACGTCGCATACGCGTTCCACGATTACAAAGCCGAAGGCATCGACAAGGCGTCGCTCGAAAGCTGGGCGAAGGAAGTTGGTTGGGATATCTTGCTCAATCGCGCCGGCACGACGTTTCGGAAATTGCCGGACGCCCAGCGTGAGAACGTGACGGAGAAGAAGGCCATTGCGCTGATGCTGGAGCAGCCGAGCATGATCAAGCGGCCGGTGCTCGACGTCGGCGGCAAGTTGCTGGTCGGATTCAAGCCAGATTTGTATGCAAAGCAATTCGGCTAGACGCGATCGGCGATCCAGGCTGCCGCTGCATCGAGAATTTCGCTTAGCACCTGCGGGTCTTTCCGGCCGCTTCTTGCCGGGACGTGGAAGCTATGGTCCGCGTGCTCACTCAGCGCGAGGGTGGCGCGCTTGCCGAGATGTTTGACGACTGGCTTCAGCAGATCGAGCGACGCCAGCGCATCGTTCGTGCCTTGCAGGAAGAGCATCGGAATCGACACGTCATCGAGATGCCTGGCGCGCTCGCTGCCGGGCTTTCCAGCTGGATGAAGCGGGAAGCCGAAGAAGATAAGGCCCTGCACGTTGGGCAGCGCGTCGAGCGCTTGCGCTTGCGATGTCATACGCCCGCCAAATGACTTGCCGCCGGCGAAGAGCGGAAGCTTCGGCGCGAGTTCTGATGTTTTGGCGAAAGCGGCGCGCACGGCTTTGTGAGCGAGCGGCGGTGCATCAGGCCGGCCGGAGCCGCGTTCCATGTAGAGGAAGTTGTAGCGCAGTGTGGCCATGCCGCGTTCGGCCAATCCTTCCGCGATCGCTGTCATCGATTTGTGCGCCATGCCGGCGCCTGCGCCGTGCGCGAAGACGTAGGCGGCCTTCGCGTTGGCGGGCGCGAGCCACAGTCCGGAGACTGTGGCGTCGCCATCGAGTTGAACGGTGATCTCTTTCGGCTTCACCGGATCATTCTACTGCCCCGGGATCGGCAAGCACTCCATGATTTCGACGGCCTCACCGGGAAAGATCGAGAAGTGCGGGTGGCCTTCGAACATTTTGGCGGCGGCTTCGTGTGACTCGGCTTGCACGACGATGTAGCCGGCGAGGTTGTTCTTGATGTCGGTGATGCCGTTGAGACCGGCGCGCTTCGTCTTGCCGAGCGGATCGCCATTGAAGACGATCGCGGCCTTGTGCTTTTCGCCCCAGGCCATCCAAGCGGCGATGCCTTCCTTTTCGAGCTTGGCGCGATCGGCCGCGTTGAGTTGGTCGAAGCCGGAGCGTTCGCGGGCAGCGGTTGTGCCGGTGTAGACGGCGAGAAACTTCTTCATCGAACTCTCCTCAAGCAGCGGGGCGATAGAACAGGAGAACGCCGCCGCCTTGGATCGGCTCCGCCTTGATGAGATCAAGGCGCTGGCGTTCGTCCGTCGGCTTGAACATCGGCGCGCCGCCGGTCTTGCCGAGCAGGAGCGGGGCGATGCAGAGGCGATACTCGTCGATGAGGCCCGCTTCGCGCAGTGACGAAGTCAACTTCGCGCTGCCGAAGACGAAGATGTTCTTATCGCCCGCGTCATTCTTGAGCGCCCTCACATCGTCGATCGAACGCAGGAGGCGAGAGTTGTTCCAATCCGCCTTCGTAAGCGTTGTCGACACGACCGCTTTCGGCGCACTGTTCATGGCGGGTGCTTCGTCGTCGGTGGATTTCGTCCAGTAGTCGCGCATGCCTTCGTAGGTGTTGCGGCCGAACAGCAGGATCGTGGCTTCGGCGAGTTGCTCGTCGGAAAGCTTCTTCAGCTCCGGCCCCCAGACCGTCTCATGGATGGAGAGATCCCAGGGCTTCGCGCCTTCGAAGGCGCCGTCGAGCGACATGATGTTCCAGATGATGAGCTTGGCCATGGTCAGTTTGCCTTCGCCAGGTATTCGTCGAGCTTGCCGAGCAGTTCTTGCCAGCCTTGCTCGCGCATTTTAACGCCGTCGGCGCCGTCGAAAAATGCGCCGTGCTCGGTGAGGATGAAGCGCGTGCCTTTGTCGGCGGCGTGTAGCTCGACCGTGGCGAGCGAGATGGAAAAGCGCATGCCGTCGCGCGCCATCGAGTAGGTGAAGACGATGCGTTCGTTTGCAATGATCTCGTTGAACACGGTGTCGTTGCTGAACGTTGTGTTCGGCGGGAATGGGTTGTTGCCGCCGGCGACGCGGAAGGTGCTGGTCTCGGTTCCGCGTTCGCGGAAGTCGAGTTCGTAGCTTCGAATGTCCCAGCCTTCGCCCTCGGCGAACCAGGCGCGCTTGGCTTTGGGATCGGCCCAGGCGGCGAAGATGCGTTCGGGGGAGGCGTTGTAGCGGCGCTCTATGATGAAGGAGCCGTGTGTTGTCGTGGTCATGGCATCCTCACGTGTTCAGGTAGGTGGCGAGCTGGTTGAGCAGCTCATTGGTGCCGCGTTCGCGTTCGGCAGCGTTGTCGATGCCATCGAGAAACGCGCCTTGCTCGGTCAGCACAAGCTTCGTGCCGGCGCCGTTCGGCTTGAACTCCATGGTGGCAAGCGACACCGAGGTGCGCTTCTCATTCATGTGCATCTCGTAGGACGAGACGATGCGTTCGTTTTGCGTGATCTCCCAGATCTCGGCGTTGTAGTAGTGGACCGCACCGCCCGGCGGGCCGCCGCTCACGCTCTCTTTGCCGCCGACACGGAAGTCGAGCTTGTGGTTGGACTTGTCCCAGTTCTCAGGACCGACGAACCATTTGGCTTTCGATGCCGGATGGGCGAACGCGGCGAAAACTTTCGCGGGCGGATGCGCGTAGTCGCGTTCGATAACGAACGTGGCGTGCGTGACAGAGCGCTTGGTCATTGTGCGAATTCCTTGGCGAGATTGTCGAGCGCGGCGTTCCAGCCGAATTGGTAGCCTTGCTCCATGCCGGCCTCGTCGAACGAAGCGATCTGTAGCGTGAGCGCCAGGTGCGTGGCGCTTACTTGCGGCGTAAGCGCCATGGAGATGAGCGCGGCCGAGACACGTTTGCCGCCGTGCGTCACGTCTTCGGCGAAGACGATGCGCTCATCTTTGCGGATGTCGATGTAAGTGACGGTCGCGACATAGTCGGCGTTGCCGGGTTCGATGCAACGCGAAACGTCGCGGCCGCCTTCGCGAAAATCGGCCTCTTCATATTCGATGCGGATTCCATCGGCCGGCGCGGACCAACGCTTGCGCGCTTCGACGTCGGCCCAAGCCGCGAAGACGCGCGCGGCCGAGGCGTTGTAGGTGCGTTCCATGACGATGGTGGTGTGAGCTAGTTTCGTCATGATCAAGCGCCCGGATACATGTGAAAGAGCGGCTCCGACCCCTTAACGGCGCGAGCAAACGCGGGCCAGGCCTTCAAGCGTTCGAGATAAGCGGTGATGCGGGGGAAGGCGCCGTCGAGCGTGATGTTGCGCGTGCTGTACCAGAGCGATGGCGCGGCGGAGACGTCTGCGAGTGTGAGGTTGTCGCCAACGATGACGTTTCGGTCCCCGAGCTGTGCTTCCACCACAGTGTAGAGTTTTCGGACGGCGACCTTCGCAGCTTCGACGCCGACGGGATCGTGCTGACCCTCCTGGCGCACATTATCCATGACGACCTTCGTCATCGTCGTGCCGATCGTGTCGAACAGGCGATCCCAACGGCGCACTTCGAGCGCGGTGTCGAAATCCTTCGGCACGAAGCGCGTGCGCCCCGGATAGTAGGCGTCGAGGTATTCGATGATCACGCTGGTCTCGGTGATCATCTGCTTGCGGTCGTTGTCGACCAGCACTGGAAACGTGCCGAGTGGCCACTTCGCCAAGAAGTCCGGATACGTGTTTTGATCGAGCGTCACAAACTCGAACGGCGTGTCGTTCTCGTAGAGCGCCGCGAGCACTTTCCAGGTGTAGGAAGAGATGGGGTGACCATAGAGCGTGAGCATCAATCGTCCTTCGTTTCATCGAGAAATTGGCCGAGGCGATCCAAGCGGCGCTCCCAGAGGGCGCGGCGTTCGGCGATCCATTGTTCGGCTTGGGTGAGCACCTTCGGTTCGATCCGGCAGGTGCGGGTGCGGCCGATCTTTTCGGAGATGACGAGGCCACTCGCTTCGAGCACGGCGAGGTGCTGCATCACGCCCGGCAACGACATGGCCAAAGGCTTAGCCAGTTCGCTGACCGTCGCTGGGCCCTGCACCAGGCGGTCGACCATGGCGCGGCGGCTAGGGTCGGCGAGGGCCTGAAAGGCCAAGTCCAAATGGGCTTCGGCTCTGAACATAACACTTAAGTATACACTTAAGTATCGCTTAGCAAGCCCCAATCGCATCCAATTTGCCCGGCGGTGGCTGCATACTCAGCGAAACGGAGGTTTTCATATGATCAGCGGTGGCTGGGATAATTGGATGGTCGCGCTCTTCATCTTTGGCGCGGTGGCGATCTCTATGTTGGGGGCAGGCTGGGCGCAGTGGCTCGAGCACAAGCGTCGCAGCCAGGCTATGGACGTCATCAAAGCTGCGCTTGAGGCCGGCAAAGAGCCACCGCCGATCGTCTACCAACAGATCAACAAATCCAATTCGTCGAAACCGCCGTGGAGCGAAGTGGTGATCTTCACCGCGCTTGGCTTCGGCTTTTGGATCGCATTCGCCAATGCTGAGGGCGACAGCAAGACCGCCTTCATGGTCGTTGCAAGCACCATGACCGTCACTGCGCTTGGATGCTTGGCGCTCGCCATCATGCGTCCGGGCAGCGGCAAGAACGATGACGCCGAATGACGAAACGCGTCTCATTGCAGCGGCGCGTAAAGGGGACAGTCGCGCATACGCAGCTTTGGTCGACGCGCATCAGCAAGCGGTACGGGGGTTTTTGCGGCGTTTTGCGGGGCATTGGGCCGATGCAGACGATCTCGCACAAGAGGCGTTCGTGACCGCTTGGCGCAAACTTGGCAGCTTTGAAGGCCGCTCGAGCTTTCGCTCTTGGGTGAGTGGCATCGGCTTTCGCATCGCGCGCGACACCAAACGCGCGCACGGCCGCGCGCAAGTGCGCGACAGTGATTGGCTGAATGAGCAAGAGAATGTTGAAGGTGGCGCACCCGTCGAGGATCGCATAGCTGTGCAGCGAGCGATGGCCGAATTGCCGGACGATCAGCGCGCGGCCGTGGCGCTATGTTTGGGTGAAGGCTTCTCGCACAGCGAAGCAGCTGACATCTTGAAGATGCCGCTCGGCACGGTGAAATCGCATGTGACGCGCGGGCGCGAACGTCTGTTGCGCGCGTTGGAGCCTAACGATGAACGCTGAAGCCCGCCTAGCCGCTGCTCTCGGCCAAAGCGCCGCGCCGGTGCGCGACCCGTCTTTCACCTTGGCTGTCATCCGCGCGGCTGAGTCGGAGCGCTTTCGCGCTGACGCGGCCCTTTCCATGCTCCGCTGGGGCGGGCTAGCCGCCGCCGCCGCCTGCCTGGGCCTAGTTTTGGCAGGCTGGGCCGGCGTCCACTGGGACGAAGTCCAGAACGGTATTCTGGCCGCAGGCGGTATTTTCGCCCTGGTGGCGACCGCCCGGCTCATGACACAACGTTTAGCACCTGCGGCAGTCCGCTGAGCGCCCCTGCATCCAAGGGGCCGTTCAAGCGCATCTAGTACGCAAAAGGGGCATTAGACCCCGGGCTATGGAGACACTTTGATGGATTCGGATGTATTTGTTCCGTTTCTCTTTTTTGGATTTTTGGGCGCCATTATTCTGGTGCCGATCTGGCTCCGTGAACGGACACGGCAGTCGGCTCATCACCTGATCGCGCAGGCCTTGGAAAAGGGCCAGCCGATCGACCCCTCCCTCATGCGCAGTCTGACAGAAGGCCAGAAAAAGCCTCAGGATAAGGCGCGTTCAAGCCTCGGCAGCGGCATTGTGCTGCTCGGCTTGGCCGGCGGCTTCGTTGGCGGCGGCTTCGCTGTCAGGGAAATCTCAGGCGCCGAGGAGGCCCTGTTCGGGATGCTCATCCCTGCGGCGATCCTGGGTGCGCTGGGCGTGGCCTTTATCCTACTCGCGATCGTGGATTATGCGACAAAGCGGAAGGAAGACTGAGTGGTAATCGGTGGCGTCTCGGGGGCTCATCAATCTGGCTCAGGCCACGGAAGCTGCGCTGATTATCGCAGCCCAAGCCAGGGACCAGGCAGCCTTCGGGGAGCTGGTTAAACGACGCCAGGGCTGGGCCCGGGCCTTGTTGAGGAGAATGTGCCAAAGCCACGCTGAAGCTGACGATCTTGCTCAAGAGGCGTTCATCAAGGCGTGGGACAAAATGACTGACCTAGAAACCCCGGCGGCTTTTCCGGGTTGGTTTAGGAGAATTGCGGTCACCACGTTCCTGATGGCCAAACGACGCCAGAAGGCCGTGTTTGAGGAAATCGATGATGCATCACCAATCGCATCGGAGGATTCCAGCCCGGAAGCCGCAGCCGGAGCGA
>CADEDT010000158.1 GCA_902826145.1 uncultured Caulobacteraceae bacterium
CGATCACTTCGTCATGGGCGCGTGGGCGAAAGATCAGAACGTCGTTGACGATATCACCATGCTTTCCGACGGCTCCGGCGAATTCGCCAAGGCGGTAGGT
Source organism: uncultured Caulobacteraceae bacterium (assembly GCA_902826145.1). Lineage (GTDB taxonomy): Bacteria > Pseudomonadota > Alphaproteobacteria > Caulobacterales > Aquidulcibacteraceae > Vitreimonas. Next base: position 101 of record CADEDT010000158.1, read on the forward strand.
CTCGACGCCGACTTCTCGAAGTTCGGCATGGGGCCGCGTTCGAAGCGTTATTCAATGATCGTCAAGGATGGAGTGGTATCTCAGCTGAACGTTGAAGAAGCTGGTGAATACAAGGTTTCCAGCGCGGAGTACCTCCTCGGCCAGTTAGGCTGATCTTAACGGCGCGGCGCTCGCGCGAGAACGCATCGGACCGCAGAAGCGGTGGGAGTGAGTGGCATGGACTTCGTCGTTATCGCGTTTGTCATCATGGCGCTCGTGCTGGCGTTCAGCTCTATTAAGATCGTCGGTCAAGGCTATCAACAGAACGTCGAGCGGTTTGGGCGGTACACGCGCACGCTGCGCCCCGGCATTGCGTTCCTGGTCCCGTTCGTCGATCGCCTCGGCCCGCGCATGTCGATGATGGAAGCGGTGCTCGATGTGCCGCGCCAAGAAGTCATCACCAAGGACAACGCCATCGTCTCGGTCGATGCCGTCGTCTTCATCCAAATTATCGACGCCGCGAAGGCCTCCTACGAGGTCGAGAACTACAAACAGGCCATCCTCAACCTCTGCCTCACCAATATCCGCACCGTCGTCGGTTCTATGGACCTCGACGAGGTGCTCTCGCAGCGCGACAGCATCAACGCACGCCTCTTGACCGTTATCGACGCCGCCACCCATGCGTGGGGCACCAAGGTCATGCGCGTTGAGATTAAGGATCTCGCGCCGCCAGCCGACATGACGCAATCGATGGCCCGCCAGATGAAGGCCGAGCGCGAACGTCGTGCGCAAATTCTGGAAGCTGAAGGCGACAAGTCAGCCGCGATCCTGCGCGCCGAAGGCGCCAAGCAAGCCGCCATTCTCGAAGCCGAAGGCCGCCGCGAAGCCGCGTTCCGAGACTCCGAAGCGCGTGAACGGGAAGCCGAAGCCGAAGCGAAGGCGACCGACATGGTTTCGCAAGCGATCAGCAAGGGCGACGTCAACGCCATCCGCTATTTCCTTGGCTTGAAGTACGTCGAAGCGTTCGGGCAGCTCGCCACCTCGAACCAGCAGCGCACTGTGATTATCCCAGCTGACCTCTCCGGCATCGCCGGCCTGGTCGAAGGCCTGCGCGCGCTCAACGCGCAGGGTGAAGCCGGCGCAGGCGGCCCGTGGACGGCGCCGCGCGCACCGACGCCAGCGCCGCGCGCCTAACCACTCGCGCAAACGGGCAAGCATCGCTACATTGTGGACATGGAAACGCTGATCACCTTCCTGACGAGCCTCGGCCCGCAGCACTGGCTGGTCTTTGGCCTCATCCTGCTCATCGCCGAGATGGCGTCGGGCACGACGTACATTCTCTGGCCCGCCGTCGCCGCCTTCCTCACGGCGCTTGTCTCGCTCACCGGCATGACCAACTGGGCCGCCGACATGGCGATCTTCGCCGCGCTGGTGATCGTGCTCACAGCGTTCGGGCGCCCGATCGTGCAGCGCTGGCGCACCCAAGGCGGCGACGTTGCGCTCAACGAGCGCTCGATCTCGATGATCGGCGCGCGCGGCGTCATCACCGCGTTCGCCAACGGCACGGGCTCCGCCAAGATCAACGACACGATCTGGCGCGTCGTCAGCGCCGAAGCGCTGACCATTGGCCAGACTGTTGTGATTGATAGCGTCAGCGGCTCGACGCTGACGGTCAAAGCCGCCTAGTCGCGCGCCGCGTCCAGCACTTCACGCACTTTGATCAGAAACGGCAGCGCGCGTGCGAACTCGTCCGCGCCGATCGCCTCCAGCATCGCGATCATGCCGGGATTGACCTTCGCCACCCCCGCATCGCGCGCGCGACGCCCTTTCTTGGTCATGCGCACAATCTTCGCCCGTGCATCCGCCGGATCGGCTTCGATCGTGACGTAGCCATGTCCCTCAAGCTGCTGCAGCGTATAGGTCATCGCGCCCTTGGTGACCTGAAACGCGCGCGCCAGCCGGGCAGGGCTCTCACCTTCCTTGTTCAGCCGCACGAAGTGATTGAGCACGCCGAAGCTCGCCACCGATAGCTCCGGCGGCAACAACTTCGCCAGCTCCGTGTCGGCCAAGTGCCCAATGATGGCGATCTCGCTCATCACCTGAAATGAAATCCTGAGCGCTTCTTCCTGCTTCATGCGCGAATGAAATCTCCAAGCTCGCGCCGCGCGGACGGCGGGACCGGATCGGCATGGCCGATGCGCACCAGCATCTGCACGGTCTGGTCGCCCGCGCTCAGCAACTGCTTCGCCTCAGCATAGAGGTCGGCCATCTCTTCGTATTCCTGCAGCGCTTGGCTCCAGGGATGGATGGAAAGGCCAAGTCCTTGTGCCGCCAGTGCTAGCCGCTGATACGCACGCCCTGCGGTCATCCGCGCATTCGGTGTATCGCTCGTCGTCGTCATCCAGAGAAACGCCGGCGCCGACTCCGCCTTCTTCTTCCAATCCGCCAGCGCCGTCTTGTTCGACTGCGAGTTGGGATCGGTCATCGCGTCGTGGCTGAGGAAACCCAGCGCCTTAAACAGCGGCATCATCGCGCCATCCATGCCGAGCCCATCGCGGTGCTCCGCAATCGCGTCACGTCCAAATCGCAGCCACTGAAATGTCTCTTCCAACGCGCCGACCGTCTGCATCTCGCGCTCGAACGCGCGCCAAACGAGATCGCGCAGCTGCGCAACTTGCTCCGCATCGGCAGCCCAGCGCACTTCGCCTTGATATTCCTCGCCCGTATTGGTGACGACGCTGTTCAGCTCCTCGAACTGCTCGGCGCTCGGGGCGCGCGTGACGTCATAGATATTGCGATTGGTACGCCGCGACGTGATCTCCGCAAACGACGGATCGCCGATATACCCCTCCATCGGAACGAGCCGCACGTGCGCAATCGGTCTCGCATCAAGCCGTGGTGTGGGCTCGCCTTCGGGAAACTGGTTCAGTTGGGTGTAAAGACCTTTCGTCGCCGCCGCGAGCCGGAGGTTCTCCAGGAAGCACCCGCAGCCAATGGTGATCTGGCGATCAAACGGATCGGTGAACGGCAAGCGCCGGTCGAGGTCGCAATAAAGCGCCATCTCGTTCTCGCCGATGAACTCGACCTGCCACGGCTGCGTGTTGTGCGGATTGGGCGCGAGTATCGCGTGCGCCAGCGCGAAGCGGCGCGGATCAGTTTCACCGGCGCCCGGATCGCGCCAACCGGCGGCCGGGTCTGGAAGATTGTTCGGCGCACAGCCGGCCAATGCGGGCGCGAACGGCGCGGCGGCCAGCAACGAAAGCACGTGACGGCGAGAGGTCATAGCTCACCTATTGGTTCAATATTGAACTATAATGGTTCAACATTGAACGATAGTCAAGGCCGCAGGTTCGCCGGGCAGCGAATGCGGCGGAACGCATAGTCTTGGCCCTCGCTGCCGCCGTCGGACACCCGCGCGTAAAGCCGGGCGCCTTCGCGCCAATATTCAATCTTCTTCGGAAAATCGTGCTCCGGGTTCACGAACGTCACGCGGTTGGGCGTGTCGTCCTCGACGACCTGAAACCGTACCGGAAACGCCCCCAGCGGCATCGCCACGAACTCAAGCCGCCCGTTCACCTCGATGCGCATCTGCTCCCAACCTTGCACCTCGCCTTCGCCCATCGTGTAGGCGTAACCGACAAGGATCGGCGCCGGCGGCGCAATCCAGACTTCCGTGTATTGTGCGCCGCTCTCGGCCTCACGCGGCTCTTCACTCCGCCAGCACCCGCGCATCCAGTGCAGGTCTTCAATGTCCTGCGCGAACGCAGTGGGCACGGTGAGCAGGGCGGCCAGGAAGATCAACGAACGCATAGACGCGACGCTGCGCTGCCGTCGCCACACGCGCAACCCCAATCTTGGGGACTAGCGCACCGTATCGATCGCATTCCGCGCCAACTCATCGGCGCGGTTGTTCATCACATCGTCAGCATGACCTTTGACCCACTTCCAGGTCACATCGTGACGCGCATTGGCCTCATCCAACCGCTTCCACAAATCCTCGTTCTTCACCGGCTTCTTATCGGCCGTCTTCCAACCGTTTTTCTTCCAGCCGTGAATCCACTTGGTCAGCCCATCCATCACGTATTTGGAATCCGTATGCAGGGTGACCTTCGTCGGCCGCTTCAGCGCCTCCAGCGCCGAAATCGCGCCCATCAGCTCCATGCGATTGTTGGTCGTCGCCGCCTCCGCGCCGGAGAGTTCTTTCTCTGTCTCGCCGTAGCGCAGCACCGCGCCCCAGCCGCCAGGCCCCGGATTGCCGCTACACGCGCCGTCCGTCCAAATGTCCACGTTCTTGGTCATGATATGGACGTATCCAGATTCGGCACGATGCGGTGCAGCTGGGACAGCCCCCAGAATGTCGAGGCGGCCAGAACACCGGTGAGCCCGCCGAAGAACAGCACTTTCGCTGGCGTTTCCCAGCTCGACACCAAGTTCGACCAGCGCGAAACGAAATCCGGCCACGATAGAAAATCGCTGCCTGCTGGCGGCCATAACATGAAAGCCAACGCAGCAAGCACGCCTGCAAGTGCGCCACCGAACGCGTACGGCGCCAGCGTTGTCATGCCGCGTGATTGAAAATAGGCATGCAGCGGCAGTCCAATCAGCAACATGGTGGGAATGCCAACTACTGCACCAAGCCAAGCCCCGACCATGGCCGCGCCAACGAGGCCTAGTGTGTATTCACCGGGCGGGCCGAACTCGCCGAAGAACGCGATGGCGCCAATGGTCGTCGCGACAACTGGCGCCACAACACACGCCAAAACAAGCGCTCCAAATTTATGCGCCATAGTCCGCCTCGCTGTGCGCCGTGCGATGAAACGCAAGCTTGTCGGCATATTCCAGAGGATCTTTGGGCGTCACCGTGGCGCTTGGAGGCGTCGCCGCCCAATCCACGAGCCGCGTTGCGAAGAAGCGGAGCGCCGCACCACGCGCCAAGGTCGGCAGCGCCTTGAGCTCTGCGCTACAGAGCGGGCGCACGCGCTGGTACGCCTCGATCATCGCGCGGCCTCGCTCAATGTCGTAGCGCCCGCCCTCGAAACACCAGGCGTTGAGACAGACGGCGAGGTCATAAGCGAGCGCGTCGGTACAGGCGAAATAGAAATCGATCACGCCAGTGAGGCGTTCGCCTTCGAAGAACGCGTTGTCGGGAAAAAGGTCGGCGTGGATGACGCCGCGCGGCAAATCTGTTGGCCAAGCTGCGCGAACCTCAGCCATATCGCGCTCAATGAGCGACGAGAGCTCACCGCGAAGCGCGTCCGCTTCCTCCAGGCGTGGCGTGATCAGCGCCTCCCAGCCATCAACGCTCAGCGCATTGGCGCGCGCGCCCTCGAAGCTATCCAGCGCCACATGCATGCGCGCCAGCGCTTCTCCGACAGCCGCACAATGTGAAACGTCCCATCTGCGTGGCCAGACGCCGTCGAGAAACGAGACAATCGCCGCCGGCTTGTCGTTGACCTTAGTCAGAAACCCACCACCGCGCGTCGCAATCGGGCGCGGCGCCGCGAACCCATTCGCTGCCAACTGCTCCATGACGCGCATGAAGAAAGGCAAATCCTCTTCCCGCGTGCGCTTCTCAAAGATCGTGAGAATGAACCGTCCTGACGACGTCGTGATCCTGTAGTTCGTGTTCTCCACGCCTTCGGCGATGCCTTCGAACGCCAGCGCGTTGCCGATGTCGTACGCCGCCAGCAACGCGGCAACGTCTGCATCCGTAAGGGAAGTGTAGACTGCCACCGCTCAGCAGCCCGCAAGCACAGCGAACCCTCCCCCCTTGTGGGGGAGGGCAGGATGGGGGGGCGCGCCGACGCGCAGGCGCCGGAGCGTTAGAACGCCCCCCACCCCTAGCCCCGCCCCACAAGGGGGCGGGGAGAATGCGCGCCAATCTCTCATCGTTCCTCGATCCGCGTCACATTCCGCGCTTCGTCGAGATGCACAATCCACTTCGCGCTGTGATTGCCGGCGAGCATCGAGCGCGTGATACGCTCATAGTGCATGACGAAACGATCCAGCGCTGCAGCCTCGTCCGCAGTGAGCGCGCGGCCAAGCATCTGCTCTTCCTGCTGCCCACGCCAAACCCGCACAATGTCCCAACTCGGCGCCTGCAGATAAATCAGCGCATCAAAGCCCTCGAAGAACGTTTGATACTCTTCGCCGAGGCGCTCTGCTGTGAAGCGCCGCCACACGCCGTCAGTATCCTCATTTCGTTCGAGCGCATTGATCGGCTCGGACAGATCGCCAGCTTCAAGCGGCTTCGCCCCCATGCACCAAGCGTCGACCAGGATCGCTTCCGGCAGCCCGCGAAATACGTGCCAGGTCTCCTCCGGCGCGCGATCGTCGCGCGCCTTGTCGAACCGCGGCAGCGGCGTCTTCGCACCGGCTGGCGTTTCGAGCGATGCGATCGTGCGGTCGGCCAAGTCAAGATCGTGAGTGCTCGGCGGCCCGCGTGTCGTGCACAACGGATGAACCTCCGTCGCCAGCGCTTCACGCTCCGCCCGCGTCAAGTACACGTCATCGAGCGAAAAATGCGCAAAGCGCCCTCGATTGGCCGCTTCCAGCAACCAGCATACGGTCGACTTGCCCGACCCTTGCGCGCCACCGACGCCAATCAGCGCCGGGCGCCGCGACGGTCGCGTTCGTATTTTCGTGATAACGTTGTAGATCAGCGTGGGGACGTCAGTGATGCTCACTCCGCCAGCACGCGCGGCAGCTTGAACACAACGTCTTCCTTGGTGACGCGCACCTCCTCGACCCGCGCCTCGAACCGCGCCGCAATCGCCGCGATCAGCGCTTCCACCAAATCCTCCGGCGCACTCGCGCCCGCCGTCACGCCCACCGCACGCACGCCGTCGAACCAGCGCCAGTCCACATCATCAGCCGAACCCACCAGCCGCGCATCGCGCGCACCGGCGCGCTTGGCTACTTCCACCAGCCGCACCGAGTTCGAACTCTTCGGCGAGCCGATGACCAGCACAAGATCAGCTTGCTCCGCCATCGCCTTCACGGCGTCTTGGCGGTTGGTCGTCGCGTAGCAAATGTCTTCCTTGTGCGGCGCGGCGATTCCGGGAAAGCGCCGCTGCAGCACGCCCACCATTTCGGCGGTGTCGTCCACCGAAAGCGTCGTCTGCGTCACGAACGAAAGTTTGGCCGGATCGCGCGGCTCAAAGCGCTCCGCGTCGGCTACCGTCTCGAGCAACGTGATTGAGCCGGCCGGCAATTGTCCCATCGTGCCGATCACCTCGGGGTGTCCCGCGTGTCCGATCAGCACGATCTCGCGCTCCGCATCGAAGTGGCGCTGCGCTTCCACGTGCACCTTCGACACAAGCGGGCAGGTGGCGTCGACGTAGATCATCTCGCGCCGCCGCGCTTCCGCCGGCACCGCTTTCGGCACGCCGTGCGCCGAGAAAATTACCGGCCGATCGTCTGGGCAGTCGTCCAGTTCTTCGACGAACACCGCGCCCAGCGCTTCCAGCCGTTCGACCACATGCCGGTTGTGGACAATTTCGTGGCGCACATAGACCGGCGCACCCCACTTCCGGATCGCTTGCTCAACGATCT
>CADEDT010000159.1 GCA_902826145.1 uncultured Caulobacteraceae bacterium
CACAAACGAAAACAGCGGAAAAGCGATGGCGCTTTTCCGCTGCACGCAGATGGTGCTCTATCCGAAGTGAAGCGGCGCTCGCGCCTGCTTACTTGATCTTCCCTTCGACGAACTCGACGTGCTTCTTCGCAATCGGGTCGTACTTGTTCATCTTGAGCTTTTCCGTCTTCGTGCGCGGGTTCTTCTTCGTCACGTAGAAATAGCCCGTGTCCGCCGACGAGTTCAGACGGATCTTGATGACAGTCGGCTTAGCCATGGGTCGGGCTCGGAATTCTCGGGTTCAAGGAAGCGCGGGAAAATAGGGGCGAACGCCCTAAAGTCAACTCGTAAGCCGCTCTAAGGTATGCGAGCCCCGGCTCCAGCGCAGGAATGGGGGCTGGACGGCCTCCCCAGCCAGTCTCGCCTCGACCTCCTTAAGCACGAAGCGGGTGATTGAGGGCAGGTCCAAGGCTTTGGCCTCATCGAGGCTAAACCACCGTACGTGCAGCAATTCTTCGCCCTGGACGGGCTCCTGGGAGGCCAGAACGGCGTCGGCGTCGGCCATGAAGAACCGGGCGTCGAAGCGACGCGGGCGGTAGGGCGGCGTGATGGCGCGGGCGATGAAATTGAGCTTATCCAGCTCTGGCCCCTGGGCGCCGCCAACCGTCAGGCCGGCCTCCTCCAGCGTCTCGCGGACCGCCGCCAGGGCAAACGCCCGCGGCGGCCGGCGGCTGATCGTACCCTTCCGAAGCAGCGCATCGGTCTCCGCCGTCAGCTCAGTCGCCGCCTTCGCGCGGGCGTCGCCCGGATCGACCCGGCCGCCTGGAAACACCCATTTGTCCGGCATGAAGACGTGGCCCTTCGAGCGCTGGCCCATCATCACTTCGCGGCGGCCACGCACGAGAATGAGCGTCGCCGCGTCGCGCGGGCGCGACGCCTTCGGCTTTTCAGCGTCGGGCTTATCGAAGGGCTTTTCGTCTTCGTTGAGCTTGAATTCGTTGGCGCTCATGCGCCCCTCCTAGCACGGCGACGCGCTCCGCTTGGAACCGGAACCGCACGCGCCTATCGTCGCGCGCGGAAAATGGGAGAGGCAAGATGGCGCGACGTAAACCTGGCGAGGGCCAAACGGCGCTGGTGACAGGCGCATCGGCGGGGATCGGCGTCGATCTCGCCGAATGCTTCGCCAAGGACGGTTACGACCTGATCCTCACCGCTCGAAGTGAAGGCCCGTTGCAGGAAGTTGCGAACCGGCTCGCCTCTGCGCACGGCGTGAAGGCGCACACGATCGCGCAGGACTTGGGCGCATACGGCGGCGGCTCGGCGGTTGCTGCGAAGATCGTGGAGAAAAGCCTGAACGTCGACGTCGTCGTCAACAATGCGGGCTACGGCCACGCTGGCGCGCTCACCTCATCCGATATGCAGACGCAACTCGGCATGATCGATCTCAACGTCCGCGCGCTCGTCGAACTCACTTACATCTATTGGGACCGCATGCTCGCCAACAAACGCGGTGGCGTGCTGAACGTGGCCTCGACGGCAGCGTTTCAACCCGGCCCGCTTATGGCGAACTACTATGCTTCGAAGGCTTACGTGCTCTCCTTCTCCGAAGCGATGTGGGAGGAAGCGAGCGGCACCGGCGTGAGGGTGAGCTGCCTCTGCCCCGGCCCGACCGTCTCCAAATTCCGCGAACGCGCGGGCACAGGCAAAACCAATCTCGGCCAACGGAGCAAGGCCGTTCCATCCGCACCGGTCGCGCGCGCGGGCTATGAAGCGTGGAAACGCAACCGCCCTGTCATCGTCACGGGCGCGCAGAACGCATTTCAAGCGGGCCTAGTGAAATACCTGCCGCGCAAGACGCTCTTGAAGATCGTGCGCAACGTCCAATCGCCGGCGACCTAGAGCGATGAAAAACACCGCCCGAGCCGCAGCGAATTGGCAGCGCATCTACGCGATGAGCTTCGCTGGACTTTATCCGCAGTACGTGAAGAAGGCGGAGGCCAAGGGGCGCACGAAGGCGGAGGTCGATGAGATCATCTGCTGGCTGACGGGCTATCGTCAGACCGGACTGGAAGCGCACCTCAAGAAGAAAACGACCGTCGAAGACTTCTTCACCGGAGCGCCGAGGCCCAATGCCGGGCGCGGGCTGATCACCGGCGTGGTCTGCGGCGTGCGCGTTGAGGAGATCAAAGAGCCGCTGATGCGCGAAATCCGCTATCTCGACAAACTGATCGACGAACTCGCGAAGGGCAAAGCGATGGAGAAAATCCTGAGGAAAGCCGCATGAGCCTGCACGGGACTTACGACGACAATAACCTCTTCGCCAAAATTCTGCGCGGCGAAATTCCGGCGGTGAAGGTCTATGAGGACGACGAAGTGCTCGCCTTCATGGACATCTTCCCGCAGGCGCGTGGGCACGTGCTGGTCATCCCGAAGAATGTGAAGGCGCGGAATTTCCTGGAGCTGCCGGCTGACCGTGTCGGCCCGCTGATGGAGCGCGTGCATCGTTTGGCGATCGCGACCGAGAAAGCGCTGAAGCCCGATGGCATCACAGTAACCCAGTTCAACGGCGAAGACTCGGGGCAGACGATCTTTCACCTGCACTTCCACATCATCCCGCGTTACACCGGCGAGCGCCTCGCCGGCCACAGCCACGGCAACAAGGCGGATATCGCTGAGCTGCAGCAGATCGCGGGCGAGATCGCCGCAGCTCTATGAGCGCGCTCATCGTTCGCTTCACCCGCCTCAATCCGACGCATCATCGCTTCGAGGTCATTCGCCCTGACGGCACTCGCGATGTTCGCGAACTGGAGACGCGCAGCTTGCTCACGCACGACCTCGTGCACTTCGCATTGGAGAGCGAAGGCAAGCTAGCCCACGGCTTCTACGGCGCGCTTGCGCGCGGCGCGTCGTATGAGACGGAGGCGGCGATGGAGATCGAATACGTCGTCGGCCCGCTACAAGGCTTGCTCAAGGGCGAGTTCGATCCTGAAACCTTCGTTGAGCGCCTACGTGCGGTGCGTGAGAACACTGAAGCGCGCATGCCGGAATGGCTCACGGCCGATCTCGTCGTCCGCGCCACCGCCCGCTTCCGTCAACTACAAGGCCAATGGCGCGCGACGCCATTTGGGCAGACGATGGAACTGACGTTCGAAGTCTAGTTTGCGGGGCACAAGCCAGGCGCCACGGCCTCGCGTGGACGCGTGTCGGCATATTTCTTCTCGATAATTAGATAGCGCGTCGCCTCGCTTCCGACGTTCAGCGCGGCGTGCTGGATTTCTGCGTCGTTTGAGAACGACGTACCCGCACGCACCGGACGATCCACAACGCCTTCCGCCGTAGTGATCCGCATCGTGCTGTTTCCTTCGAGCACATAACCGAAGTGCGGCGGGTGATAGTGCGTCTCGTGACCAACGCCAGGCGGGAACGTGCAGCGGAGCACGCGGATCTGCGCGTCTTCCTGCAACAGCTCGCACACACGCTCGCCTTCCCAACCAGCACACAACGCCATTGGCAGCGGCGCGACTTGCGCGGACGCGCTCACGCACGCGCCGATCAGGCCGGCGCAGACTAGCGCGGCCGATCTAGTACCAGGCACTGCCGCGCACCTCGGTGTTGGCGTAGTTCTCCAGGAAGCCGCACTTCGAGCAGCGCCACGTCTCGATCTCCATGACCTTTCGGCCGCCGAGTTTGACGCCGTACCAGATGCTGCGCTCCGGCTCGCCTTCCACCCAACTGCCAGCAGCACGGCTGCCGTAGGTGTGATCGAGCAGGAAACCGCGCTTCATCGAGGACTGACATTTCGGACAAGAGTTCGCCATCCACCTCTCCTTCACGCCAGTCTCGCACATCGCAGCACGCAAACGAAAGCGGCGGCTCCGTTCCCGGAACCGCCGCCACTCGTTAGTCGATCGCGTGAAGCTTACGCCTTTTCGGGACGGCGCCCGAAGCTCAGCAAGCCACGCGACTCTTGCGTGTAAGCGAACTTGAGCTTGTCGGGATCGGTCGGATCGATGTCGATCTTCACGATGCCGCCTTCCTTCAATTTGCCGAACAGAAGTTCGTCTGCCATCGGCTTCTTGACGTGCTCATTGATGAGCCGCGCCAGCGGCCGCGCGCCGAAGCTCTCATCGTAACCGCGCGTCGCCAACCAATCGGCCGCCTTGTCGGTGATCTCGATCTGGACGTTGCGCTCGGCCAGCTGGCCTTCGAGCTGGATGATGAACTTCTGCACGACGTTGCGGACCACTTCCGGCGGCAAGCCGTTGAAGTGGATGACGGCGTCGAGGCGGTTGCGGAATTCCGGCGAGAACAGACGCTTGATCGCCTCTTCGTTCTCTTCGTCCTTCTTGCCGCGGCCGAAGCCAATGCCCTGCTTGGCTGCATCCGCCGCGCCGGCATTGGTGGTCATGATCAGGATGACGTTCCTGAAATCGACCTTCTTGCCGTTCGCATCGGTGAGCGAGCCGTGATCCATCACTTGCAGTAGGATGTTGAAGAGATCCGGGTGCGCCTTCTCGATTTCGTCGAGCAACAGCACGCAGTGCGGATGCTGATCGACACCATCAGTCAGCAGGCCGCCCTGATCGTAGCCGACATAGCCCGGAGGCGCGCCGATGAGACGGCTCACCGTGTGACGCTCCATGTACTCCGACATGTCGAAGCGCAGTAGTTCGATGCCCATCACGTTCGCCAGCGAACGCGCGACTTCGGTTTTGCCGACGCCGGTCGGGCCAGCGAAGAGATAGCTGCCGATCGGCTTTTGCGGTTCACGCAAACCGGCGCGCGCCATCTTGATGGCCGCGGCGAGTTGATCGATCGCATCGTCCTGACCAAACACGACACGCTTCAGATCGGCCGGAAGCGAAGCCAGCATTTCACTGTCATTCTTCGAGACCGACTTGGGCGGAATACGCGCCATGCGCGACACCACTTCTTCGACCTCGGCAACGTCGATGATGTTCTTCCGATCCTTCGCCTGAAGCAGCATCATCGAGGCGCCGGATTCATCGATCACGTCGATCGCCTTATCCGGCAGCTTGCGATCGCCCATGTGGCGTGAGGAAAGCTCGACGGCCGCTTTGATCGCATCGTCGGTGTACTTCACCTTGTGATACTCTTCGAAGTACGGCTTCAGACCCATGAGGATCTTGATCGAGTCCGGGATGGACGGCTCGTTGACGTCGATCTTCTGGAAGCGCCGCGCCAAAGCGCGATCCTTCTCGAAGTGCTGGCGATACTCCTTGTAGGTGGTCGAGCCCATGCAGCGGAGCTGGCCGCTTTGCAGCGCCGGCTTCAGGAGGTTGGACGCATCCATCGCGCCGCCACTGGTCGCGCCAGCACCGATCACGGTGTGAATTTCGTCGATGAACAGCACCGCTTTCGGGTGGTTCTCCAACTCCTTCATCACGCTTTTCAAACGCTCTTCGAAGTCGCCGCGATAGCGGGTGCCAGCGAGCAGCGAGCCCATGTCCAGCGAGAAGATCGTCGCGTCGGCCAGAACTTCCGGCACCTGCTTTTCGTTGATCTTGCGCGCGAGGCCCTCGGCGATCGCCGTCTTGCCAACGCCCGGATCGCCGACGAGCAGAGGATTGTTCTTCTGGCGGCGGCAAAGAATCTGGATCGCACGCAGCACTTCGGCTTCGCGGCCGATGAGCGGATCGATCTTCCCTTCCTTAGCTTTCTTGTTGAGGTTCACGCAGTAGGCGGCCAGCGCCTCGCTGCCCTGCTTCACAACGCGTTCGCCGTCTTCGCCTTCCTGCGCACCGCGCACCGGACGCGGTTGCGCAGCGCCGGCGCGCTTCGGCATGCCGTGGGCGATGAAGTTGACGGCGTCGTAGCGGGTCATGTCCTGCTCTTGCAGGAAGTAGGCGGCATGGCTCTCGCGCTCGCTGAACAGCGCGACGAGAACGTTGGCTCCCGTCACTTCGCGGCCGCCGCTTGAATCGACGTGCAACATCGCGCGTTGCAGCACGCGCTGGAAGCCGGCGGTCGGGCGCGGCTCTTCGTGATCGCGGTTCTGCACGCGAAGCGCATCGAGCTCGTTCTCGAGATACGCTTCGAGGTTCTGCTTCAGCTTATCGAGATCGACCTTGCAGGCGTGCATCACGCCCGACGCGTCGTCATCGTCGACCAGCGACAGCAGTAGGTGCTCGAGCGTCACGTATTCGTGGCTGTGGTCTGTCGCCAACGACAGCGCACGGCGCAACGTGTGCTCAAGCGTACGGGAGAATGTCGCCATTCGACGTTATTCCTTTTCCATCGTGCATTGCAGCGGGTGTTCGTGCCGCCGCGCGAGATCCAGAACTTGGGCGACCTTGGTTTCGGCCACCTCGTAAGTGAAAACGCCGCACACCCCCACACCGTTCTGGTGGACGTGCAACATTATTGTCGTCGCCTCCTCGCGGGTCTTCTGGAAGAAGCGCTCGAGGACGTAGACGACGAATTCCATGGGTGTGTAGTCGTCGTTCAGCAGAAGTACCCGATAGAGCGATGGCTTTTTTGTGCGGGTGACAGTCTGGGTTCCAGCGCGGCCATCGGCCCCGCCTTCACCTTCCTCGTTGTCATCCCAGTAGCCGCCGCTCATTGAGCCTATCGCTTAAGCCTAAGTCCGACTCGTCCACCCGTGAGCCTTCGCTCACTTGCTGAACAATTTATGGAGTAGCGGCGGCTATGGAAGGGCTTGCGCAGCGCAAAGGCGCAGCCCATGGCGGCACAAAAACGAAACGGGCCCGGCTCGTTGAGCCAGGCCCGTCCCTGTTCAGCCCCTCAGGAGCCTTAGCTCCCGAAGCTTGATTTTTAGCGACCCGCGGTCTGGATCAGCTGGCCGACGGCGTTCACGCGCTCGTTGATCGGCTGCAGCGTTTCCTTGGCCAGGCCTTGGACGAGTTCAGAAACTTCCGTGACTTCCGCGACATAGGCTTCGAAAGCGCCCTTCGCGTACTCGTTTTGCTTCTCAACGAACTCTTGGACCGACTTCGAGGTGAAGAGCGACTTGGTCGCGGCGACATGGTTCTCGAGAGCGGCCTTTTGGAAGGCGACGGCGCGCGCCGAGATGGCTTCGAAGCCCTTTTGAGCGACGGTGGCCGAGGCGACCCAAGCTTCGACGTTTTGCTTGCCGAAAGCAGAAGCTTCCGACAGGGCGGCCATGCCGCGGTCGAGGTTCTCGCGGACGGCTTCGCCCGACGTGTTGGTGAAGGTTTCAAACGCTTCCGTGGCCGTCTTGGCGGCGCGGGGGGCGGTCTTCGCAGTGGCCATAATGGTCTCCGTTCAGGTCCTGAGGGCCGCTGCCGGCCCGAATTGGATGATGAATCACCGGGAGGGGCGACTCTGAAGCCCTATATGTTATGCTGCACCTGCGAAGTCAACGGCTATTTTGCTGCAATGCAACATGCAGAACTGCTCCCGCAAATCCGCAGTGCTGGGCCATTTTATTCATCTGCCGTTAACCACGTTTTCCACAGCTTGTATGTCTGCGGATGAATCGCTTGGCCGACTGACAGAGATTAACCCTGGGCTGCAACCGTCGCTTAACTGGGTCTAATGAATCTGTAAGCTGCGCGGCATGCGATTTGCCTGAAATAGTCCGTGTTTGTGCGGGATTGGACGCCGATGACGTCAGCGGGT
>CADEDT010000160.1 GCA_902826145.1 uncultured Caulobacteraceae bacterium
AGCGTCGCCGCGTTCGAGGACGCCGAAGGCAAACGCCCGCGCATCCTCGTCGCCAAGATGGGTCAGGACGGCCACGACCGTGGCCAAAAAGTCGTCGCCAGCGCGTTCAGCGACCTGGGCTTCGACGTGGAAATCGGCCCGCTGTTCGCGACACCCGAAGAAGTCGCGGATCAAGCGATCGAGAAAGGCGTGCACATTGTCGGCGTCTCATCCCTCGCCGCCGGCCACCTCACGCTGACACCTGCGCTGCGAGCCGCACTAGAACAACGCGGGCGCGGCGACGTCATGATCGTCATCGGCGGCGTCATCCCGCCGGAGGATGTCGAGACACTGAAAGAGATGGGCGCAGCGGCGGTGTACCCGCCCGGCGGCGTGATCGCCGACATCGCGCAGGATTTGCTGAGCGCGCTGAACCAAAAGCTTGGCTACGCGCAAACGCCTCGCAAAGCATGAGAACGCTTGCCGCGATCTTCCTAGCGTTTGCGATAGCCGGATGCGCGAGCGCGCATCCTCCACTTGATGCGTTGGCCGATTCAAGCGCCGTGGAGCGCCACGTGCTCCGGTATTATCAGGGTCTCGCCTCACTCAATGCGAGCGTTGGCGACGCGCCAATCACTTACACACTCGAGCGCTCGGACGACCTCAGAGCGTACCAACAACTGATCGCCGCAAGATACGTAAGCGATCTGCAAAACGAGTATCCAGCGGGCATCCGTTCAGCGAACAAAATACTCCTGTTGATTGGTGAACGCGGCAATCACGACCTCGTTCAGTTGATACGCCTAGGCTCAACTTCCGCTGACGGAGCCTTTGAACGCCTAGAAGGCCTCACCTACGTCTTCGACCGCAGCAGCCGCAGCCTCGTGGGCATACTGGGGACGGAGCACTAATGCGAATTTCTACAACTCTTCTTGCCATATCTGCCATTCTAGCCATCGCGTACGGCGCATATGGCTCAAGCCTCTACGAAGGCGCGCCGCCTTTCGTCGTCGGCAGCATCTTCAAAGCGTCCAGCATCGTCATTCTCGGCCTCATCGCGCTCTTCGCGCGATCGCGCTTGCTTGCCGCCGGCCTTCTCTTCGGCGCACTCGGCGACGCGCTGCTAGCCTGGAGCCCCGACACGTTTCTATACGGCGCGTTCGCGTTTTTGATCGGCCACCTCTTCTACATCGCGCTTTTCCTGCGCTCCGGCATCGGCGTCGCCGCCGGACTGAAACGGCCCCCGCGCCTCATCGGCACAATCGCGCTGATCATCGCCGCTTTCATGATGACATCGCTCCTCGTTCCCAGCGACAACGCCATGTTCGTTCCGCTCAGCGTCTATACCGGCGTGCTGACGCTCATGGCGCTCAGCTCCTTCACGCTCTCCACAACACGCTGGCTCGTAATGGCGGGCGCGGTGCTCTTCTCCATCTCCGACGGCTTCGTTGCCTGGAACATGTTCCACCACGATCCCGACCCGACGCTCGCTTACTGGCGCAGTTTCGCGGGTTGGATGATCTACTGGGCTGGCCAAGCGGCGATTTGTTTCGGCGCGCTCGGATTGCACAAGGCGTCGGCGCGCACCTAAGTAGCGCCAATGGCCGATCTCACCACCGCCCGCGAAACGCTGCAGCGCGTGTTCGGCCACAGCGATTTTCGCGGGCTGCAGAGCGACGTCATCAGCGAAGTGCTCGACGGGCGCGACGTGATGGCGGTGCTGCCAACCGGCGGCGGCAAGAGCTTCTGCTACCAAATTCCCGCTATGCTGCGCGAAGGCGTTGGCCTCGTTGTCTCGCCGCTCATCGCGCTGATGCAGGATCAAGTCGCCTCGCTGCGCAGCGCCGGCGTCGCCGCGGCGCGGCTAGACTCGACACTCGATCGCGAGACGCGCCGCGAATGGCTCGACGCCGCGCGTGAAGGCAAGCTCGACCTTCTCTACGTCTCGCCTGAAGGCCTCTTCGCGCAAGGTTTCCTCGATTTCCTGGAACAATGCCCGATCGCGCTGATCGCCATCGATGAAGCGCACTGCGTCAGCCAATGGGGGCACGATTTCCGGCCAGACTATCGCGCGCTCGGCCAACTCGCCGGTCGCTTTCCGGGCGTGCCGCGCATGGCTGTGACCGCCACGGCCGACCTGAAGACGCAAGCCGACATCCGCACCCAGCTTCGCCTCGAAGACGCGCGCGCCTTCGTCGACAGCTTCGATCGCCCGAACCTTGTGCTTGCCGCTGAGCGCAAGAGCACAAAGCCGCAAGACCGCATCTTCGATCTCGTCCGCGCGCGGCGCGGCAAGTCCGGCATCATCTACGCAGCCACGCGCGACAACGTCGAAAAGATCGCGGCGAACCTGCAAGAGCTGAAAGTCCCTGCGCTCGCGTATCACGCGGGACTTGACGCCAGCGTCCGCGCCGAGCGCCAGCATCGTTTCCAAGAAGAAGATGACGTCGTAATGGTCGCCACCATCGCTTTCGGCATGGGCGTCGACAAACCCGACGTGCGTTACGTGATCCATGCGGATTCGCCGAAGAGTATCGAGGCGTATTGGCAGGAAGTCGGACGCGGCGGGCGCGATGGTGAGACGGCGGAAGGCTTCTGCATTTACAGCGCCAGCGATTTGCGGCGCGCCATTATGTTCGCCAATCAAGGCAATGCGAGCGAACAAGTCCGCGCCGTGCAGATCAAGAAGGCGCGACAACTCTTCGCGTTTCTCGACGGCCTCACCTGCCGCCGCATGGGCGTCAGGCGCTATTTCGGTGAGGAGAACGCCGAGCCATGCGGGGTCTGCGATGTCTGCACCGACCCGCCAGTTTCGATTGACGCTACCGAACTCGCGGCGAAAGCCATCTCCGCTGTGATGCGCATGGATCAGCGCGTCGGCCGCGGTCGCGTCGTCGCGCATCTCATAGGCCGCACCGGCGACGGCATGGACGAGCGCTACGCCACACGCTCCACGTTCGGCATTGGGGCCGACACGCCGGAGCCAGTCTGGCGCAACGTGATCGAGCACTTGTTGTTCGAAGGCGTGCTCAGCGAAGGCGATGACGAGCGGCCGACGCTTTCCGTTGGCGACGACGAATCTGTGCGCGCGATCTTCCGCAAAGAGCGCGTCGTGCGCATGCGCGAAGCGGCCAAGCCAACGCGCCGCAGCAAAGAAGAGCGCCGCGCATCGCGTGACGCCAAAGGCGCGGTGAAGGCTGGCTTCGAGGGTGCGGACGCCAAATTGTTTGAAGCGCTGAAGATCTGGCGGCGCGAAACGGCGAACGCGAACGGCGTGCCGCCCTACGTGATCTTCCATGACGCGACGCTGGCCGAGATGGTGCGTGCCAAACCGGCCGATCTCGTCGCGCTCGGCCGTATGTCGGGCATCGGCGAAGCCAAGCTAAAGAAGTACGGGGTCGAGGTGTTGGCGGTGCTTCTCGCTCGCTTTTGATTGTTCTTCTTTTGTTCTTGCCGAGAGCAATGATGGGTGGTAATTTTCCGCCATCAGGGAGGATCAAATGATCGGCTACGTGACCATCGGCTCGAACGACATCGCGCGCTCGTGTGCGTTCTTCGACGCCGCGTTCGAACCGCTCGGCTACACGCGCACTTTCGAAGGTGGCGGTTGGGCCGGTTACGGCCCGGGCGGCAAGAAGGAAGGCCTCGAAATCTATTTGGCAACGCCGGAGAACGGCCAGTCGGCCTCTGTCGGCAACGGTTCGATGCTTGCGTTCAAGGCGCCTTCGCGCGCCGCGGTCGAAGCGTTTCACGCAGCCGCTCTTACGGCCGGCGGTAGGGACGAAGGCAAGCCCGGTGTACGCGGCGAAACCGATCCGCCTTTCTACGGCGCTTATGTTCGCGATCCCGAGGGGAACAAGTTCTGCGCGTATTACAAAGGGTAAGTTGATCTCGCTTTGTCGAGGCTAGGGCTGAACTGTCCAAGGCGCCGTGCAACGAGCTTAGACTTCTTCGTCCTGCAGCGCGCGGCGTGCGGCGGCTGGGCCATCGCGCGCAAGGTCGGCGGCTTGCTCTAGCCATTCTTCGTCGACAATGCGTCCTTCTAGGCGAAGGTACTGATCGACCCACGCTACGTGCTCGTCGGTCCAGCCAGCGATTTGGTCGAAGTGGAAAATGCCGAGCGCGTAGAGCGTTGTTTGCTGCAACAAGCTGACGCCATCAATCAATGTCAAATCGTCCGGCGCGCCGTTGCGCGCGCTTGCCAAGACCGGAGGTTTGGCGCGGCGGCTCGGTGTGACTGGACGTGATCGCGGGACGATCGGCTCTTCTTCGACGATCTGTCGTGGCACTTCTGCTGGCGCAGCTTCGGTTTGCGTGGGCCGCTGCTCAAGATGACGCACGCGAGCCTCGAGATAGTGTGCGCGCCACCGCCAGCGGTCAGGGTCGGCCGCGAGGGAGCTCTGCTGAACCAGCGCTGGCGCCTCTTGGTTTTGCAGATGCGCCACGCGCCGCTCGAGATAGAGCAAGCGCCAGCGTAAGAGCTTGTCGACATCGGCGTCCGCCGCGAACGGTTCGGCATCACTCTCCATCACTGGCGGCCGCGCCACTGACTGCGAGCGCGCGGCGCGCAGCTCAGTCTCCAAGAACTCAGCACGGGCGTTGGCTTCGCGCGCCGCCCATTCCTGGCTCGGATCGGTGGCGTTGTTCGGCACAGTGATTGTTTGAGACGCTACTGCCGCCCGCGTTTGCCCCTCGAGGTATTGAACGCGCTGCTCGAAATATCGCAGCCGCCACATTTGCAATGCGGCGTTCTCATCTTCCACTGGCTCGACTTCGGCATCGACCGTTCTGGAGCGCTCAGCCTCGGCCGCACGCAACCGCACAAGCTCTTCAGTGTCGGGATCGTTCAGCTTTCCGCGCCGTCCGAGTTCTGCGATTTCGCCGCTTAGCTCGTCGTTGCGCGCACGCGCCGTTTCAACGGCCCGCTCCAACTCGGCGATGCGCCCATCCCTGATCTCAAGTAGACGCTGCGTCGGCGCTGCATCCAGATTGACGTCCTGCTCAATCGGCGCGTCGCCGCCGACGCGGACGAGGTCGCGCAGGAGGCCTTCACGCTCGCGCCGCGCGTGCTCCTCACCTGCTGCGGCGCGCTCCGCTGCAAAGCTCCAGCCGACGAGCGCCATAGCGAGAGCCATCAGCAGAAGCGGGAGCGCCAATTGTCCTATCAGGTACATCATGGCTAGCTGCTCACGTAAAATTCGATGCGCCGGTTTGCGGCTTGGCCCGATGGCGTTGCATTGCTGGAGCGTGGGCGATCCGGCCCGTAGCCGCGCGCGCTAAGGCGTGCACGCGCCACACCTTGGCCGGCCAAATAGGCCGCCACCGCATCCGCGCGCCGGCGCGATAGCTCCATGTTGATGTCGCGACCTCCCTGATTGTCGGTGTGGCCAGCAACCTCGATGGAGAAGCGATCGCAGCGGAGCGCGACGGACGCTAAGGCGTTCAGCACACCGCGGCTTGCCGGTGCGAGGGCCGCCGATCCCTCAGCAAACGTAATGACATTGCGCTCCATGAGACGATCGAACGCCTGCTCGCAGGTGGTGGCGTCGCCGTCAGTCAGATTGAGCCCTTGCAACTCGGGATGATCGACGTCGAGACCATCTATCGTGAGCGCAAGACGGGAGCGGAACGGCGCCGGCGGCGAGCCGAGCGTGTCGCGCACGGCCCCCACGCCTTCCTGCCCGCCATCGCCGATGACGACGATCTGGCTATCGACTATGCGCGCTTCGCCCGTATTGAGCCGAGAAACCGCGCGCACTGCCGTGCGAGCTATATCGGAGAATAGAGGCGAAGCTGCGCCTCCAGCGACGTGCATGTCGTCAACGGCTTCCATATTTGGAAACGCCTGCGCGGCGGCTGCCATCAAATCGGCGCGCGTGTTCTCCGCAGGCACGGCGCCGCTTAGCACCACACGTGACGCTTCTCGCTTTATGCTCCAGGTGAACGGCCGCTCGAACGTGCCAACCAACAGGCCCGTCGCATTAACGCTGGTGACACCGCCCGACCACGGCCCGCCTGGTCCGACTGCAGTAAGCGCCGCCCGGCGCGCCGTCGAGATATCCGCCTCATCCTCAACCATGCCGCGCAGGATGACGCGCTGACCGTTCATCTCGACATCGAGCCCGGGAAAACCCTCCGCCGAAAGAGCCGTAGAAACCCGTTGCTTCAACACCGAAGGCACGCGCCAAAAAGCACCGTCGTGCGGCGCGAGCATACCAAGGAAGAGCGCAATCGCCGCTCCGCCCAGGCCGGTGACCATTGTGAGGCGCCGGCGCGTCTTTGGGTCAACACCCCGGATCATGACACGCGTGCGCGCCGGACTTGCGCCTCCGTTAGCGCTGCCCGCAATTGCTCAGTCTCGCGCGCGGCCTCAGTGCGGCGCTGCGCGGCGATCGCCGCATAAACCCGCCACCCGGCGCCAAAACCCAATAGCCCGGCGGCAGCGAATAAGATCACCTCTGAAAAGAACAGGCCGATCATTTTTCCCGCGTCGCGCGCGCCCACCCTGCGCCTTACGCCCTTCTAATGCCCGACGAACTAAGCGAAAACCGGAAAACCCCTCAGGGAGAACAGCGGGACCAACGCTCGACACATGGCCCATCACATCACCAGCGCCGCCAATCCGCAGATCAAGGCGCTGAAGAGCCTGCACATGAAGAAGGGACGCGCCGAGACAGGCTTGTTCCTTGCCGAGGGCGCGCGCCTAGCTGTCGAAGCAGCAGATCTCGGCGTGTGGCCGGAAATCCTGGTGTTCTCGCCGGCCGCGCTTGGCCGCGAACAGGTGCGCTCGCTGATTGAGCAAGCGGAGGCACGCCGTGTGCGCACGATCGAGACGAGCGAGAGCGTGCTCGCCCAGATCAGCAAGCGCGACAACCCGCAAACGGTGATTGGCGCTTACAAGCAGCGTTTGACGCCACTTGATGATCTCAACGGAGAGACGATCGTCGCGCTTGAGGGCGTGCGGGATCCCGGCAATCTCGGTACCATCCTGCGCACCGCGGACTCCACTGGCGCGAGCGGTGTCGTGCTGGTGGGTGAGAGCTGCGATCCATTCTCGGTCGAGGCCGTGCGCGCGAGCATGGGCTCGCTATTTGGGATGAAGCTCGCCCGCGCTTCGTTCGAGGAACTGCTTCGCTTCAAGACAGAGCGCGGCGCCGGCATGCTCGGCCTTTCGCTCAAGGGCGCGGCGTTCGATGCCGATCGCGCGGCGCCAGCGCGCGCCATTCTGCTTATGGGCAACGAGCAGTCCGGCCTACCTCCAGAAATGGAAGCGGCATGCGATCTACTCGTGAAGCTGCCGATGCGCGGGCGCGCCGACAGTTTGAACCTTGCGGTGGCGACCGCCGTGATGCTCTACGATCTTTGGCGGAGACGCGGATATGACGGCGCGCGCGCCTGAGCTTTTGAT
>CADEDT010000161.1 GCA_902826145.1 uncultured Caulobacteraceae bacterium
TGCAGTTCCAGCGCTATCACTGGAATCTGATGGCGAACGGCGAGGGTTATGTCGGCGGCGGCGCGTTCCTGCGCACACGTGACTTCCTCAAGATCGGCCAAGCCTATGCCGACAGCGGCGTCTGGAACGGCCGCCGCATTGCTTCGGAAGAATGGGTGCGCGATGCGCTCTCGCCACACGAGCCGATCACGCCGGAGTCAACCGGCCTGCCGCTGGAGCAATTTCAGAACTTCTACTATCCCGGCGCACCGGGTGAGGGGCTTGGGTGGCATAATCTCTGGGTGCGCTCTGGTGAGCAGCGCTATCCGGCCCATTTCACCAACGGCAATGGCGGGCAATTGCTGCTTATCGTGCCGCAGTTTGACTTGGTGGTGATGTTCACGGCCGGCAATTATCGCACGGGGCTTTGGAATCTTGAGCGCGACGCTATTGTCGGCGAACTCATCATTCCTGCGTTGAACAGAAACTAAGCCATGATCTCACGCCGTGTTCTGCTTAGCGCCGCTGCGGCGGCGGTGACGCCAAGTATCACGGTCGCGGCGGAGCCGGATATTCTGGCTGCGGCCATGGCCGACAAAGCCGTGCCTGGCATGGCGGCGCTGACAATTCGAAACTGGCAGATCGAACGCGAGCAAGTCGCGGGTGTTCGTAGGCTTGGATCGACCGCGCGCGTGCGTCGCGGCGATCGCTGGCATCTTGGGTCAGACGGCAAAGCGATCACTGCTACGATGATCGCTCGGCTCGTTGAGCGCGGTGTGCTCTCTTGGGAGGCGCGTCTCGATCAAATGTTGCCGCAGCTCGTAGAGACGATGCACGCGGACTATCGCGATGTGACGCTGCCTGACTTGCTCTCGCACCGCTCCGGTTTGCCGGAGAATGTCGGTGGTGGCGATCTCACCTTCTTCAACACGTTCTACGACGATCCCGCGCCGTTGCCACAGCAACGCTTGCGTTACATCGCGCAAGGTCTGACGGAAGCGCCAGCCGCGCCGAAGCGTTCGGACGATTCCTATTCAAACACAGGCTACATCGTTGCTGCCGCGTGCGCTGAAAGAGCTACAGACAAGAGCTACGAAGAGCTGATGCTGGCCGAAGTCTATCGCCCCTTACGCATGCGCTCGGTGAGCTTCAATCATCAAGGCGGCGCGCGTGAGAATTCTGGCCACGCTGACGGCCATGTCGCTGGCCCACGAGACGCCAACCCTGCGATGTTCACGCCGCCCGGCGGCGTGCGCATGTCGATGCAGGATTGGGCGCGCTTTGCGCTTGAGCACATGCGCGGCGAACGCGGGGAGGGCGTGTTGCTCAACGCGGAGAGCTATCGCTTCCTGCACGCGCCGCAGGGCGAAACCAACGCGGTTTTGGGCTGGGGCGTGCAGGAACGCGCCGCCGGCCATTCCGGCCGAGCGCTCGTGCATGCTGGCTCCGACGGCAACTGGTACACGCTAGTTGCGCTCTTCCCTGAGCAGGGCAACGCCGCGATGACGGCTGCCAACGCCGGCGAAAGCATGGGCGGTGACGCTGCCGCGCTCGGCGCATTGCGCGCACTCGCCGCTGGCTTTACCAGCGCAGGCTGAGCCGAGCGGAGCTTCACATGCACAAAGGATCATGCCTCTGCGGCGCAGTCCGCTTCGAGGTCACGTGCGAGCTTGAGGGGCCGGACGCGTGCCATTGCACGCAATGCCGCAAGAGTTCGGGACACTATTTCGCGTCGGTGAACGTGCCACGCACGGCGCTAACCGTGGAAGGCGCAGGCAACGTCACTTGGTTTCAGTCCTCGGGAAAAGTGCGCCGCGGCTTCTGCAGCAAATGTGGTTCGCCGCTCTTCTGGGACCCGATTTTCAAACAGGAGTGGACGTCGGTCGCGATGGGGGCGTTCGAAAAGCCGACGAACACGAAACTCGCCGTCCACATCTTCGTCGCCGACAAAGGCGACTATTACGATATCGCCGACGGCGTACGGCAAGAAATGGCGCCGCCGTGAGCACCAACCAGAAACTGCTCTGCGCCTTCTACGCCATCGTGGCCGCATTCGCGCTCTACGCCACCTGGAGCCAGAACATTCAGCTGATGTCGCCGGGTATGGGGCCATTCGACCCGTATGTGATTTTCGTCGAGCAAATGAAGGTCAATCCAGCCAGCCGGTCGATCGCGGTGGACATCGGTTTCTTCTTGCTGGCGGCCGCCGCTTTCATGGTGATCGAAGCGCGCCGGCTCGGCGTGCGTTTCGTTTGGCTCTACATCGTGCTGGGCTTCTTGATCGCGATAAGCGTCACGTTTCCGATCTTCATGATCGCCCGGGAGATGCGTCTCGCCGCGAACCCCGGCGCGCCGGTTCAGTGGCGGCTGACGGCGATCGACTTGATCGGCTTGGGCCTGGTCACCGCTGCCATCCTATGGCTGAGCGGCGTCATCCTTCTGGCTCCCGCCGCGGCTTAAGGTTAGCATCCGCCCGGCCGGTTGAGAAAAACAACGGCGCGGCGTTCGTGCATGCACTTCGCCGAGCTGCGCGCATGGTGAAACGATGCGGTTTGTGTGCGCCTCCCTGATGGTTGCCGCGCTGGCGTGCGCCGGCGCGGGGCCGGCCGCCGCGGTCGAAACCCGCGAAGAGCTCAACGCACGCTGCGTTAATCTCGGCAAAACGCACGCCTACGAAGTGCAGATCATGGCGTGCGGCAGTCTGCTTCGGCTGCCGGAACAGTCGCCACAGCAACAAGCGCAAACCTACAACAACCGAGGCAACGCCTATCGCACGCAGCGGGAGTGGGGTTCCGCCATCGCCGACTATGACGAGGCCATTCGCCTCGATCCTGAATACGCCAACGCCTACAACAATCGCGGCATCGCCAACCGCGCCGCAGGCCTGCCGGATCGCGCCATCGCCGATTTCACCAACGCCATCCGCATCAATCCGGATTTCGCCAGCGCCTACGGCAATCGCGGCAGCGCCTATGCCGATCGCGGCGATCTCACCAACGCCATAGCTGACTACACGCGCGCCGTCGAAATCGATCCCGAGTACTCGAACGCCTACAACAATCGCGGCAACGCTTATCGCCAGCAGCGGCAATACGAGCGCGCCATCGCCGACTTCACCGAGGCGATCCGCATCAACCCGCAATACGCCAACGCCTACAACAATCGTGGCCGCACCTATCAAGCCATGGGCGACGTCGAGCGTTCGTTGGCCGATTACGACGAAGCCCGCCGCATCGAGCCCGACAATCCGGCCTATCAGGGCTTCGGGATGCGCCGCTAACTGCTAGGCTGGCGCGCATGGCCGTCACCAAGGCGAAAGTCCGCAAGCTCTGCCTCGCGCTAGAAGGCGCAACGGAGGTCGTTCACGTCGATCGGCCAGCCTTCCGCACCAAGCGCAAAATCTTCGCGACGCTGCCGCCGAACGAAGAGGCCGTGAACCTGATGTTCGATGTTCCGACCCGGGAATTCTTCATCGAGCAAGCGCCCGGCGTGATCGAGCCGCTGCCGGGCGGCTGGGGTCGCATGGGCATGTCGCGCTGCAACCTGAAAGCGGCGGACGAGGCGATTGTGCATTCCGCGCTCAAAGCAGTGCATGCGCTGGCGGCGCCGAAGCCACAGAAAGCCAAGAAGCGGAAGAGCTAGTTCGCCTGGCCGATATCGCTTGCGCGCGAAGCGGCTCAGCTTTTGCGATCGCGCCTAACTTCGCCGCAAACGCGAAGCTGCGATCACAAGTGCGTAACAGAGTGCGTCCAGCCCGGAGCTTGCAAGCATCTTCAGCGTTAGCTCAGCAATGGTCCAATAAGGTTTGGTCAACCATTACTGCGTTAATGTGAAGGAGTTCGGAGAACACCAATGCTCGAGAAACACATCGGCGAGCCTTGTCCGACCTGCCAGACGCCGCTTCAGCGGCGCGCCTCCACATTTCGCACCATCGTCGGCGACGTAGCGTTCTGCGCTCGCTGCTGCTCATCCTTCGAGCTGGCGCGCGTGGAGGAAGACACTGCTCTGGCTTTCGGACCGCCGGAATTCGCGCCCATCTAAGGCGCAGACAGTGCCGAGCTAAGCGAGAAGCGCGAACAAGCGCGCTTCCGTCTCCGATATTCTCCAACCTTTGAACATGAAGACGCGTGCGGCGCGGAAGTCTTCCGCCGCGCGCGCGCGCAAGCGCACCACCGCCTCATCGCTAAATCCGTTCGGCAGCAGATCGTTCCGCCATGCCACGCGGTCCGCGCCTGGATTAACGGCGACATAGGCCTCGCCGATGGTGCGGCCACCGGAGAGATCGACCGCGTTGGTTTGCGCTGCAGCAGGGATTGCCGCGCCGGTGGCGAGCGCGGTCAGCGCCAGCAGCACGTCTCGCTTGTTCAGGCTCATGTGCGCACTCCCATGTCGCGCTTCAGGTGGTCGGAGAGACGCATCGTCATGGCGATGATGGTCAGCGTCGGGTTGGCGATGCCGGAGGTTGGGAACACAGAGCAGCCGGCAATATAGAGGTTGCGGACGCCGTGAATGCGGCTGTGCTCGTCGACGACGCCATGCTCCGGGTCCGCGCTCATGCGCGTCGCACCGATATGGTGACGGGACATGTTCAGGATGGAGAGCAGGTTCTCGCGCGCCACTGGCCAACGGATGCGGCCCTTGCCTTCAGCGCCCAGCGCATCGCCGAGCGCGGCGATGGAGCGTTCGAGATTGTCGAGATCGCGGGCCGAGTAGCTCCAATCGAGATAGACGCGCGGCATGCCCAGCGGATCGACGTGGTCGGGCAGGAGCGTTAGGCGGCTGTCCAGATTGGGCAGGTGCTCTGACATGAAGAAGCAAGGGTGCTGCTTTGGCGCGGCGCCGTTGACGTCGAGTTTAGCGGCGAGAGCGAGGACGGCGCGATCTTCGGCGCTCGTCGGGTTGCCAGTACCGACCAGCGTGGTTGTGAAGTTGGCCGTGTTGAAGCGCCGCTGGCCTTCGAGGCCGGTTGCTACGACGCAGTGCACCTTGTCGCGGCCGGCATCGACATAGAGCGACATGTCTCGCCCGTCGCCGACGCTGAGCATCGTGTTGAGGCCCTCAGCGTTCTCGTAAACGCCGAAGGTGACGTGCCCCATGAAGCAGCGGCCCAAGAGATCGCTGTGATTGCCGATGCCGCCAGAGGCGAGCAGCAAGCGCACGTTTTCGATGCCCCCTGTCGCCAGGACGTAAGCGCGTCCGCGCGCGGTGTGACGTCGGCCGTTTAGGCAGCGCACCTCAAGGTCGCTGACTTGGCGGCCGTTCCGATGCATCCGGATGTTGGTGACGTTGGCGTGCAGATAGACGCGGATGTTGTCTGCCGCTTCGACGAAGTCGTTGCGGAACGCATCGAACTTGGCTCCATCAACTTCGCCGGAGAGCGCGGAGAAGACGCGCGGCGAGGCGTGGAAGTTGTCATTAATCGGCAGCGCGGGGCGTTCGGGATCGGGATTTCGGTCCCAATCGCGATCGAAGCGCGGAATTTGCAGCAGATCGCAGGCGCGATTGAAGTAGGGCTGCATTTCCGCGCGGGTGACTGGCCAGCCGGTGCGTTCGAGCCAATCACGCTCTGCGAAGTCTGATTCATCCAGCGGCACGCATTTGCCGCCCCAGACATTTCCTGAACCGCCATACCAACGTGCTCGCGACTGAACGAGGTAGCTGTCGATGTTGCGATCAGGATTTCCCGGCGCGCGCATCGTGCCGCCTCCGGCGTAGAGCGCCTGGACCTCCATGTCGCGCTCGCGGCCGCCGCTCTCGAGGATCGCGACGCTCTTGCCGACGCCCGCCCATTGCTTGGCGATCGAGATGGAGGCCATGCCGCCGCCGATGAGGATGAGGTCAGCCTCGATCTCGGTTGCTTCAGGCAAAGTTCGGGCGTCGATGAAAGCCATCGTTGAAAAAGTCCTGAGTTTTGAAGCGGTGGAGTTAGCTGGTAGCGCCGTTGTCGCGGAGCAGTTCGATCATGCGATCATGCCCACGCCGGCGCGCTTCGCTGAGCGGCGAGCGCCGCTCCATGCCGCGCGAAGTCATGGCGTCGACCGCGAGGTTCACGTCGGCGCCGCGTGAGATGAGATAGCGTGCCACATCGAGGCGATTGCTGCGGGCGGCGTTGATGAGCGGCGTTTCGTCATCGACGACGATGGCGTTCACGTCCGCACCGTATGCGACGAGATATTCCACGACGTTCAGGTGGCCGTGCATGGAGGCCATGATCAGCGGATTGCCGTCGCCCTGCGCGGCTTTGTTCACATCTGCGCCGTGGGCGACCAGGTATTCGACCATGTCGCGCGCGCCGAAGCGCGCGGCGATCACGAGCGGCGTGCCGTCGCCTGCGAGATAATAGTTCACATCGGCGCCGGCTTCGACGAACTGGCGCGCTTGGACCATTTGGCCCTCCATCAGCGCGCCGACGAGTTCGCGGCCGAGAGCACGTTGCGCAGGCGTGGCGGCGGTTTCGCGTTGTTCCGAGACGTGCACGAAGCGCGGCTCTTGCGTGGCCCAGGCGGTGGCGCCAGCGGCGAGTGTGGCGATAGCGCAGAACGTGGCGCCGAGGGCAATGCGGAATGAAGTGGGGCGGGGGCGGGCGAGCATGGTGATGCGTTCCTTCAAAGGTTGAGCGCCGATCGGCGGCCATTGACACCCGAGTGGTACGGCTTGCGCAGCGAGCTGCGTCTTGAGCATGGCTTCGGCGTAGACACGCTTGGCGCCGCCGTGCCGCGCCATGACGCGCGCATCGCAGGCAAGTTCTTGGTCCACGCGCAATGCCGCGCGCGCGATGTGAAAGAGCGGGTTGAACCAGTTGAGGCACTGTGCCAGCGCGGCGATCGCGTTGATCTGCGCGTCGAACGCTTCGACGTGTGCACGCTCATGGGCGATGACGAGATCGCGTTCGGCTGGCGTGTAGCGCTGATTGAAGTCCGCAGGCAGCACGATGCGGGGATTAAGGATGCCGACGACGGCCGGGCCGGCGGAGTCCGCCTTGCGCATGAAGCGGCGCTGGCCATAGAGCAGCAGCAGGACGCTGAACGCGACGCCGGCGAGCCAGATAAGCAGCAGCATTGGCGTTGGCTCGATGTTTGGAAGTGCGATCGTAGCCGTTTGCGTTGCGACGTCAGAAGCGATCGGTGCGCCGGTCTCGATCGCGCGCGCTGCGGCGGCCTGCGTATCGGTCATCGCGGGCGCGTTGACGATGACTTCGCGCGCGGGGAGGAAGCTCGCGAGCGTCGCGAACGGCACGAGCAGCCAGAAAGAATAGGCGACCTGCGCGCCGAATGCCGCGCGAAGCGATTGGCGCAGCAGCAGCACAAAGATGATCGCCGCGCTCGCGGCGAGTGTCGCGCGCAGCAGGATAGGCAGGATCTCAGCGCTCATTGTCGAGCTCCGCGATGAGGCGTTTCAGTTCGGCG
>CADEDT010000162.1 GCA_902826145.1 uncultured Caulobacteraceae bacterium
CGCTTCTGCGCCACCATCCGCCCGATCGGGCCTTCCGGTTTCAGCAGATGATCCTGGCCAACCACCTCATCGAGCTTGCCCGGGCGCAGGCGCTCCGCCAGTGGCGTCGGCGCGCCCTGGTCCATACCGGCCGCTTCGAACAAATCGCTCATTGTCCCTAACTACCAGAATTGGCGCGCGCCCGTCCCGAACGCATATTGGGCCGCACCATGGCCCGCCGAACGATCCCACCCGACCCCGAGATTCTGAGCCCCGTTATGGAGCGCCACATGCGCGCGCTCGGATTTTGGGGTCGCCACGAATACCTCAAGTGGTGCCAACAGGTGGGCGTTGAGGCTTCGCTCGACAAGAACAGCGCCGACCGGCGGAGCGAGCTGGATCTCGTTAAAGCGACTCAGAAGTCCCAACTCAACGCACTCAGCAATCCACGCAAGTTCCTGAAGCAAGCCTGCGCGGGAGACCTCGACCCGACCACCATCACGCGCCGCGGCTGGCGCGAAGTGGCCGTTGCACTGACCAAGGCGGCCAAGAATGTCGAGACAGGCAAGAGCCTCGAGACGTTCCTGTTGCACTTGGAAAAGAACACCGACCTTGTGTTCGAATCCGCGCAAATTGGCGGACGCACCTATCCGTTCATCGACGGTTTGGTGCGCCTGCATGCGCGCAAGAGTTTGTGGCTGCGCGATCCGCTGGAATGGCGGCCACGAAGCCACAACGCCAATCGCCAGTTCGCCGCGCTCACGCACCATTTGATGGCGCGCTTCGAAGTGCCCGCGTTTATGGGCGCAGCGTGGCTACGCAGCGAACGGGGTGCGCACCGCTACCGCGATTGGTACGTGCACATGGGGCGCGGCCATAACATCCGCACGGCCAAGACGCTTTACCCGATGACGAAAGCGGTCGCCCACCATTTCACCAACGCCCCCGAGGATCTCACCATCGAGGGCGCCCTCATCTTCGCTGATGTGAAGTCGCTCAATGGCGGTCGGCGCCTGGTCAATGCGCTGATGGGTTCGCGCCTGGGACAAAGCGTGGAACGCGACGAAGACAAGCGCGCATTCTGGCTTTCCGTCTATCGCTTCTTGATCGCCAACCCGATGCTCGACCTTCGCCACACCGGTCCGATCATCGACTTCCTCGCGCACCAAAAGTTCGAGACGCAAGAGCTGATGGTTGGCCCGGGCGAGATCGAAGTGCGACCGCCGCCGCAGCCAAACCTCACCATGTCGCGGCGGACGCCTGACAGCCTCCTGCGCCAAGTGGAAGCCTGGCACGGTGAACTACGCGCCGTGCGGGCGAACGAGCGCCGCTTCTGGCGTCCGTCCGGAATTCCAGATCTGCAGCTCCGCACCGGACCGAAGGACCGCCCGGAAGAACACGTCTATTGGCGCGTCCGCGAATTGCTGAGCCACAAGGATTTGGTCGACGAAGGCCGGCGGCTTCGCCATTGCGTCGGAAGCTACGCCTCCAGTTGCGCAAGTGGCGGCATGTCGATCTGGTCCATGGAACGCCGGCGTGGCGAACACGCGCGCGTGGAACCGGCGCTGACTATCGCTGTCGACGCGAAGCGCGCCGTCATCGAAGCGCGCGGCCTCGCCAATCGTTGGGCGAGCGATCAAGAAAAGCTGGTGCTGGACACGTGGATGAAGAAGGCCGAACTAAGCGCCGGACCTTACCTTCACTCGGCGTGGTGATCGCGCCGCCACAGGAGAGAACGATGGCTGAAGCAACCTCTGCAATCCCTGTCGGCGTCTATCCATACCTCACCGTGAAGGGCGGCAAGGCGGCGATCGATTTTTACAGCCGTGCCTTCGGCGCGACGGAGGAATTCCGCACCTATGGCGAAGACGGCGAGCGAATCATGCACGCCCGCATCCGTGTGAACGGCTTCGCAATTCTCATCTCCGACGACTTCCCCGAATTCCGTGGCGGCGGCGAAGCGCCGCCACCGGTGGGCGTCACCATTCACCTCGAAGTCGACGACGCCGACGCCTGGTGGAAACGCGCAGTCGACGCCGGCGCCGAAATCAAGATGCCGCTCGCCGACCAATTTTGGGGCGACCGCTACGGCCAACTCAAAGACCCCTTCGGCCATTCCTGGTCCATCGGCGCGCCGATCAAGAAATAGCTCTCACGCTTTCCGGCCAAGCATCACGAAGTTATGCGCCGAGTTGGGACCCATGGGCGGCTCAAGCTCAGTGCGTTGACCCATAGGTCCTGGGTCTCGCTACGCTCGCCCGGGAAAACGTGGACTGAGTGCGTCGCTATCCAACAGAGATTTTGCGGAACGCCTTGAAGCAAACATCGCGTGCTAAAATCAATCCGACCGACTTGCCGCTCGCGTACACTTCTCCCGTTCCGTATCACGGAGGGGTCTCTTGGAATTCCGACCCAGAAGATGAAGCGGAATGTGAGTGAAGCGAGAACGTTGCTGCCGGGGATCGTGAAACCGGCAGGTCCAGCAGGAGATCGGACTCCGCTGCTCGCCGCGGGCGCCCGTTGTCCGGATCCAAGTCGAGATCCTCCCCAACGGAGCTCATGTTAAATCGCTCACGGGAACGCGCGGACGTTGTCCGCAAACCTTCCCTTCCCATCACGCCGGACGCGAAGGCGCGTTCCCACCCTCCGCTTGGAGGATGAACTAAAGCGAACTCGCAGCGCTCGACGCGCGTGCGGTGCTAGAACCTGAGTTCAGCGCGCTGGCCGTTGCGCTCGACGCCAATCACCCACGTGCGCGATTGCGCCATGGCGCGATCGAGTTGCGCCGCATCGCGAATGGCCGTGCCGTTGACGGCATCGATGATGTCGCCCGGCCGGAAGCCGATGCGCGCCGCAACGCCGCGAGTGTCCAGCGCTTGAATAAACACGCCGTCCGCAAACGGATCGAGGCCGGACGCTTCTGCTGTCGCCGGCGTCAGCGTCACGACGCGCGCACCGGAAAGTGGGTGGCGCCCACTCAACTCGCGCGGATCGGGCGAGCCGCCTGGAGGGGCTTCGGCATTTGCGTTGATCGTCATTTGCCGGCCGTTGCGGAGAACGGTGAGCGGCACGCGCGCACCGGGCCGCTGCGTCGCGAACTGATAACGCACGCCGCCGCTGTCGCGTACTTCAGTGCCCGCGACTGTCAGGATCACATCGCCATTCTGCAAACCGGCGCGCTGACCGGCCGAGCGCGGATAGAGCTCCGTCACCACAACGCCTTCTGGCCGCGCAAGCCCAAGCTCGCGCGCGCGCTCCTGCGTCACCGCCTCAAGCCGCGCTCCGAGCCACGGGCGGATCACCGTCGTGCCGCCGGAAACCGCCGATTCGACAACGCGCCGCACCATCTCGGAGGGAATGGCAAAGCCAATGCCGTTCGAGTCACCCGTGCCCGAGAAGATCGCGCTGTTAATGCCCACCAGCGAGCCGTTCATGTCGACCAACGCGCCGCCGGAATTGCCGCGATTGATGGCCGCGTCCGTCTGAATGAAGAACGCATAGTCGGAAATGCCGACATCCGTTCGCGCCAACGCCGAGACGATGCCGCTCGTCACCGTGCGCTCAAGCCCATACGGGTTGCCGATTGCAAGCACGAGATCGCCTACTTGCAGGCCGTGCTGTGTGTCGGCGAACGCCAAGGTCGGCAGCCGCTCATTGCCCGGCCGAATGCGGAGCACGGCCAGATCAACGCGCGCGTCCGCCAATATAAGCTCGGCGTCGAACTCGCGCCGATCGGCGAGCACAACCTTCAGCGATTGCGCGCCTTCGATGACGTGATTGTTGGTGACGATGATGCCGTCCTCGCGAACGATCACGCCGGAGCCCAGCGAGTTCTCGACACGCGGCGCGCTGAATCGGCCGAAGAACGGATCGCGCGCCATCGAGCGCACAACACGCTGCGCGTAAACATTCACCACTGCCGGGCCAGCGCGCGCCGCAACCGGCGCGAACGAAAGCTGCATCTCGCCACGGCTCGAGGGCGCGCGCACCAGCGGCTCGGCCTGCACAAGTTGCAGATACGGCTCGCCGTTATTGGCCTCAGTCGGAATCTCGCGCTGCGTCGCCAGTGGCGAGACCGCCAGCGCGCCGCCGGCAAAGCCAGCGATCAAGGCCGCGAACGGCGACGCCTTCAAAAGGGTTGCACGGGTGATCTTCATGGCTCGCCTCGCCCAAAAGCAGGCCTCGGCTTTGACGGGCGGAATGGGCCAAAACATGGCAATCGAGGCCCGCTGCCCCCTCCATTGGCGCCGTTATTCAGGGCCGTCCATCGCATTAACGGGTCGTTTCACCCGCTCGGCAAACGCTCGTTCAGGGCAGCCAACAAAGCCCGCCAGTGCTCGGCCTGGCGCATCTGGAAGACCGCCAGCGGAAACGTATGCCGCGCCACGTGCTCCTGCGGGATCGTATCCCAACCGCGATGCTCGACGGTCACGCGCGTCTCGTCACCTACGGGCTCGAAGAGCACCTCAACGTGCGTCGATTGCTCGGGCGAAAACGTTGCCTGGCGCCACGAGAACGCCAGCCTCTCACCCGGCGCCCAAGCCGTGATGCGGCCAATCTCGAACACCTTGCCATTCGACAATGTTGTGACAAGCCGCCCGTTCTCACCCGGCTCGAAGCGCAACTCGCCATCGCCGCGCGGCGTCAGCTGGAAGAGCCCGTTCGGCCGCCACCACGCGCCGATCTCGTTCACGAACACATCGAACGCCTCCGCCGGCGTCACCCTGACGCGCAGCGAGACAATGACAGCGCTCACTTGCGCTTCTTCTCCACGTGCGCCTTGAATGACGCCAGCTGATCGCTCCACATCCGCTCAGTATCGGCGAGCCACTTTTTCAGATCCGTCATGGCGCCGTCCTTCAACGTGTAGATACGCACGCGCGCATCAAACTCCGGATGCGTTTCTTCAACCAGTCCGCTCTGCTTCAGCTCGCGCAAATGCCGGCTCATCGCCGGCGCTGGAAGCCCGAGCGCATCAGCCAACTCACCAGCGCGCCGCGGGCGTTGCCCCAACAGCTCCACCGTGCGTCGCCGATACGGATCGGCGAGCGCGGCGAGCGTTTGATCGACGTTGCGCTTCACAGACGCGTCTGCGTTTTCGCGCCGCCGCCCATCGCCGCGTCCCACTCAGCGGGAGACATCTCCTGCACGGTCACACCGAACGTCCAGATGTGCCCTTCGCCATCGCGCGCACGATACGTGCGGTCGCCGTAGAATTGCGTCGACGGCTCCTGCATGATTTCGGCGCCCGCCTTGCGTGCGCGTTCGCAATGACCATCTATGTCCTCACCACGCGCCAACTGCACATGCACCGTTTGAGTATTCTTCCTGCCGATCGATTTCGGGCTCTTGTGATCGTCGCTCCACTCATTGCCGATCATCACGACGCTATCGCCGTATTTCATCTCTGAGTGCATGAGGTTTTCGTTCTCATCGAGAATGACCATCAGCGGTTCGAACCCGAACGCTTCTTCAAGCCAGCGGAACGCCTTCTTCGGCTCGACATAGCAAACCGCGCTGGAGAGCCCTTTGGGGCGGTATAGATCGGACATCGCGACCTCCTGCTGATATCGATAATATTTCTATTTTTCCGCAACTATTTAGTCAAGCCGGAACTCCAGCCGCCAGATGGAACTACTGGGTGAGCGCGGGCTGGACGTCCGAGAGGTTGCCTTGGTTGGCCTCGGGCTGAATGCCGATGAGGCGCGCAAGCAACGGATACACAGAGACATTCTCGAACGTCGGCAACGTCGCACCACGCCGGAACGCCGGCCCGCTGGCGATAAACACCGCCGCCATGTCCGGTGTCTGCGGATCCCAGCCGTGATTGCCGAGCGCCGGCGTCGCATATTGCTGAAGTTGCGTGCTGCGGTAACGCCAGCCGAGGTCAGCCAGGCAGATGACACCGGGAATGCGACGGTGCGCGGAATAATCGAAGCGCGTCGGCAGTTCAGCCTTGCGCCAGCATTCGCCATGCTCGCTCCGGCCAACCAATGCTTGCTCGACAGAGGCTTCCTGGCCCGCGAGCGGCTGGATGCCGGCAAACGGCCCGTCCCAAATTACGCGCGCTTGTTGCGGCGTGATGCGCGGATCGAGTTCGATGATCGCGTCCGCCGCTTGCGGCGCCATGCCGTGATCCGCAGCGATGACGAAATTCACGCGACCCGCGTAACCCCGCGCGTCGAGCCCAGCGACGAGACGTGCGATCGCAGCGTCGGTCTCGGCGATAGATGCATTGGTTTCCAACGCATCGGGGCCGAAGCGGTGACCTGCCGTGTCGACGAGATCGAAATAGAGCGTGAAGAAGCGCGGGCGCTCTGCCTCGGGCAGATCGAGCCACGACAGCAGCACGTCGACGCGTGCGAAGCCGGCCAAGCCTTGATCGAAAACCCGATAGCGCGACGGACGCTGACCATGCAGTTCGTACTCGCTGCCCGGCCAGAACATCGTGCCCGTGCGCACGCCTTGGCGCTCAGCCGTCACCCAGATGGGCACGCCATCCGCCCACCAAATGGCGTCTGCAGCGACGTTCCGATCTTGCAACGTGAACACCGCGCCCGGGCGCTGATCGTCGACCATGCGATTATTCACGAGGCCATGGCGGCCGGGATGAAGTCCCGTAACCAGCGTGTAGTGGTTCGGGAACGTGACAGACGGAAAGCTCGGCCGCATCGACGCGCGCACGCCGTTCGCCGCCAAATCCGAGAGCGCCGGCGTGATGCCGCGATCGAGATAGTCCGGCCGAAAGCCATCGAGCGAGATCAGAACGGTGATCGACTCGCCGCTCGCGGGAGGAGCGGTATCGCTCGTTGCGCACGCCGCCAGCAGCAGCGCGGAAAAACCTGCAACGAAAAAGCGGCGCCAGTGTCTCATGGCGCCGCCTCTAATTCGTTGGTGTGACAAGCGTGCGAACGATCAATCGTCGGTGTAGACCGCTTCCGGACGCGGGCCGCTGTCCTTGCCGAGCGCGTCCTCGTCGCGATCGACCAGTTCGATCACCGCGAGCGGGGCGTTGTCGCCATAGCGGAAGCCAGCCTTCAGCACCCGCGTGTAACCGCCGGCGCGCGCCTTGTAGCGCGGCGCGAGCGTCTCGAAGAGCTTCTTGGTTTGCGTCTCGTCGCGCATGCGCGAGAGCACCAAGCGGCGCGAACCGAGATCGCCCTTCTTGGCCAACGTCACCAAACGCTCGACGACGGGGCGGAGCGCCTTCGCCTTCGGCAGCGTGGTCACGATTTGCTCGTGCTTGATCA
>CADEDT010000163.1 GCA_902826145.1 uncultured Caulobacteraceae bacterium
CCGCCGATCATGGCGGGCATGACCATGAAGAAGATCATGATCAGGCCGTGCATGGTCACGACAACATTGTAGGAGTGGTTCGAGTCCATGTTCAGGTACTGGCCGAGGAACGAGCCTTCGGTGAACACCTGCACGCCCGGCTCCGCCAATTCCCAGCGGATGAAGCCGGAGAGCGCGCCGCCAATCAGGCCCGCGATGATCGCGAACACAAGGTACATCGTGCCGATGTCCTTGTGGTTGGTCGAATAGACCCAACGCTTCCAGTCATAGAGGCTGGGGCGGTGATCTTCGTGATGATCCGCGGCGTGAGCAGCTTCGTGCGTCATCTCTATCGTCCTTAGCGCGTCGGCGTCGTGGGCGGCGTCGCGGCCGGTTGTTCAGTTGCTGGCGTCGCGCCTTCTGCAGGCGGTGTGGCCGGCGCGGGTTCGGCGGACGCGAACGATCCGCCACGCGAAGCGATCCACTGATCGAACTCGGCGCGGCTCACCGCGTGAATTTCGATCGGCATGTAAGCGTGGTTGACGCCGCACAATTCGGAGCACTGGCCGTAGAACACGCCTTCGCGCTCAACGTTGAACCATGTCTCGTTCACACGGCCTTGGATCGCGTCTTCCTTGACACCAAACGCAGGCACGGCGAACGCGTGGATCACGTCGTTCGACGTCACCAGCACACGTACATTTTCGCCAACCGGCACAAGCAGCGGCTCAGTGGTGGCGAGCAGATACGGACGCCCTTGCGCGCGCGCATCTTCTTCAGGCAACAGGTTGGCGGCGATCGTAACGCCAGCGTCCGGATATTCGAAATTCCAGAACCAGGAATTGCCAGTCACCTTCAGCGTCAGTTCAGCTTCGGGAATGCGTTCTTCCTTGTAGATGAGCGGGAAGGATTTCCAGGCAATGCCGACAAGGATAAGGACGGGCACCACCGTCCAGATCACTTCGACAAGCATGTTGTGGGTGAACTTCTTCGGCGTCGGGTTCATGCGCCGGTTGAAGCGGATGATCACCCATAGCAGCAGCGCCAGGACGAACGCGGAGATGACAGTGATGAGAATGAGCAGGATGTGATGGAAATCAGTGATCTCGCGCATGATCTCGGTGGCTGCAGGTTGAAACTGCATGCCGCCGTCAGTTGGCGCTCCCACCATTGCATGCGCAGCGCCCGCAAATGACATCGCAGCAACGGCGATGCTTGCGATCAAAGCCCCTCGCTTCACGCAGTGCTCCTCCCTTGAGATTCAGCGCCGGTATGGCGCGCGCCGATGCCGACGCCTATACTCGCCGGGCGCGGCATTCGACCGCGCCTTGCGGATTTGTAAGTCTCCAAACGGGTGGGGTGCTAGCATGAGCCGCGCTTGGCTTCCAAGGCGCTTCTCGTCAGCGATTCCAGCGCTTGCCGCTGCGATGGCGCTCACTGCGCTGGCTGAGAGCGCATGGGCGCAACCACGCACCCGTAACGACCCGACGGCGGTCACCGTCGTCGGCAACGATCCCAATGCCCGCCGCTGCAGCGATATGGTCATGCGGGGCGACTTCTCGGACGTGGCCGTTTCAACCTGCACCGACGCCCTCGGCTATCGGCACTTAAGCAGGCAGGCGCAGATTCAGCTGCTGATCAACCGCGGCGTGACCCACCTGCGCCGTCGCGAGAATGAAGCTGCATTGGTGGATTTCGACGCGGTTGTAGTCATCGATCGCGAGCACGCCGAGGCGCAGATGAACCGCGGCGCGGCGCTCCTCCAACTCAGGCGGTATGGTGAGGCGATCGCGGCTTTTACCGAGGCGCTCGGGCTCGACGTGCGGGACCCCTACAAAGCCTACTTTAATAGAGGTGCGGCTCGTGA
Organism: uncultured Caulobacteraceae bacterium; assembly: GCA_902826145.1. Lineage (GTDB taxonomy): Bacteria > Pseudomonadota > Alphaproteobacteria > Caulobacterales > Aquidulcibacteraceae > Vitreimonas. The sequence goes on from CADEDT010000163.1 coordinate 1,847, forward strand.
GGCTCTGGGCGACGTGCGCGGAGCTTATGAGGACTATAATACCGCATTGGAAATCTACCCGAACTGGGCGCCGGCGGATGCGGAGCTCCAGCGCTTCGCGCGGACGCGTCGGGAGAACCTAGCGACGGCGCAATCTCAAGGCCGAAATCAATAAAATCAGCTATTTACGATTTGCGACTGTTCCGGCTGCGGCGCGGGGCGACTCTAGCCCTATATTCAGCGCACACTATTCCCCGGAGAAGACGCATGGCCGATGGGCTGCCCGCCACCCCTGAAAAAGCTGCCGAAATGGACTGGGACGCCGCCGCGCGGATCCTGGCCGAAGCGGCCAAGGGGGCGGATGACGGCGAGATCTTCGCCGAGGACACCCGGGCCGAAAGCTTCCATTGGGACGACGGCCGTCTGAAATCAGCTTCGTTCGATGCGACACAGGGCTTCGGCCTTCGCGTCGTCGCCGGCGAACGCGCCGGCTACGGGCACGCGAGCGTGCTCGAGACGGAGGCGGTGTCGCGCGCCGCCGAGGCGGCGGCGGCTGTGAAGCTTGGCCATGCGGGCACGCTCGATGTCAGCCCCGCCAAGGTGAACCGGCAGCTCTATGCCGACTTCGATCCCATTGAGTCCCCCTCCTTCACCGACAAAACCAATCTGCTGGCCGAGATCGACGCCTACTGCCGCGCCAAGGACCCGCGCGTGGTGCAGGTCGCGGCCACGCTCTCCGGTGCACGCCGAGGGCTCACGATCCTTCGCCCCGACGGCGCCAAGCTCACCGACCACCGGCCATTGGTGCGCATCAATGTGTCAGTGACAGTGGAGCGCGACGGCCGCCGCGAGAACGGCTCGGCCGGTGCGGGCGGCCGCGAACCGTACGAGGTGTTCATCGCGCCTGACCGCTGGAAGGCGATGGCGGATGAGGCGCTGCGAATCGCGCTCGTCAATCTCGATGCCGAACCCGCACCTGCTGGTGAGATGGATGTCGTGCTCGGTCCGGGTTGGCCGGGCGTGCTGCTGCACGAAGCTGTCGGCCACGGTCTTGAAGGCGACTTCAATCGAAAAGGCACGAGTGCTTTTTCGGGCATGGTCGGACAACGCGTCGCAGCTCCAGGTGTAACAGTTGTGGATGACGGGACGATCGAAAATCGTCGCGGCACTCTAACGATCGACGACGAAGGTACGCCGACTCAGCGCACGGTTTTGATCGAGGACGGCATCCTCAAAGGCTACCTGCAGGATCGTCTGAACGCGCGTCTCACCGGCGTCGCGCCGACCGGTTCGGGCCGCCGCGAAAGCTATGCGCACCGGCCGATGCCGCGCATGACCAACACCTTCATGACCGCCGGCGATCGCGATCCGGAGGAGATCGTTCGCTCGCTGAAGCGTGGCGTTTATGCGGTTAATTTCGGAGGCGGTCAGGTCGATATCACCTCCGGCAAGTTCGTTTTCCAATGCACCGAGGCGTACTTCGTCGAGGACGGCGCGATCAAATATCCGATCAAAGGCGCGACGCTGATTGGCGATGGTCCGAGCGCGCTTACGCGCGTCACGATGATCGGCAACGATCTCAAATTGGACGAAGGCGTAGGCACATGCGGCAAGGCTGGACAGAGCGTTCCAGTCGGCGTTGGCCAACCAACTTTGTACATCACCGGACTGACCGTCGGCGGGATGTAGATCGTCGCGGTCATTTACAATTTAGAGAATCGACGCAGAAAGTTGTGCATCCCAATGTTTGGGGAGGTTGATACTATGGCTGCGAAAAAGAAGACGGCTAAGGTTGCCAAGGCTGGCAAGAAGACCAAGGCCAAGAAGAAGAAGTAAGTTCTGAGTTTCAGAACCTACGGAACGCCGCCGCGGCTCACGCCCCGGCGGCGTTTTCGTTTTCAGCGCGAACGCATGCGCAGCAAACGTATTGACGCTTCCAAGCGCAGCTAATCGCACCGCTATCACACGCGAATCTCGTCGCGCTGAGTTGCCGCTTCGTCGCAATGTGCTGCGTTTGCCTCGAAAAAGACCGTCGAACTCGCGTCCAACACGCGCGCTGCAATCATCCTGAAACATGCAGCACCGCATGAGCGGACACACGCCGAGGGAGACGGCGTCGGGAGGGGAAACGAATGTTCGGCCGCATGATGGTTTCGGCGCTTGCTCTGACAGGCGTCGCCTACGCGCAAGAAGCGCAACCCACGACCCCGCCCACGACGACGACAACGACGACAAGTGAAACGTCGATTACGCCGGCGTCTTCTACGGCTGATCGCCTCACCTACGAGGCCGCGCAGTTCGCGCGCTACAATCCGCAAACCGCACTCGACATGGTGCGCCAGATCCCAGGTTTCTCGCTGGACGGCGGCGACGATCGCCGCGGCTTCTCTGGCGCGGTCGGCAACCTTCTGATCGATGGCGTGCGCCCCAGCACGAAGAGCCAGGGCGTTGACGGCATTCTCTCGCGCATTCCCGCCAACCAGGTCGTGCGCCTCGAAGTGCTGCGCGGCGCGGCGGTCGCGGGCGACGCGTCCGGCCAATCCATGCTGCTTAACGTCGTGCGCACGCCGACAGCAGGCAGCGGCGTCTATTCCGCAGGTTTCGAGATCACCTCGCGCGACGTGCTCGCGCCACGCGGCGAGCTTTCCTACAGCGGCCGCGCCGGCAACATTGAGTACGGGTTCGGCGGCTCGATCTTCAGCCAATATCGCGATCTGCCGGGCTGGCGGCTGCTCTACGACGAACCGGGCGACGTCTACACCGGGCGTGCCGAAACGCCCTCGCCGCGCGATTTCCGCGAGACGACGCTCAATGGCAACATCGCCTTCCCATTGTTCGGCGGGCGCTTGAGTGCGACGAGCCAGCTCAACTGGTGGCGCTTTCACGCCGACAGCGATTTCATTTTCTACGACGCGGCCGACGCGTTTTCCGACAGCAATGAAAGCGTGTTCGAGGAACAGCGTCGCGGCTACGAAATCGGGCTGAACTACGAGCGCGACCTCGGCCAATGGTCGATGGCGTTGATCGGCTTGGTCAATCGCGGCCTCTACACGAGCGAGGAAGACGGCGACATTACCGGCATCCCGGGCTTTGATGACTATTATCAAGACCTGCGCCAGGAGACGGGCGAAACCATCTTCCGCGCGACGCTCGCGCGTCCGATGGGCTCGCGCCAGCGCATCGAGTTCGGCGGCGAAGCCGCGCTTAACACGCTCGATCAAGGCCTCATCTTCGCGATCAACGGCGTTCCCGAGGATTTGGACAACGACAACGTCACGATCGAGGAAGAGCGCGCGGAGCTGTTCGCATCGCATACGTGGCGGCCGACGGACAGATGGACGCTTGAGACGCGGCTGAACTGGGAAACGTCGACGCTGACCTTCACCGGCGACACCAACGATGTGGTCGAGCTCTCCTATTGGAAACCGTCAGTGCAGCTGTCGCACACATTCCTCGGCAACAATCAGTTGCGCGTTCGTGTCTATCGCGACGTCGGCCAACTCGACTTCGGCGACTTCACCACCGCTGCGGCGGTGGCGGACGATCTCATTGCCGGCGGCAATCCTGAGCTGGTGCCACAAACCGCGTGGATCGCGGAACTGGGCGGCGATCTGCGCTTTCCGGGCGGCTCGGCCCTGAGCTTCACGTTGGCGCGACACGAGATCAGTGACGTCTCCGATCTCGTGCTGATCGAAGATGATCGCGGCACCCTCGACCCGCTGGATGACATTTTCTACGACGCACCCGGCAATATCGGCGACGGCGAGATGACGCGTCTCGACGTGAACTTCTCGACGCCCGTGCCCTTCGTTGAAGGCGGGCGGCTCACGCTTGTCGGCATGTTGGCCGACACGGAAGTCACCGATCCGGTAACAAACCAGCCGCGCATCATCTCGTACACGCCGGAGTCTCGTTACGAGATCAACTTCCGGCAGGATTTGCCGGATCTCAAATTCGCGTGGGGACTCTCGATTTTCCGGGAAGGTGAAATCCAGGCGTACCGCTTCAATGAAATCGACACGAGCGAGGAAGGCCCGTGGATCGATCTGTTCGTCGAGACCACTGCTCTGCCCTACGGCATGAAGCTGCGCGCTTGGGCGGCCAATTTGTTCGACGGCACCGTCTATCGCGACCGCCGCTTCTTCGAACAGGACGGCCCGGCGCCAGGTCCGGATCCGCTGGGGCGCAATGGCGACAACACCCGGCGCGACTATCGCCAACGCGAGTTCGCGCGTGCGCCATGGTTCATCATGGAGCTCAGCGGCACGTTCTAAAGCTGCACGCGCGTGATGCGCTGCAGGTTTGTTTAGTCTCACCTCCTCGATCGGAGGGTGGGAACGCGCGTTCGCGTCCGGCGTGATGGAAGGGAAGAGAACGGACAATCGGCCGCGCGTTCCCGTGAGTGATTTCACACCAGCTCAGACCGGGAGGAGATTCTTTGGCTCCGACGGCCTGGCGCCCGCGGCGAGCAGCGGAGTCCGACCTCCTGCTGGACCTGCCGGTTTCACGATCCCCGGCAGCAACGTTCTCGCTTCACTCACATTCCGCTTCATCTTCTGGGTCGGAATTCCTGGAGACCCCTCCATGATGCGGAACGGAGGAAGTGTACGACGGCGTGAAGTCGGTCGGATTGATTTGAGTATGAGACGCTGATTTCAGCGCATCGCGGGTAATCCGCGTTGGATAGAGAGCCTCTCAATCCACATTTCCCGGGCGAGCGCAGCGAGACCTGGGACCCATAGGTCAACGCACTGAGCTTGAGTGGCCCCTGGGTCCCGGCTCGACGTTCGCGTGCATCCAAGATGCGCGCTCACTTGGCCGGGAAGCGTTGGCCGCCATTTCCGCATCCCGGGCCTGCGCCGGCGCCCTAAAAATCGAAGCAAATGTCGCACGCCGTTTCCTTGACCCTCGCGCGACCCCTGCTAGTTTCCGCGCGCGCGAACGGGGGGTGCTCAAGCTGAGTCGCCCCTTTGGGCGCGTGGACCGGTTATGCCTGACAGAAAACCGCCCGAGGACGATCTCTCCAGCCTGCGACGGCGTGTCGACGCCGCCAGGGGGCAAGGCGCCTCAAAGTCCCCCCCACCCCAGAGCGCGGCTTCGCTAGCGCTCCGGTTTGGCGGGGAATTCGGCGCGGCGATCATTGTCGGGGCACTGATCGGGTACGGGGCGGATTACTTTCTCCACAGCTCTCCGTGGGGGCTCGTGATTGGCTTCGGACTGGGGTTCGTGGCGGGCGTTGTGAATGTCGTGCGCGTGGCGCAGTCGTTCAACAAAGCCAACCCGCCGGACCCGAACGCGCCGTCCATACCGGACGACGACGATTGAGGATTTGAGTTTTGTCGAACGACCCGATCCATCAGTTCCAC
>CADEDT010000164.1 GCA_902826145.1 uncultured Caulobacteraceae bacterium
CATCGCGCACGAACTGGCTCATGCCGTGCTCTTCGATGTAGCCGTGGCCGCCGAATATCTGCTGGCAATTAGTGGCGTTCGCGTAGCCTTTGTCGGTGAGATAGCTTTTGATCACCGGCGTCATGATCGCCATGTAGTCTTCGGCCTTCTCACGAACCTTCTCGTCAGGCGAGACGAGCAAGAGATCGCCTTGGATCGCGGTCCAGAAGGCAAAGGCGCGCGCGGCTTCGTTGAACGCCTTCGCATCCATCAGCATGCGGCGGATGTCCGGGTGGACGATGATCGGATCGGCGGGGCCGTTCGGATTCTTCGCGCCGGTGATGGAGCGGCCTTGGATGCGGTCCTTCGCGTAGGCGACGCCGTTTTGGTAGGCGACTTCAGATTGGCTGAGGCCTTGGAGGCCTACGCCCAAGCGCGCCACGTTCATCATCGTGAACATGGCGTGGAGGCCCTTGTTCTCCGCGCCGATCAGGAAACCTGTCGCGTCATCGTAATTGAGCACGCACGTCGAATTGCCGTGGATGCCCATCTTCTCTTCGATCTTGCCGCAGACGACGCCGTTGCGCTTGCCCGGGGCGCCGTCTTTGTCGAGCAAGAACTTGGGCACGATGAAAAGCGAGATGCCCTTCGTGCCTTGCGGCGCGCCTTCGATGCGCGCGAGCACGAGGTGGATGATATTCGACGCGAGATCGTGTTCGCCGGCTGAGATGAAGATCTTCTGGCCGGTGATGCTATAGGATCCGTCGGCTTGCGGGATCGCCTTGGTGCGCAGCATGCCGAGATCGGTGCCGCAGTGCGGCTCCGTCAGGTTCATGGTGCCGGTCCATTCGCCGGTGACGAGCTTCGGCAGATAAGTCTGCTTTTGTTCGTCGGTGCCGTGGTGATGGATGGCTTCGTAGGCGCCGTGGGAGAGCCCCGGATACATGCCGAACGCCATGTTCGACGATGACACCATCTCGCTCCACGCGAGCGAGATGACGTGCGGCATGCCTTGACCGCCATAGTTCGGATCGCTGGAGAGCGCAGGCCAACCGGCTTCGACGAGTTGCTTGTAGGCTTCCTTGAAGCCAGGCGGCGTTGTCACCGAGCCATCATCGGCGCGCTTGCAGCCGTGTTCGTCGCCGACCTTGTTCAACGGCGCCAGCACGCCTTCGCAAAACTTCGCGCCCTCTTCCAACACCTGATCGATCAGATCGATCGGCGCGTCCGAAAAAGTCGGCAGATTGGAGTAGCGCTCGATGTCGAGCACGTCCTTCAGGAGAAAGCGATATTCGCGAAGCGGCGCCGTGTACGTCGGCATGCAGCTCTCCCTAATTCTTGTTCTTTATACGCGCTTAGTGCGCGTCTTGGAGCCGCTTCTTGGCTTCGGCCTCAAAAGCGCGCGCGTTGGCCATGGCGGCCGGCGCGGCGGGCTTCGAGAGGAACTCGTCGAGCTTCTTGATGCTGTCCTGCAGGATCTCGATGGCGGCATCGACGTCTTCGCGCTGCGCTTCGAGAGCGACGATGCGCTGCTGGTACTTCTTCAATGTCGTTTGCGCCTGCGCGCGCTGATCAACTTTGTAGAGGTCCAAAATTTCCTTGATCTCAATCAGCGAGAGACCGACGCGCTTGCCGCGGAGGATAAGTTGCAGGCGGCCGCGGTCGCGATGTGAGTAAACCCGGTTCATGCCGTCGCGATGCGGCGCGAGGAGGCCTTTGTCTTCGTAGAAGCGGAGCGCTCGAGGCGTGACCTCGAACTCACGGGCCAGCTGCGAAATTGTGTAGGTGCGCTCAGCTTTGGTGGTCATGGGGAGGTCCCTCCGGCTTTACCCAGCGGCCTCACGCTAGTTTCCGTTTACGGTAGGGTCAACTGAAGTTGACGCCCGCGTCATAAATTTGGCTTAACCATCAGTAAATCCTGAGAAATATCTTCAGGCTTCGGGCATCCGTTGAGCGCCATCGTAATGTCCAGCTCGCCCAGGAGGTACTCCATGACGGTCTGGACGCCCTGCTCGCCAGCCAGCGCGAGCCCATAGACGTAGGGCCGGCCGATGCCGACGGCGGTCGCGCCAAGCGCCAAAGCCTTGAAGATGTCGGCGCCGCAACGGACGCCGCTGTCGAAGAAGACAGGCACTCGGCCTTTCACGGCGGCAGCCACGTGCGCGAGCGCATCGAGCGCGCCGATGCCACCGTCGACTTGGCGGCCGCCGTGGTTTGACACCATCACGCCGTCATAACCTTCGCTCACCGCCTTCGCGGCGTCGTCGGCGCGCATGATGCCTTTGAGGACGATCGGTAGTTTCGTCCACGATCTGATTTGCGCGATGCGTTTCCAATCGACGCTCGAATCCGAGAACATCTGCGTGAACTGCACAGCGGCGCCGAGCGGGTTCTCTTCAGGCGGTTGGGCGAGCAGCCCCCTAAACACGGGGTCTGACGTATATTGCGCGATGCCCTGCCCGCGCAGGAACGGCGAAAAGCCGATGTCGAGGTCGCGCGGGCGCCAGCCAAGAACTAAAGTGTCGAGCGTGATGAAGATGGCGCGGCAGCCGATGGCTTCGGCGCGGCGCACGAAGCTCTCAGCCAGCGCGTCCGACTTGCCCCAGTAGAGCTGATAGAAGCGCGGACCGTCGCCGTTCTCGCGCGCGATCTCCTCCATCGGATATGATGCCTGAGACGAAATGATCATCGGCAGATTGAGCCGCTGCATGGCGCGCGCGACGGCGAGATCCGCGTCCGCATGCATCATTTCGAGTACGCCGATTGGGCACGAAAACACTGGCGCGGCAACGCGCGCGCCGAATATTTCGCAACCGAGATTTCTAACGCCTGCTCCTGCCAGCATGCGCGGCGCTATCGGAAAGCGTGAAAAAGCAGCTCGATTTGCGTCTGCGGCGGTTTCCAATCCCGCGCTGCCGGCGGTGTAGGCCCACGCTTCCGGCGACATCTTCTTCTGCGCTTCGCGCTCGAGGCCGATGAAGTTCGTCGGGATATCCGGCTTCGCGCCGCTCAAGCCGCGCAGATAAATCGCGCCTTGCGTTTCGGGACCGAATTGGCGCGGCGCATCAGACATGGCTAATCCCTGTTTACGATTTTACCCGCCATTAACACGGCAACCTCTTTCATCGACACTGCAAAGTCGTGGGCGATTCTCGAATTCTTCGAGTCTGCCCCGGGGGTTGGGCGTGAGCCGCGGACGCGCGGCTAGAACGCGGCGAGGGCATAATGAGCGGTGCGCAAAGCTGGAGCGTCAAGGGCATTGACCCGAAAGTGCGAGAAGCAGCGCGCGAAGCTGCGGCTCGTCAGGGCATGAGCTTGGGCGAGTATCTGAACCAAGCGCTTGCTTCGGGTCAGCTCGGCGGCGGTGGTTCGCAACCGAACCCGCAGACTCCTCAACAACAACCGCCGCTGCGCCAACCGCGCCCGCGCACTTATGGTTTGTCGCATTCGGATTACGAAGCGGAAGACGATTGGAATGTCGGCGCATCAAATCGCCCGGCTGATCCGACGCGTCTCGCGCAGCGCATTGAGGCGATCGAACGCCGCACGCAACTTGCTGTCACAGGTCTCGATCGCGCGGTGTCGACGATCGATCGCTCCGTGCTTGGCCTCGCTGCGCGCATCGAAGACGCGGAAGCCGCGTCGAGCGAAGCGGCAGAACGCATTTCCGACGCGCTCGAACAATTCCGCTCTGCCGGCGACACGCTGAGCGGACGCCTGCAACGCGCGGAGCAAGAGTTCAACGGCGCGAGCACAGACCTTTCGGACGTCAAGGAACGCCTCGAACAGCAAGTCGCTGTCGCTGAGGAAGTGGCGCGGCGCGCGGAAGCGGCCGCCTCCTACCTCACCACGGAGATGAGCGGCGGCGGCAATATCCTCGCGCAAACGCTCGCTGAAGCACGCGCTGTTGCCGAAGAAGCGGCGCGTCAGGCGACGGAAGCGTCGGCGGATGCGGTGAACGAACTGCGCCGTCTGCAGGAAGAACTGAGCGAACGGCTCACGGACAGCGAACGCTCGACTCGCCGCGCGATCGAGACGGCGGTCGCGGAAGTTCGCACTGAGACTTCGACGGAAACACGTGGCGCACGTGAAGCGCTGCTGGAAGAAGTCGTCCGCCTTGAGAGCGAAATCTCGAAGCGCGTTGGCGCTGTCGACACGCTGAAGGCCGAGCAAGCGACGCTGATCTCCCGCATCGAGCGCGCAGAAGCTGGCGCGCGCGAAAGCACGGCGGGCCTGCGCCAAGCAGCGGGCGCCGCGATCGCGGATCTGCGCAACTCGCAACTCACCCTGTCGGCGCGGGTGAAGCAGGTCGAGGATATCGCGGGCCAATCCGGCGCGGTCGATCTCAGCGAACTACGCCAAGCGCAGCAAGACATTGCTGAGCGCCTCGCGTCGCTGGAATCGAAGACGGAGACGAGCCCCCTCACCGGCGCGCTCGCCGCGTTCGAAGCGCGGATTGCCAGCGTCGAGGCAGCGACCGCCAACACCACAGTCGGCGAGACGGTGGACTCGCTCGACCGCGCGCTGCAGCGCCTGGCCGACAAGCTTGAAGAAACGGAATCGACGGCCAACACCGCGATCCGCCACATCGAGGAGACCGTTTCCTCACTCAGCGCGCGCATCGAACACGGTGGCGGCGCGGCGGTGGAAACCGAGGCCGTGCGCGCGATGCTCGAGCAACGGCTCGACACGATGGCGCAATCGGTACGCGAGGAACTGGCGCACGATCTGCAAACCGCGCTTGCGGGCGGCGACGGCGTCGAAGGCGCACTCGCCGATGTGAACCGCCGCTTGGCGGCCGCAGAGCGCCGCCAAGCGCAAACGATCGAAGCAATCTCGATCGAGATCAAGCGCATGTCGGAGACGGTCGACCAGCGCCTGCGCACGGTAGAGTCGCGCAACGATGACGCGGCTGCCTCGGCGGTTCGTGAAGAGCTCTCGCGCATGTCAACGACGCTGGAGCAGCGCTTCGACGAGATCGAGCGCCGCGAAGCGGCGGCGTTCGATCGCATGGGCCTCGAAGTTGGCCGCCTCTCAGAGCGCTTGGAAGAGCGCGTCGGCGCGGTTGAACAACGCAGCGCGCAAGCGATCGAGCATGTGGGCGAGCAAGTCGCGCGCATGGCAGATCGCTTCAATCAGCGCCAGGACATCCTCGCCCGCGAACTCGGCGAGCGCATGCTCGATAGCGAAGAGCGCGCCGGTCAGCGCGTCTCGGAAGCGATCAGCTCGATCATGCACCGCTTGGCGGAAGTGGAAGAGTCCAGCCAGGAAGCGATCGCGCCGGTGCAGAAGGCGATGTCGAACGTCGCTTCGAAGCTTGACCGGTTCGAAAGCGAGCGTCCCGATGGCCCGCGTCCGCAGGAAACCATCCCGACGCCAGCGCGCCGCGTGGAGGACTTCCCATCCTTCGACGACGATCCTGTCACTTCGTTCGATCTGAGCAATCCGGAGCCGCAGCCTTACGTTTCGCCGCGCGACGCCGCGACGCCGGTACGCGCTGCGCCGCTGCCGCCACGCCCGCAACTGCAAGAGGCGCCGAACGACCACGACATCTATTTCGCCGAAGACAACGAGATCGATGACCTGCTGGTGGACGACAGCGGCGAAGAGCCGTTCGTGCCGCCGGAATACAAGTCGATCGAGATGTCGCCGGAAGACGATCTGATGATCGACGACCCGGTGATCGAAGAGGTTGAGGCCATCGCGCCGCCGCCGATCGACGACGATCCGTTCTGGACGCCGGACGAATTCGCGCCGCAGACGATCGAAGACGCGGTGGCGCCGCTTGTGACGCCGCCTGCGCAAACACCGTTCGCGGCGAGCGCCGACGTCCCGTTGGCGCATGCGGAAGAAGAGCCGCTCTCGCTCGATTTGCCGGAGCTCGGCGATCTACCGCCGCTGCCGGAAGACGTCGCTGCCGCTGCTTCGCCGTCGAAGAACGATTATCTCGCGAATGCGCGCAAAGCTGCGCAGGCGCAATCGCTGCCGAAGACGCGGCCTGACAAGGCTATCGAAACGCCGAAGCTGAGCTTGCGTGGCCCGAGCCGCATCATCCTGTGGGGCGCGGCCGTCGCTGTGCTCGCGGCGGCGGGCGGGTACTACTACTACTACTACAACAACCTGCGCGCCGGTGACGTCGAGCCACAGCAAGACGTTGAGCCTGCGCCGCCGCCGGTGACCAACCTCGCGCCGACGCAGGACGTCGCGCCAGTCGACCCGTTCGCGGAAGCGCCGGTCGAAGGCGCTGCTCCGGTGGACGGCACGACGACGGCCGCGCCGACTGGTGCGCCGATCGCGCAAAACCAAACGCCCCCTACTCAAACGCAGCAGGTCGTCGCTGGCCCGCTGCCCGCGCGTAACGTGTCGCTTGAGCAAGCTGCGCAAACGGGTGATCTCACGGCGCAGTATGAACTGGCGCTGCAGCGTCTGGGCTCGGGCCGCGTGGCTGATGGCGTGACGCTGTTGCGCCGCGCCGCCGACCGCGGCTTCGCGATGGCGCAGTACCGCCTCGCCAAGCTCTATGAGCGCGGCGAAGGCGTGCAGGCGGACCTGACCGTCGCGCGTCAATGGACCGAACGTGCGGCTGGCTCAGGCAATCGCCGCGCGATGCACGACCTCGGCGTCTACTTCGCCCGTGGAGAAGGCGCGCCGCTGGATGAAGCAGCGGCGTTCCGCTGGTTCCGCCAAGCGGCTGAACTGGGCGTAGCAGACAGCCAGTACAATCTGGGCGTCCTCTACCAGCAAGGCCGCGGCGTGAATGCATCAGCTTCGGAAGCGCTGTTCTGGTTCATGGTGGCGGCCCGCCAAGGCGACCAGGACGCCGGCGCGCGTGCGACGGCTGTGGAAGCGCAATTGTCGCAAATGCAGGTCGAACAGGCCCGCGCTCGCGCACAGGCGTTCCGCCCACGCGCGTCAAGCGCTGTGGCCAACGGTGAGTTCGGCCAGCGTGCCTGGAACACCGCCCGCCGCACTGGGACGTAAAGCCCCCGCACTTAGGGTCAAACTTGACCGCAAACTGACGTTGCCTCTGCCCGCGACCCTCAGCATAAGGGCCGCGGGCCTGGCGCTGTGGCGCTCAAGTTCAGAGCAGATTTTTGATCTATTTGCCGATCGCCGAAATGCCGGTGAACGTGCTGCTAGTCCTTTTGGTCAGCGGCGCCGTCGG
>CADEDT010000165.1 GCA_902826145.1 uncultured Caulobacteraceae bacterium
GCATTTGCCGCTTCGATCTCGGCCAAGAACTCGAAGGCGGTACGCCCTATCGCCAAGCGCTCGTCACCTACGACCAGTTCGAGGATGACTTCACCCAAGCCACCGGCGAACGCATCGATCGCGACGGACTCATTCGATCGCTCAAGACCTACGCCTCGTTGCACGGCTTCCAAGTCGATTGGGACTCAGTCGAGCAAGCGCCGACGGAAACCATCATCAACGTCGCCGCGCAAATCTGTCCGTTCGACCCCGCCGCGAAACAAGCCATGCTTGAGGCGGTTTCGCTGGAAGATCGCTGCCAGGCGCTGCTCGCGCTGCTCGAATGGGATCGCGCCGCTGGCGATGAACAGCATCGGCCGATGCAATGAGCGATGTTGATCCAAAGCTATTGGAAGTGCTGGTCTGCCCACAGAGCCGCACACCGCTCCGCTACGATCGCGAGCGCCAGGAGCTGATCAGTGAACGCGCGCGCCTCGCCTATCCTGTGCGCGACGGCGTGCCGATCATGCTGATCGACGAAGCCCGCGAACTGGGAGCGGACGAATGAGCGCCGAACCAGTCTCCCGCCCCTGGCCAACCGATCTCGTGTTCGACCGCACCGCCAAAGCGCTGATGATCGCGTTCGACGATGGCGAGATGTTCGAAATCCCGTTCGAACTGCTGCGCGTCGAAAGCCCGAGTGCCGAAAACAAAGGCCATGGCACCAACGTACCGCCGCCGGTGACAGGCAAAGCCAACGTCAATGTCGTACGCGCCGAGCCCGTCGGCCGCTACGCCGTGCGTATCGTCTTCGACGACGGCCACGACACCGGCCTCTATTCCTGGGACCTCCTCCACGACCTCGGCCGCGACAAGGAGGAGAAGCTCCGCGTCTATCGCGAGACACTTCGGCTTCGGGCGTTGCGAGACGAGGCTTAGTGAAACTCCCGCGCCCCGCGCTATTCGTGCCAGATTGGTGAGATCGGTTTGCGCTTGGGACGCACCAGCGCCCCGCCTGCGAAGCACACAAATCCCATCGTGTTCAGAGCTAGGCGCGCCATGCCGTTGTAGTTGGTGAGCAAGCTTTTGCCCGCTTGCGACTCTTTGAGCACCGTTACGAACGGCTCAATCGTCGCTGCGCTGACAAACGACGTTCCCGGCGGCTTGATCGCCAAGGAAATCGCCAGCGACAACGCGCAGCACCAGAGGAGAATCGGACGCAACATCGCGCCATGACACGCAAGGCGCGGACCATTCACTATGAAATCTCCATTTCACAATGTCGGACGTGGCAGCTGAGTTACTCCTAGCGCCACCGTGACCGCCGTCACAGCGACAGGGTCAACGCTTCGCTACCTTCTTCTCATCGAAGCGAGGCAACGGCCTCGACCAAGAGGAGCAAGAGCAATGACCCGAGTTTATTCCCTCTTCCTAGCCGCCTTCGTGCTGGTGCCGGTTGCGTTCGCCGTGATGAACCAAGCCGCTCAAATCGTCGCCTAAGCGACACCCCGAAACCCATTCAGAGAGCAACGACCGTGACCAAGCTCCTTTGCATCATCGCCGCCTGCGCCGTGTTCGCACCAGTCGCGATGAACGTGATGACCCAAGCCGCGCAGATCGTCGCCTAAGCTCCCAAGCGACGATCCAATAGCCCAAGACCCCAAACGCGGCTTTGGCAAAGAGAAGGACGCAGAGGTTGCTCCCCCTCTGCGTCCTTCGCCTTTTCTACTTCGCGTTCTTGGGGACAATACGTTGCAAATCCAGGTTCCACCGGAACGGCTAGCCGTCCGCATCGTTTCACGGGCGCCGCGATGGAGCGCCTCATGCTGGATTTCATCACGCCAATTCTGGCGCTTGTTCCCTACTTCATCATTCTCGCCGCGCTCGGCGCGCTGCCGACTGAAGCGATAACTACCGACTAAGTCAGCGCCGCCATCGCGTAGGCAAACGCGCCCACAAGCGCGACGATGAGCGATATGCGATCGCTTACCGCATGCACGACCGGATCGTCGGGCATTTCGCCGCGCCCGGTCAGCAACCACACCCGGCACAGCCAGAAGATCACGGCCGCCGGCAACAGCCAGAGCCACATCGGCGACATGTAGGTTTGCGTCGCGGCGTCGCTCTGCACGTAAAGCGCAAGCACCAGACTCGCCGCAAAGGCTGAGCCGATGCCCATGCCTTTCAACACCGGCGCATCGGCCAGCTGATAGCCGCGGCGAATATTCTCCGGTGCACCCTCGATCTCGGTGACGCGCTTCACGAGTGCCAGACTCAGGAAGAAGAAGCCGCAGAACGCCAGCATCCACGAAGACGCCGGATGGTCCGATGCCTGGCCGCCAAGCATCACGCGCAAACCATAGAGCGAAGCGAGCACGAAAATGTCGATCACGACCAGCCGCTTCAACCACACCGTGTAGATGCCCGAGAGCGCGATATAGAGCAGCAGATACCAGATCACACCGGCAACCCAGCCGACGAGTAGCCCTGCGCACGCGAGCGCCGCACTCACAACTAGCCCGCGCACTGGGGAGAGTGCACCGCTTGCGAATGGGCGGTTGCGCTTGCGTGGATGGCGCCGGTCGGCCGGAATATCGAACGCGTCGTTGAAAAGATAAACGCTCGACGCCGCGCAGCAGAGCGCGAAGAACGCAAGCAACGCGTCGCCCCAACCTGCGGCGTCGGCCCACCCTTGCGCCGCGATCAGGGGAATGAAGACGAGAATGTTCTTCACCCACTGTCGCGGCCTGAGCGCCTGCTCGAGCGCGCGGCGCACATTGCGCTCATCCGGAAAGACGCGCTCGACCGGCGCGATCGCGCGAGCCCGCGCCTCAAGCGCCTGATCGGCATTCACGACAACAGCCGCCTTCGCGCGCTCCCACACTTTCAGATCTGGAAGCTCGTTACCGGCATAGACAAAGCCCTGAGGGTACGCGGCCACAAGCGCATCGGCCTTGCGTTCAGCTTTAAGGTTCACGACGCCGTCGGAAGCAAACACATCATCGAACACGCCAACATGCGCGGCGATCGGCGCCACCACGCTGCGATCCGTGGCTGACGCCAGCGCGATATGCCGGCCTTTGGCCTTCTCCTCGCGCAGCCAGGCCACCACGCGCTCGTCATATGGCAATTCGGCCGGCGGCGGCGCGTACGGCGCGAGCTTCGCCTTGAGAAAAGCGCGTCCCTTCAGCATCCAGCGGGCCAGTGAGATCACACCCAACGGATGAGTCGCCAGATAAGAGAGCAGCGACTCCACGAACGCGTCGGAACGGATCAGCGTGCCGTCGAGATCGACGGCGAGCGGCAGCGCCGCTGTCCCTGAGCGTTCCTCCTCGGCTGACATTTTCGTCCCTGGCGCGAACGCTACCAGTGCGCGCGGCACGCACAATGGCACGCATACCTTGCGCGACGCTTACGCGGTTAAACTCTCGCTCAACGAGATTAATGCGCCGGGGCGGCGATCCGCTGTTGCATCTGCCTTGCTCGCTCGGCCCAGCGTTCCGGATTGGCGCGAACTCCCGGCCCTTTCAGCAGCACCGCCAGCCTTGCTGACTCTTCGGCGTTGAGTTCGCGGCTCGGCTTCCCGAAGATCGACTGCGAGGCCGTCTCGATGCCTGTCTCGTTGCGCCCGAAGTACGCTTTCGCGAGCCAGAGTCTCAGCAACTGCGGATCGTCAAAACGCTGCTCCAGCTGGCAGGCGACAATGAGCCGCCGAACTTGCCAGCGCACCGACGTTCCCTCCTGATCGCCAAGCAGCATCGTGGACACGCGCTGCGAAACCGGCATTCCGCGAGGAGCGCTCTCGGTTGTGAGATCGGCCCAAATGAACATCAGGGTTCGGCATGGCGTCCCGCTCGTCCGCCAGGTGCTGCGAAATTCGCTCATCGCAATCGTGCGCTCGACACCAGTGAGGGGCCCTCTGGCGGGCACGCGTAGCGCGCCACTCTGCTCGGCCCGCGCCAGCACCGATTGGCCGTCCATCCAGAACCGCACCGCAAACGTGATCGGCACAGCCATGCCAATCAGCAGCAGGATGACGACAAAGATAAAGACCGCCCGCATGAGCCGAAGATACACCCGCGCGGCCCAGGCAGAAGACCACACGCGCAGCCCGCGAACATGAGCGGCGTGTTAGGCCGCCAGGCTCTCGCCACGCAGCAGCTTCGGCAGATCGCCCGCGCCGCCGCCGGCGTATTTCATGAAGAAGCGGCGTGCGGGGCCGACGGCGTTCACGGCGGCCAACCCCAATGTGCGCGCGGCGCGGAGTGGCTTGATGTCGTTGGAGAAGAGCTTGTCGAAGAACTCCATGCCCAGCGCCATCGTAACATTGTCGAACCGCCGCCAGCGCTGGTAGCGCTCAAGCGCCGAGACATCGCCGGGATCGAGGCCAAGTGAAACCGCGTCCGCAATGCACTCCGCCAACGCCGCGCAATCCTTCAGGCCCAAATTCAAACCCTGCCCCGCGAGAGGATGAATGCCGTGTGCGCTATCGCCTGCTAGCGCCACGCGCTGATCGATCATGCGCTCAGCGAGTTGCAGCGAGAGCGGGTAGCCGAAGCGCGGGCCTTCAAGCGAAAGCTCCCCGAGGAAATTGCCGAAGCGCTTGCCGAGCTCAGCAAGGAAATCGCGTTCGTCCATCTTGAGCAGTGCTTCCGCCGCTGCGCGCGGCTCGGCCCACACGATGTTCGCGCGGTTGCCTTTGAGCGGCAGGATCGCGAACGGGCCGTTCGGCAAGAAGAACTCATGCGCGACAGCGTCATGTGGTTTCTCGTGCTGAATCGTCGCGACGATCGCCGTCACCGGGTAGTCCCAACCGATCGTGCGGATGCCGACAGCGCCGCGTACGAATGAGCGCCGCCCATCGGTGCCAACCAACAACGGCGCGCGCAACTTACGCCCATCCGCGAGCGTCACCGTCGCGCCGGCAGGATCGCGCTCGATTGCGCCTACCGACATGGGTTGAATCATCTTGATCGTCGGCCGCGTCTTCACCGCGCTGTCGAGCGCAAGCCGGACGTGACGCGCTTCGAGCATCAAGCCGAGTGGTTCGTCCGTGTCGCGCATCTCGGCGCGATCGAAATGGAGGTGCAGTAGCGACGGCCCGCGCCCAAGCTTACCGTCCGTCACCATGATCTGTTCGATCGGCTGCGCGACGTTATCAAGCTGTTCGCCCAACCCGAGCGCGCGCCACATCCGGTACGACGCGAAGGCAATGGCGAACGCGCGCCCATCGAACGCCGGCGCCAACGTCTCCGCCGGTTTCGAGGCATCAATGACGATGACGGAAAGGCCGGCCTGATCCAGCGCCAGCGCGAGCGTCTGCCCGACCAGGCCGCCGCCGCTCAGGATCACATCAGCGTCGAAGCCGCGCCCGTTGCTCATGCCGAACGATACCTCTGCGGCAACCCAAAGGTCGATGCGGCGCTGACGCGCAAGCGGAAGGCAGGGCGCCGCTTTTTTGAGCGAAGCCGCTGCACTGCACAAAGACGCTAGCCCGCGCGCTTGCCCCGGCGCGCAGCGCTTCCGCCAATCCGCTCATTGAATCTCGAGGGAGCGGGGCAATGACAACATCCAAGGGGCTCTGGCGCTCGTTGCGCTTGGCCGCGCTGGCGCTGATCGGCGCTGTAGCGCTCGGGGCGATGACGCCGGAACTCGCATTCGCGCAAGAGACGAGTGTCGCGGTCGATACCGCGGTGCCGGAGGTGGTGGCGGTTGAGGAAGTTGTCGAAGAGGCGGCGCCGACATCACCGATCGTCGACAAAGGCGACACCGGCTGGATGCTCATCTCCACGGTGCTCGTGCTGGCGATGATCATCCCCGGCCTCGCGCTCTTCTATGGCGGCCTGGTGCGCGCGAAGAACATGGTCTCGATCCTGAGCCAAGTGCTCGTTGTCACCGCGATCGGCATGGTGATGTGGCTCTTGTTCGGCTACTCGCTCGCCTTCACGGACGGCGGCGGGCTCAATCGCTTCGTCGGCGGCTTCAGCAAATTCTTCCTCGCTGGCGTCGATACGACAACGCTCGTTGAAACCTTCTCCGTTGGAATTTCCATACCAGAGCTGGTTTTTGTGGCGTTTCAGATGACGTTCGCGTGCATCACCGCGGCGCTCGTCCTCGGCGGCGTTGCCGAGCGTGTGAAGTTCAGCGCTGTGGTGATCTTCGCTGTGCTGTGGCCCGTCGTCGTCTACTATCCGATGGCGCACATGGTTTGGTGGTGGGGCGGGCCGATCATGGCCTCCGACCCAGCGCAAGCTGATGCACTCGCCGCCGGCGCCGGTCTCATCTGGTCGTTCGGCGCGCTCGATTTCGCTGGCGGCACTGTCGTGCACATCAACTCCGGCATCGCCGCGCTTGTTGGCGCGCTGTTGCTTGGCTCGCGCACCGGCTATCGCCGCGAACCAATGCCGCCACACAATCTCACTTTCACGGTGATTGGTGCGGGGCTTCTCTGGGTTGGTTGGGTTGGATTCAACGCCGGCTCCAACCTCGAGAGCAACGGCTACGCAGCGCTCGCGCTCATCAACACCTTCGTCGCGCCAGCGGGCGCAGCCCTTTCCTGGACGCTCACCGAATGGGTCACCAAGGGAAAACCCAGCCTGCTCGGTTTGGCGTCAGGCGCGGTTGCCGGCCTCGTCGCGGTAACGCCCGCTGCCGGCTTCGCTGGCCCAGTCGGTGCGCTCATTCTAGGTCTCGTTGTCGGACCGGTCTGTTTGTTCGCCTGCTCCGGCCTCAAGAGCTGGCTCAAATACGATGACAGCCTCGACGTCTTCGGCATTCACGGCATTGGCGGCATCGTCGGCGCCATCGGCACCGGCATCGTCGTCAATCCGGAGTTCGGCGGCGCGGGCATCGTCAATTACGTGACGGGCGCGGCCGAATATCCAGGCATCGTTGCGCAAGTGAGCAAGCAAGCGATGGGCGTCGCTGTCACCGTCGCCTGGTCCGCGGTTGGTTCGCTCATCGTATGGGTGATCGCGCGCGGCCTCACGGGCGGACGCGTCAGCAAGGAAATCGAGCACGAGGGCCTCGACTACGCCGAACACGGCGAGGTCGCTTACCACTCATAACGGCAACGCAACTCCCTCACCTCCAAGAGCGCGGTTCGTTTCGATCCGCGCTCTTATTTTTTACCAATATTAATC
>CADEDT010000166.1 GCA_902826145.1 uncultured Caulobacteraceae bacterium
GGCGTGCTCGACAGCGCGCGCTTCCGCTACTTCCTCGCCGAAGAGTTCAAGGTCTCGGTTGAAGACGTCTCGGCCTTCGTTCTGGGCGGTCACGGAGACACTATGGTGCCGCTGGTGCGCTATTCGACCGTCGCCGGCATTCCGCTTCCCGATCTCGTGAAGATGGGTTGGACCAGCCAAGAGAAGCTCGATCAGATCGTGCAACGCACGCGCGATGGCGGCGCCGAAATCGTCGGCCTGCTGAAGACGGGCTCTGCGTTCTACGCACCGGCTGAAAGCGCGATCGTGATGGCGAAGTCCTATCTGCGCGACAAGAAGCGTGTTTTGCCGTGCGCGGCCAACCTCAACGGCCAATACGGCTTGAACGACATGTATGTCGGCGTGCCGTGCATCATCGGCGCTGGCGGCGTTGAGAAGGTGATCGAAATCGAACTCACCGCCAACGAACGCGCCATGTTCGATCACTCGGTGAATGCGGTGAAAGGCTTGGTCGATGCATGCAAGGGTATCGATCCTAGCGTGGGCTAAGTTAGTATCGCAGCTGGCCGGCGCTGAGCGACAGGAGCATTGCAAATGTCAGCGTCTCCAACAGTAGGCGCGTTCGCCATTGTGCCGAGCAATGATTTGAACGCCGCTTTGCCGTTTTGGGAGCGGTTAGGATTTTCGCGCACCGGCGGAGACGATCAGTACATCATCATGGCCGGCTGGGGTTGTGAGGTGCATCTGACACAGGCCGGAACTGGCCCGTGGCGCGTGCCCGCGGAGCACAATCCGTTCGGAGTCTTCATTCGAACGCCCGATGTCGACGCGATCGCGGCGCGCGTCGATGATCTGATCATCCGGCCCGGCGGCATCCTCCGCCATCGCGAATGGGGGATCTACGAGGTCGGGATCGCTGGTCCGGACGGGTTGCTCGTTCGCGTCGGTTGGCCATCGCGTTTGATGGAAGGCGGCGGAAAGCAATGACCATCGGCCCAACCCTCACCACCGCGCGTCTCATCCTGCGTCCGCCGCAGCACGAAGATTTCGACGGCTTCGCGTCCATGGCGCAGGAAGAAGAGACTATGCGCTTCATCGGCGGTCTCGCGCCGCGCGATGCGGCGTGGCGCGGCATGGCTTCTCTCACTGGCTCGTGGGCTTTGCTGGGCTACGGCATGTTCTCTGTCATTCGCCGCGACACCGGCGAGTGGATTGGACGTCTCGGCCCATGGCGCCCAGGCGGTGAGGAAGGCAATTGGCCGGGCAACGAGGTCGGCTGGGCCGTTAAAGCCTCAGAGATGGGAAAGGGCTACGCGCAAGAGGGTGCGATTGCCGCGATCGACTGGGCGTTCGATTCCCTCGGTTGGGATCGCATCATTCATTGCATCGACAAGCGCAACATTCCCTCAATCAAGCTGGCTGAGCGGCTAGGATCGCAATGTGAGCGCGAAGACGTGCGACTCGCGCCACCGTTCGAGGAACATGTTGTTGACCTCTACGGCCAAACCAAAGCGGCGTGGAGAACGCGGCAGCGCGCCTGATCGTCGCTAAGCCCTTGCATCGCGCGTTCGCCCCGCCAATTTTGAGCGCACGAATTTGGGGACGACATCGCATGCGGAACTTTGCCCTCGCGCTTCTAGGCGTGACTGTGTTCGCCTTTCCGGCGAGTGCGCAGCAACAACCACAACCGACACCGGGCTTCGTCCAGGCCAGCAACCCACCCGCCGCGCAGCTACCCGTCGCGCCGATCACCGCTGCACAGCAACGCACCATCGATCGCCTGCAAGCCGCCGCACTCGAAAGCGATCGCGCCTACGACATCGTTGAGAGCCTTGTCACCGAAGTCGGTCCACGCCTGGCGGGGTCTGAAGCTGAAGCGCGCGCGCGTGACTGGGCTGTCGCCATGCTACGCGCTAACGGGTTTGCCAACGTGCGCGTCGAGCCGTTCACGCTGCCGTATTGGGATGCGACGCGCGAAGAGGCGCACATCGTCTCGCCGGGCATCGAACGGGCCATGGTTGCTGCTGCATTGGGTGGTTCGCCGTCCACACCGGAAGGCGGCCTAACTGCCGAGATCGTGCGCTTTCCCAATATGGCCGCACTCGAGGCGGCGCCAAATGGCGCGGTTCGCGGCCGCATCGTTTTCATTGATGAGCACATGGCGCGCGCGCAGGATGGCGCGGGTTACGGCGTTGCCGTGCGCAAGCGCGGCCTCTGCGCGCCGGTCGCGCAGGTTAAGGGCGCTGCCGCTTGTCTCATTCGTGCTGTTGGCAC
This sequence comes from uncultured Caulobacteraceae bacterium, assembly GCA_902826145.1. Lineage (GTDB taxonomy): Bacteria > Pseudomonadota > Alphaproteobacteria > Caulobacterales > Aquidulcibacteraceae > Vitreimonas. The sequence continues at coordinate 2,254 of CADEDT010000166.1, forward strand.
TGATACCCATCGGTTCGCGCACCAAGGCGGCAGTTCACGCCAGGCCCAGAACGCGTCGCTTCCCGCGATGTCGATTTCTCCGGCGGACGCCGACGTGCTTTCCAATTTGCTTCAGCGCGGTACGGTGCGCGTGCGCCTCAACATCCAAGCTGACATCCGCGAGAACGCACAGTCGGGCAATGTCATTGCCGAGATACGAGGTCGTGAACGTCCGAATGAGATTGTCCTTCTCGCGGCGCACTTGGATTCTTGGGACATGGGGCAGGGCGCCATCGACGACGGCGCCGGCGTTGCGGTCATCACGTCCGCGGCACGACTCATTCGTGATCTGCCGCGCCGCCCGCGTCGCACCATTCGTATTCTGCTCGCCGGCGCAGAGGAGAACGGCGTTCATGGCGGCGCAGCCTATGGCCGCGCGCATGCAGCGGAGGCCGCGAACCACATTGTCGCGCTCGAGAGTGATTTTGGCGCGGGCCGCGTCTGGCGCTTTGACACGCGCTTCGCGGACACGGCGGCGCCTTATGGGCGCGCTTTCCAGCGCGCTCTGTCGCCGCTCGGTGTTCTACCAGGCAATAACCTCGCCGACGGCGGCGCCGACGTAAATGCGATGAGGACAGCGGGTGTTCCAGTCGTGGATCTGAGTCAGGATGGCACTGACTACTTCGACTATCACCACACGCCGAACGACACGCTCTACGCCATCGACCCCGAAAATCTCCGGCAGAACGTCGCCGCCTGGGCCACGTTCGTCTATCTGGCGGCCGATACAGATTGGTCATTCCGCGCTCCGCCCGCGCAGTGATGTCGAAATCGCGCTAAGCTCAGCGTCATGAGGGCAGGGAGGCCCATGATGCTGAGGCTCGCTAAAGTGTTCGCGCTCACCTGTGCGCTATTTGCTGCCGCTTGCGTTGCGCAGGCGCAGACTACGCGCGCTGTCACAATCGATGATGCGGCCTGGCTCGCTGGGCGCTGGGTCGGCGAAGGCTTCGGCGGCCAGATGGAAGAGGCTTGGGCGCCGCCTGTCGGCGGGCAAATGATCGGCCACTTCCGTTATTGGCGCGACGGCCAACCGCAATTCTACGAGTTCATGGTGATGGATGTCGTCGAAGGCGGCGTACGCATGCGCCTAAAGCACTTCAACCCTGATTACACGGCCTGGGAAGATCGCGAGACCTGGACAACGTTCGAGCCTGTCTCGGTTTCGCCCGACGCACTCGTCTTCGACGGCCTCACCATCCGTCGCGAAGGCGCCGATCGCATAGTGATGACTATCCGCATCCGGCGCGGCGAAACCGTCACCGAGGATATCCTCCGCTTCCAGCGCGCGCCGTTGTGATTTGCTGACCCAACGCATGAACGCCATGCGTATTCGCGTGTTTGCAGCGCTCGCGAACGGGTTTAAGCAGCGGCAATCCCATGACGAGCTTGCTGCGCAACGTTGCTGCGCTCATCGCAGCCGTGACGATCCTGCAGCTTGCGGGTGGCTTGCTCGGCGTGCGTATTCCGCTCGCCTTCACGATCGAACATTCGCGCACGGCGCTGGGCTTAGTCGCCGCGTCTTACTCGGCCGGCTTCATGATGGGCGCGATGATTGCGACCGTTTTGTTCGCACGGGTGGGTCATATTCGCGTCTATGCTGCCTGCGCGGCCGTCTTCTCAGTGGCTACGCTCGCGCTGCATTTCAGCGATGATATCTGGTGGTGGGGCGTTTCGCGCATGGTCGCCGGCATGGCGGTCGCGCTCATGTTTGCCGCCGTCGAAAGCTGGCTGTCGTTCTCGATCGGCAAGCACGTGCGGGGCGAGGTTATGAGTATCTACATGGTGCTCACCAAAGGCGCCTTGGCGCTGGGGCCGTTTCTCGCATTCGGCTATGCCGCGCCGGAAGCCGAGCCGTGGATGATCGCGGCGGCGCTTGCAGCACTCTCCATGGTGCCGATCTGTTTCACCGCCGCCGAACAGCCCGATCCGCCGAAGGCGCAACCGATCGCGCTGGTCGAACAATTCGCCACTGCGCCCGCTGCGGTGATTGGCTGCTTCGGGGCAGCGTTGGTCAATGGCGGCGTGCTCGCGCTCGCGCCGCTCTATGCGTCCGAGCATTACGGCGCGAACGCCGCAGCGGAGTTCTACTCCGCCGCGTTCACCGGTTCGCTGCTGCTGCAATGGCCGGCGGGGCGCATCTCCGATCGAGTCGATCGGCGTCTCGTTATTGCCGCACTTGCTGCTCTTGCGGCCGCTGCATCGTTCGCCCTCGCGCTTTGGAGTGGCGAGCTCTTGAGTTGGTCCGCGGTACTGCTGTTCTTCGTCTGGGGCGCCGGCGCGCTTTCGTTCTACGGCATCGCGGTGGCACACATGGCGGACCGCGCCGAGCCGGGCAAGCTCGCGCAATCGGCGGCGGGTTTGCTCTTCGTCTGGGCCGCAGGTTCCGTCATCGGCCCGCTGATTATGGGCCCGCTCGTCGATCTTTTCGATGTCGCCGGCATGTTCTGGTTCTCAGGCGCCGCCGCCTTGTTCGTTTGCCTTGCCATGTTCTGGCGCCGGACGGCGCGCGAGGGACCGGTGACGAAGGAAGAATTCGCACCGCAACTTGGCACCAGCGTTGCTGCTGGCGAGATCGCCTATGGCGAAGATAAACCGGAAGACGAGTCTGGCGCGATTGCAGCCGCCAACAATCCGCGCTAGCGCCCGAGGGTGAGTCCGTCTCTCTCCACGCTCTTTGCTGAATCGCTGAAAGTCGGCTGCCTCGGCTTTGGCGGGCCTGCAGGCCAGATCGCGCTGATGCATCGCGTTTTCGTCGACGAGCGAAAGTGGATCGATGATGATCGCTTCCAGCACATGCTTGCGTTCTGCATGTTGCTGCCGGGGCCCGAAGCGCAGCAGTTGGCGACGTACATAGGTTGGCGTTTGCGCGGCTGGGCGGGCGCCCTGATCGCGGGCTGGATGTTTGTCCTGCCGGGCGCAGCGATCGTGCTTGCACTGTCTTGGCTTTACGTGAGCTACGGCGAAGTGCCACTCGTCGCGGCCGCGTTCGATGGCGTCAAATGCGCTGTCGTCGCGCTGGTTGCGGAAGCGTTGTTCAAGGTTGGCAAACGCGCCCTCAAGACCAGCGTTGCTCTGTGGATTGCCATAGGTGCATTTTTCGCACTCGCTTTCGGCGCGCCGTTTCCGCTCGTTATCGTCGCTGCGGCGCTGGTTGGAACGCTCTTTCCCGTGCTGTTCGGCTCGAAGATCGAGCCTCAAGCGGAAGGTGAGGGCGGTCCAAAACGAAATGGCGCGCTTGGCCAAGCCGTGCTCTGGCTTCTTCTTTGGTTCACACCACCGGCGCTCATCGCGCTCACGCTCGGCACGGATCACGTGCTTTTCCAGGTCGCGCTGCTGTTCTCGATTCTTGCTTGCGTCACCTTCGGCGGCGCCTACGCGCTGCTCGCGTATCTGACGACCGAAGCGGCGACGCGCGGCTGGCTTACACCGGAACAGATGATTGATGGCCTCGGCCTCGCCGAAACCACGCCAGGCCCGCTTATTCTGGTGAACGAGTTCGTTGGCTTTCTCGCGGGCTGGAATGCCGGTTCGATCACACTCGCGCTCGCGGGCGCCGCGGTCGCGCTCTGGTGCACGTTCGCGCCGAGCTTTGTTTGGATATTCGCCGGCGCGCCCTACGCGGAAAAGCTCGAACGGAATGTGCAGGCCGCAGGTGCGCTTGCCGCGATCACAGCCGCCGTGCTCGGCGTGATCGCCAAGCTCGCGCTATTCTTTGCAACGCACGCGCTGTTCGCTCGTCAGATCGCCATCGGGCCCGCGGAATTGCCTGACGTGGCGTCCGGCATTTGGTGGATGGTCGTCTTAGCGCTCGCGGCAGGCGTCGCGCTCATTCGTTTCAAGGCGAATCTCCTGCTTGTTCTGGTCATTTGCGCACTGGCGGGCTTGGCGGCGCGGAGCCTCGGCCTATAAAGCGGCACTGATTTGAGGGCTCCATGAACATCCATGAATACCAAGGCAAAGCCGTCCTGAAGAGCTTCGGCGCCCCGGTGCCGCGCGGCTTTCCGGCCTTCACCACCGAAGAGGCGATCGACGCGGCAGCGAAGCTTGGTGGTTCGGTGTGGGCGGTGAAGAGCCAGATACATGCCGGTGGACGCGGTAAGGGCAAGTTCAAGGAAGCAGCAGCGGGCGAGAAGGGCGGCGTGCGCATCGCCTTCAAGCCGGAAGATGTCGGCCTCTACGCATCGCAAATGCTCGGCAACACGCTGGTGACGCTGCAGACCGGCGCTGCGGGCCGCGTCGTGAAGCGCATCTACATCGAAGAAGGCGTGAAGATCGCGAAGGAATTCTACCTCTCCGCGCTTGTCGATCGCGAACAAGGCCGCGTCGCTTTCGTCGCCAGCGAAGCCGGCGGCATGAACATCGAAGAAGTCGCGCATGACACGCCCGAGAAGATCACCACTGTCGGCATCGATCCGCTCACTGGTCCGACCAGCGGCGACACCGCGAAGATCGCTTCAGCCTTCGGCATCAGTGGCGACCTTGCTGCGCAATGCGATGTGCTTATCAAGCAGCTCTACGAAGCTTTCACCAAGAGTGACATGAGCTTGCTCGAAATCAATCCGCTCATCGTCACCGAAGAGGGCAGGCTCCTCTGCGGCGACGCCAAAGTCAGCTTCGATTCCAACGCCGCGTTCCGTCATAAGGAATGGGCCGATCTCCGCGACATCGGCGAGGAAGACGAGCGCGAGATCGAAGCCTCGAAGTACGATCTCTCCTACATCGCGCTCGACGGCGAAATCGGCTGCCTCGTCAACGGCGCCGGCCTCGCCATGGCGACGATGGACATCA
>CADEDT010000167.1 GCA_902826145.1 uncultured Caulobacteraceae bacterium
GTGCCGCCATCCTTTTGCGGGATGTTGTTGGTGAAGCAGAGCGTGTTCTCGTGATAGCCGTCGTTCCACTGCATAGCGCATTCGACGGTCATGCCGTCCTTCTCGCCGATGACGTAGATGGCTTCGGGAATAAGCGCAGTACGGCTGCGGTCGAGGTGGGCGACGTAGGCTTTGACGCCGCCTTCGTAGAAGAGCGTTTCCTCAAACGGTTCTGGCCCGCGCAGATCCTTGAAGATGATGCGCACGCCTGAGTTCAGGAAGGCGAGCTCGCGCAGGCGGTGCTCGATCGTCTTGCGATCGTATTCGACCATGGTGAAGGTTTGTGGAGAGGCGAGGAAGCGCACGGCCGTGCCGTTCTTGACTTTGCCTTCGTCTTGCGGCGCGGGGCCGACTTCCTTCAGCGGCGCGACAGCGTCGCCCATGGCGAAGCGCATGTAGTGCTCTTTGCCCTCGCGCCAGATGCGCAGATCGAGCCACTCGCTGAGCGCGTTGACGACCGAAACGCCAACGCCGTGCAGGCCGCCGGAGACTTTGTAGGAGTTCTGGTCGAACTTCCCGCCCGCATGCAGCTGAGTCATGATCACCTCAGCCGCGGAGACACCCTCTTCCTCGTGTATGCCCGTCGGAATCCCGCGCCCGTTGTCAACGATCTCGGCGCTGCCATCTGGATGCAGCACGACTTCCACGCGCGTCGCATGCCCAGCCAAAGCTTCGTCGATCGCGTTATCGACGACCTCGTAGATCATGTGATGCAACCCGGACCCGTCGTCCGTGTCGCCGATGTACATGCCGGGACGCTTCCTGACCGCGTCTAAGCCTTTGAGAACTTTGATTGAATCGGCGCCATAGTCGGGCGTGCTCGCCGGTGCGGTTTGGGGCGGGGTCATGTGTCTCGAATCGAGCTGGAAAATACCTCAGGAATATAGGGACGAACGGGGGAAAAGTCGCGGCTTTGATGTAGCGTTTCGCGGAAAAAACAGCGCAAAAAACGCTTAGAAAATCAGCGGCTTGGCAAGCAGGAATGCGCCCGCCATCGCGGCCGCGCCAAGCGCCAGCCAAAGCCCGTCGCGAGCGACCATTCCGAGCCCAAAAAACACGACCGCCAAGCCCGGCGCGAGCGGCGCGAACGGGATCAATCCGAGTGGGAAGGTGATCAACGCCGCGGCGATCACCAGAAGCGCCACGACATTCACGAATGGCGGTTTGGAGAGAAAGATAAGGCGAGGCCTAAGGAGCTTGTCGACGGCCTTCGCAACGCCCCTACTCTTCTCGACGCCGGACTTCACGGCATCGCGCGGCAGCTGCGCCTGCAGCGCCTTCCTAGGCAGCCAGATACGAGGCGAGCCCAGCGCCATCTGGCCTGCCACAATCAGCGTCAGAGCCGCTGCGAGCCACGTCATGCCGGGCACGACAGTTGCGGGCGAGATGGCGAAGAGACCAATGACGAGCAGCAGCGGCCCGTAAGAGCGGCGGCCGACGCTGTCGAGGATTTCGTCGAGCGTCAGCGTGTCGGGCGTGTCATCGTTTTCGCACTTGACGATGATCTCATCGAGCACGCCATTGAGGTTCGCCGGCTTCCCGCGCGTCTGCTTCTCCCGCTTCGGCATTTGCCCTGCGCTCGTCCAGTGATCCAGCGTGTGACCGGAGCTTACGTCACGCGGCGGCCAGCGTTCGAGCGTGTGGCCTTCGCTGGCGTCAGAAGAGAAGCGGCGCTGCAAGCCAGAACGCCCCGATGGTGAACAGAATGCCGATTGTGAGCCACAGCCCATCGCGGGCCGTCATACCCAAGCCGAACAGCACAATCGCTAGCCCCGGCGCAAACGGCGCAAACGGAATCAGCGATAGCGGAAACGTGATGAGCGCCGCGGCGCAAACGCATAACGCGACCGCGTTCACAAACAGCGGCACCGTCATGAATGTCCAACGCTCGCGCAGCAGAACGCCATCTACCCGCTCAACAGCCGGCCGAGCGCGGTCAAGGAATGCGAAGAACGGCCTGCGCGGCACACGAATGTCTAGCACGCGCTTTGGCAGCCATGGCCGCTTGAGCCCGAGCGCCATCTGTCCTGCGATCAACAACGTGATCGCCGCCACGATCGAGGTGGTAAACGGCAGGATCGTGAGCGGCGAGATCGCAATAAGGCCAACCAGCAGAAGTAACGGGCCATAGGAGCGCCGGCCAACGGCGCTTAGCAGCACGCCGAGGCGAATTCCGCTGAGATCGCTGTCGCGATTGATGTTATACGCGAGCTCATCGAATACGTCCGCCAACCCATCGGGATGAGCGGCGTTCCGGTGCGGAACCGTCGTCAATGAGGCGAACACACTGGTCATGTGAGCGGCCAACGCCGGCTAAGAACGCAAGTTCCCGGCTAACGCGCGACCAGCGCAGAACGTTGCACGGCGCCAACACCTTGGGCGATCAGGCGGCGATGCGTACCGGCAAGTGTTCGTAACCCTTAACGAATGACGAGTAGACGCGCTTCGGTTCCCCCATCACCTCGATCTTGTCGAAGCGCTTCAGAATCTCTTCCCAGACGATGCGCAGCTGCATTTCGCCCAGGCGGTTGCCGACGCAGCGATGAATGCCGAAGCCGAAGGAGAGATGGCGGCGCACGTTCTCGCGCTCGATATCGAACGTGTTCGCGTTCGGGATGACCTCTTCGTCACGGTTTCCCGAGACATACCACATGCAGACCTTGTCACCCTTCTTGATTAGTTTACCGCCGAGTTCGACATCTTCCAGCGCTGTGCGGCGCATGTAGGCGAGCGGCGTTTGCCAGCGGATTGTTTCCGACACCAAATTCGGAATGAGCGCCGGATTGGCTTTGAGTTTCGCAAACTGATCGGGGAATTTGTTTAGCGCATAGACGCTGCCGGTGATCGAATTGCGCGTCGTATCGTTGCCACCGACGATCAGCAGGACGAGATTTCCGAGAAATTCCTGGCGCGGCATGTCTTTCGTGCTCTCGCCATGCGCCAGCATCGAGATGAGATCGTGCCGCGGCGGCGCGGCGGCGCGCTCCTCCCATAGGCCGTTGAAGTATTGCAGACATTCCATCAGCTCGGCGCGGCGTTGCTCGTCGCTTTCGACCACGCCCTGCCCTGGCGCCGCGGTCGCGACGTCCGACCAGCGTGTCAGCTTGCGGCGATCTTCCCACGGGAAATCGAACAGCGTCGCAAGCATTTGCGTGGTCAACTCGATCGAGATCTTGTCGACCCAGTTGAACACCTCGCCACGCGGGACTTCGTCAAGCAGCTTGCCGGCGCGCTCACGGATTACGGGTTCGAGATTGGCGAGGTGGTTCGGCGCGACGATGGGCGAAACCGTCTTGCGCTGCACATCATGCTTCGGCGGGTCCATCGCAATGAACATCGGCAGCGGAAAATCCTCCTCCGGATCGAAAAGCACGATCGATGGTTCGGAGGAGAAGCGTTGATGGTCGGTGTCGACCGCCATGATGTCATTGTATTTCGTGATCGACCAATACGGCCCATTGAGGCTGTCCGGGCAGTAGTGAACCGGATCCTCTTTGCGCATTCGCTCGAAGAACGGCTCGAACTTGTTGTCACGAAAACGTTCAGGGCGGCTGATGTCGAGGGTCTTCAGGTCCGTCGACCACGCTTCCTCATTCGCGTTGTAATTGAAGACGTAGTCCTCGTTGCGCTGTGGGACGTAATTCGGATTGACCATGGCAGCCTCGCTAGGAGGCGCGCACAGCACCAAATTTTTGCGCGGTTGTCACGACCGCACGAGAAGTCGTGCGGGTTTCCCTAGCGGCGCCGCAGCTTGGTTAAACGGCCTTTAGGAGATGCCATGCTTCACGTGATGGCGCGCGCTCGGGAGTGCGCGGTCGGGGACGTCACATACATGCTTCGCGTTCTTTCCTGCGTCACACTAGAGCACAATCTCTGGCTCTTATTGATGGCCGCACTGATCTGCGCGATCACGAGCGTGGCCGCGTTCTTGATGCTTGAGCGGGCGCAAGCGCGCGGCGAAAACATTGGAAAATTGTGGTCCATCGCGGCGGGCTTCGTCGCAGGCCTCGGTGTCTGGGCTACCCACTTCGTGGCCATGACGGCGTATGACGTTGGCGTACCGCTCGGATTCTCGCTTCTGCCGCTCTTTGGCTCGCTGGCGATTTCGTTTGCCGTGCAGACCGGAACGTTCTGGCTTGCACACCGAGCCACGGGCCTGCGCACCAAGATTCTCGCGGGCGCGCTCTCGGGCATCGGCATCATCACCATGCATTATGTCGGCATGCTCGGCCTGCTGGCGTCGGCACTGCGCCAATGGAATGCCGAACTCATCGGTGCATCGGTCTTTCTTGCCGTGGTCGTGGCGTGCGCGGCTTTTGGCGCCTTCTTTATCATGCGCCATCGCCTTCGTGCACTCATCGCGGGTAGCGCTCTCGTACTAGCGATCTGTTCACTGCACTTCACGGCCATGGGCGCACTAACACTCACGCCCCTGGGCGTCATCGAAACACCTAGCGGCTTGTCGCAAGCCATGCTTGGCGTCGTAGTGGGATTTGCTGCGCTGATCGTTCTCATCGCGGCGTTCTCGGCGGCGCTGGCCGACATCTACCTCTCCGACCGTCAGCGAATAGAAAACATTCGGCTCCGCGACACCGTCGCCGCGCGCACAGCTGAACTTGAAGTTCTCGCGCGCGACCAAGCCGCTCTCACGGCGAAAGCGGAAGCAGCGAATGAAGCAAAGTCGCAGTTTCTTGCCAACATGAGCCATGAGCTGCGTACGCCCCTCAACGCCATCATTGGCTACAGCGAGATCATCCAAGAGGATGTCGTCGAGGAACACCCTCAGACGGCCGCGGACGCGCAACGCATCAACGCCGCCGCCAATCACTTGCTTGGCATCATCACCGATATCCTCGATCTGTCGAAGATCGACGCTCAGCGTGTTGATCTGGAAGTCGACGACTTCGATGCGCTCGAAATTGTTCGCGATGTGATTGGCACGCTTCGTCCCGCTGCAACGAACACTGGAACGAAGCTTCGCGCTGTGGTCTCGCCGAACTTGGGAGAATGCAACGGTGATGCATTCAAGCTTAAGCAATGCTTGCTGAACTTGGCCTCAAATGCCGTGAAATTCAGCCCCGAGGGCGAAGTCACGATCTATGCACGCTGCAAGACAAACGAGAACGAGAGCTGGCTGTTGTTTGACGTCGTTGACACCGGTGTTGGCATGACTGCCGAACAAGTGAGCCGCCTCTTCCAGCCCTTCACGCAAGCAGATGCATCCGTGACGCGCCGCTTCGGCGGGACGGGTCTGGGCCTTACCATTACGCAGCGGCTCGCGCAGTTGATGGGTGGGGGCGTGTCTGTGCGAAGCAAGCCGGGCAGCGGCTCAACCTTCACCCTGGTCGTGCCGGCCAGTTTGCGCCCGACGATGCGCGCAGCCGCCTAGGCTCGGTGCACACTGCCGTCACGCACTTCGAACATCTGCGCGCGCGAACCAAAGGCCTCGAACAAATTCTGATCGGTGCCAGTGAGCCAGGCTTGGCCGGCATTGGCGAGCAATTCGTCGAACAGCGCGGCGCGGCGGACGGAGTCGAGATGCGCTGCCGCTTCGTCGATCAGGATGAGTGACGGGCCGGCGCCGGGATCGCCGGCGAGCGCGCGTGCCTGTGCTAGCGTCAGGCCAACCAACAGCGCCTTCTGCTCGCCCGTGGAGCATTGATCCGCATCCATGTTCTTGGCGGCGTGGCGCGCTTTGAGGTCGCTGCGGTGCGGGCCGTCGAGCGCGCGGCCGGCGCCAGCGTCACGGCCGCGGACATCGCGTAATAGCTCGGCGAAATCCTCTTCGACGTCCGCGCTTTTCGAGCCGTTCTCGAAGCGCGCCTCAAGCAAGCCCTCAAGCGCGAGAATGGCTTTTGGAAACGCGCCGTCGGGCCGCGCGTCGATGGCCTCTTGCAGGCGATGCAGCGTTTCCACGCGCGCCGCTGCGATCGCTGCGCCATGCGCGGACATCTCGCGTTCGAGGCCACCTAACCAGGCATCATCGAACACCCGTTCGCTTAAGAGGCGCTGGCGTTCACGCATGGCGCGCTCGTATGCGGCGGCCGAAGCGCCGTGTTGCGAGGCGCGCGCTAACGTCAGGCGATCGAAGAAGCGGCGGCGATCGCCGGCGGCGCCGGACCAGAGACGATCCATCGCGGGCGTGAGCCACGTCATGCGCGCCGCTTCGGCGAGGTCGGATGCGGTGGCGGGTTGGCCGTCGCGGCGTGTGACGCGCTTGACGCCGCCTTCGGGCGTGCGCTCGGCGCCCGCGCCAATCACGGCCTCGTCGCCATCCTGAACGATCCGCGCTGAGACCGCCCACGGCTGCGCGCGAAACTCGTCATTCTCGCCAGCGCGCGCGACATCGGTGAGCGAGGCACTCCGTAGGCCCCTGCCCGGTGCGAGCATGGTCAGAGCTTCGAGGATGTTGGTTTTGCCGGCGCCGTTGGGACCGAACAGGCAGACAGGCCGCGCGTCGAGTTCGAGATCGAGCGCCGCGTGATTGCGGAAATCGGTAAGTATGAGCCGAGCGACGTGAAGCGCGTGCATTACACTCTGAGCGGCATCAGCACGTAGAGCGCCGCATCATCGGCTTCATCGCGCACGAGCGTCGGCGAGCCCGAGTCGGCGAGTTCAAACACCGCGCTTTCGCCTTCAATCTGGCCCGCAACGTCGAGCAGATATTTGGCGTTGAAGCCGATTTCCAAACTATCGTCGCGATAGTCGGCGGCGAGGTCCTCAGTGGCGACGCCGGCGTCCGGGTTGTTGACCGTGAGCGTGATCTTGTCCTTGTCGAGCGCGATACGAACAGAGCGCGAGCGCTCGGCCGAGACGGTTGCGACGCGATCTACGGCTTCGGCAAACGCCTTATTGTCGATCTTCAATTTCTTCGAATTGTTCTTTGGAATGACGCGAGCGTATTCCGGGAACGAGCCGTCGATCAGCTTCGACGTGAGCACGGCGTCGCCTA
>CADEDT010000168.1 GCA_902826145.1 uncultured Caulobacteraceae bacterium
CATTCGGATCGCGCACCGTCTCCGGCAATTGCCCCGCTGTCCGCTCGATCTCGCGGACCCCCGGCAAGAACACCAGCGCACTGCCGGCTTCCGCCGAAAGCGCCGCCCGTGTCGCCGCAGCGACCTCTTCCTCCAACCGCCGGCGAGGATCGCGTGGCCGGTAGACATGCGCGACCGGAAACATCCGTCCTTCGCTCACAACCACTGCCGCATCGCCGAGCAAAGATGAGACGCGCGCTGCATCCAGGGTCGCCGACATCACGACAAGCTTCAGGTTCGGCCTCAAACCAGTCTGAGCGTCGCGCGCCAGTGCCAAACCGAGGTCGCCCTCCAAACTCCGCTCGTGGAATTCATCGAAGAGCACAGCAGAAACACCGCGCAATTCTGGATCGTCAAGAATCATGTGTGTAAACACGCCCTCGGTGACAACCTCGATGCGCGTCTCGCGGCTGATCTTCGAATCCAACCGCACGCGATACCCAATCGTCGCGCCTACACGCTCGCCGCGTTCGAACGCCATCCGCGAAGCCGCCGCGCGCGCCGCGATCCGGCGCGGCGAAAGCAGCACGATCTTGCCGCCGCTCAGCCAAGGCGCATCGAGTAGCGCCGGCGCCACACGCGTCGTTTTCCCCGCGCCGGGCGGCGCCACGAGCACCGCTTCGCCACGCTTTTCGAGCGCAGCCAGCAAATCGGGCAGGACATCCTCAACCGGAAGCATCATGTGGGACTTAGCGTCCCGAACCGTCCCTGTCTCGCCGCATTGGCGCGGCAGCCTGGCGCCGCTATAGGGCTGCTGCTTCGGCCTGGGAGGGAAAATGCGCGTGCGCACCTTTGTGAAATTCGCCGTCATGGCTGTCGCGGCGCTGAGCGTCGCGTCGTGCTCGACAGGCCGCACCGCCGACACCCGCCGCGGCGTCACCAGCGCCACCACCATTCCGCTGCGCGACGTCGGGCTTGTGCGTCCGGAAATCCCGCTCGCCTTGCGCAATCTTCAATACCCGTATTCCACGGCAGGCCTCACCGATTGCCCCGCTGTCGCGCGCGCGATCAATCAACTCGACGCCGCGCTCGGACCTGAGAGCTATCAGCCCGGCCCGAACCGCAATATTTGGGACATGAGCGGCGACTTCATCGAAGACCAGGCGATCCAAGCGGCCGAAGACACGATGGAAGACCTCATCCCGTTCCGTTCGTGGGTGCGTCGCCTGAGCGGCGCCAATCGCGCTGAGCGCGACGCCATCCGTGCGGTGGCCAACGGCCAACAACGGCGCACCTTCTTGCGCGGCTACGGCGCTTCGCTCGGTTGTCCGAATGTGATCCCGCCGCCGCCGCCCGCAGCGCGTCAGCGCAACTAGTCGCTCGCCAAACCTGATTTGAAATCCGCGACAAACTTCGAGAGCGTGTCTTGCGCGATCGCATCGCGCAGACGCGACATCAGGAATTGGTAGTACGCGACGTTGTGCCAAGACAGCAGCACTTGGCCGAGCAGTTCCCCCGCTTTGAACAGGTGGTGCAAGTACGCCTTGGAGTAGTCGCGGCTCGCTGGGCAATCGATGCGCGGATCGAGCGGCGATAAATCCTCCGCATAACGGGCATTGGTGATGTTGAGCGGGCCACCGTCAAGCCACGCCTGTCCATGGCGGCCTGAGCGCGTCGGCAGCACGCAATCGAACATGTCGATACCGCGCGCGACGCTCTCAACGATGTCGAGCGGCTTACCGACGCCCATCAAATAGCGCGGTCGATCCTGTGGCAGCAGCGGCGCGGTGACGTCGAGGGTCGCCAGCATCGCCTCGTGACCCTCACCCACAGCCAGCCCGCCAATCGCGTAGCCGTCGAAGCCTTCGCTCACTAGCGCCTGGGCAGAGATACGCCGCAGCTCTGGGTCGACGCCGCCTTGCACGATCGCGAACAGATTCTGCCCCTCGCGATCCCCGAAGGCGCGCTTGCAGCGCCCCGCCCAATCAAGCGAAAGCCGCATCGCCTTTTCGACATCCTGGCGCGGCGCCGGCAGCGCCGGGCATTCGTCCAACTGCATCACGATATCGGCGCCGATCTGGTCTGCCTGAATCTCGATCGCGATCTCCGGCGTCAGCCGGTGCTGGTTGCCATCGATGTGGCTACGGAAGGTCACGCCATCGGCATCCAGCTTCCGCAACTGGGCGAGCGACATCACCTGATAGCCGCCACTGTCCGTGAGGATGGGTTTGTCCCAGCGCATGAAGCGATGCAGCCCACCCAGCTTCACCATCCGCTCGCCGCCCGGCCGCAGCATGAGGTGATAAGTATTGCCAAGGATAATATCGGCGCCGGTTGACCCCACCTGCTCGACCGTCAGTCCCTTCACCGTCCCCGCCGTGCCAACCGGCATGAAGGCAGGCGTGCGAATGTCACCGCGCGTCGTGCGCAGCACGCCCATGCGCGCCGCGCCGCTGCGCGCGCTAATCTCAAAAGGAAACGCCGTCATTCAGCCCGCCATAACAGGCTCGCGTCGCCATAGGAATAGAAGCGATAGCCGTGCGCAATAGCGTGCGCGTAGGCCGACTTCATGCGCTCGAAACCGGCAAAGGCAGAGACGAGCATGAAGAGCGTCGAACGTGGCAGGTGGAAGTTGGTCCAAAGACCATCGACAACGCGAAAACGATAGCCAGGTGTGATGAAGATGTCCGTGCCACCGCTCTCCGCGCGGACGCGGCCATCTTTGCCGACGCTCGATTCGAGCGAGCGGAGTGCGGTGGTCCCCACCGCAATCACACGCCGGCTCTCGGCTTTCGCGCGGTTGATCGCATCAGCGGTCTGCGGCGATATCTCCCGCCACTCCGAGTGCATCACATGCGCGTTGGTGTCCTCAGCCTTCACGGGCAAGAACGTACCAGCCCCAACATGCAACGTGACTTGCGCGCGCTCGACACCCAGAGCATCGAACTGCGCCATGAGTTCGTCGGTAAAATGCAGCCCCGCCGTTGGCGCCGCAACCGCGCCATCCTTGGCCGCGTAGATTGTCTGGTAATCGCCTCGGTCTTCGTCGTCGGGCGCGCGCTTGGCGGCGATGTAAGGCGGCAGCGGCGGCGCGCCGATCTTTGCAACAGCTTCATCCAGCGCTTCGCCGGAGCGATCGAAGCGAAGCGCGATCGCGCCCTCTTCATCCTTGGCTTCGATCTTTGCGAACAAGCCACCGTCGAAAAAGAGGCCGTCGCCTTCCTTCAAACGTTTGCCCGGCTTCGCCAGCGCGCGCCACACGTCCGGCGCGATGCGTTCTATGAGATTGAGCGAAACGCGCACAACCGCCCCCTGCGGATCGCGGCTCGGCCGTATCGCTTTCAGCGCGGCGGGAATCACCCGCGTGTCGTTGAACACCAAAAGATCGCCAGGCCGAAACAAGCTGGGCGCATCTCGAACGATCCGATCCTCGAACGCACCCCGTACTGGCACATGCAACAACCGCGCACTGTCGCGAGGCCGTGCGGGACGGAGCGCAATCAGTTCTTCAGGCAATTCGAAATCGAACAGATCGACGCGCATCAGCCTTTGACCATGCGCCCCTTGCGCATCTCTTCGAGCTCCCAGCGCATGTTCGCCCGCGCCGTCTCACCGAGTTCGTTTTCGTACACCTCAGTACGGAACGTCCGCTCATGCTCAAGCTGCTTCGCCAGAAAGGCGCCGCGCCCGCCCGCAAACGCGGGGTCGACGATGTGCGGGTATTCGGCGCGAATGCCGGCAGCGTAGGCGCAGTATGTCTCCCAAGGCGCGCCGAGGATGGCGATGTCCATGTCGAGGAAGAGCGCCGCATCGCCGGATGTGTCGCCGGCAGCGTGATCCTTGGTCATTGCGATCACGTGCGCGACACGCTCGCCCAAGTCCGGGTCATGGCCCAACGACGTGCGCGCCCAATCAGCGCTCAGCGTCTCATTATCCGGCCGCCCCGGCTCATACACCGCGTCATGAAACCAGATCGCGTAGCCGGCGAACGCGCGATCGCGGATCAGCGCTGCGCGTCGATCCGCTTCATCGAGCAACCAGATCAAATGGCTCCGATCGTGGTACTTCCGCTGCGGCTCATCCCAAGCGCGGATGAGCGCCTCGCCGAGCGCGTCGGCGCCTTCTCCCGCCAGCACGCGCCAGCGTTGGAGAAGGCTCAGCGTCACTCCGCCTTCGCGGAGACGATCTTGCCCGGATTGCGCGGCGGCTCGCCTTTCGGCAGCGCGTCGATCGCTTCCATGCCTTCGCTCACCTGACCCCAGACCGTGTATTGTTTGTCGAGGAAGCGGGCGTCGTCGAAACAGATGAAGAACTGGCTATTGGCCGAGTTCGGGTCATTGGTGCGCGCCATCGAGCATACGCCGCGCACGTGAGGCTCCGCGTTAAACTCGGCTTTCAGGTTCGGCTTCTTCGAGCCGCCGGTGCCGTTCTTGTTTCCGCCGTCGCCGCCCTGAGCCATGAAGCCCGCGATGACACGGTGGAACGGGACATCGTTGTAGAACCCTTCGTTCGCGAGTTCGCCGATCCGCTGAACATGGTTCGGCGCGAGATCCGGGCGGAACTTGATCTTCACCGTGCCGGTGTCGAGTTCGAGCGTCAGGGTATGAAAGGAATTATCGACCACCAGCTTCTCTCTCTGTTGGGGTTGCGCGGCACGCGCGCGGGGATTTCGACATCGCAGATCGAGAAATCGGCGCGACGTTCGCGGCGCGTATCCTCGATCAAATCACGAAACCGCGGCCCGTCCGTGCGCAGCACGTAAATGGGGGCGCGTTCGTTCTCGGGTAGATCAGCAGCGATGCGAACCGCAACCATGCGATCCGGGTTTGGCGGCGGGTTGCCGACAGCGATCTCCATCACCGCCTCCAGCCCCCAGACAACACGGCCAAAGGCTGTGTAGCGCTTGTCGAGCGCAGTGTTCGGCTGGCGCATGATAAAGAATTGGCTGTTCGCCGAATTCGGATTGTCCGACCGCGCCATTGAGACGACGCCCTGGCAGTGGCGCGCATTGGCGGAGACACGCCCATCGCTCGTTACCGCCATCTGCGCGTCCGGTTGGCTTTCGATCGGCAGCGCCTTGTAGAAGCCCAGCCGCGCGCGTCCCTGCACCGCTGCTTCCACGAACGGCATGTCGGGCCCGCGCCGGAACATGAATTCTTCCATGAGATCAGGCAGTGAAGAGGCGCCCTGACCGGTGCCCAACGGATCGCCGGTCTGTGCCATGAAGTCGTCGACGACGCGGTGAAAGGTCAGCCCGTCGTAGAAAAATCGGTTGTCAGGCGCCATCCGCGTACGCGTCAGCGTTTTGATTCGATCCACGTGGCGCGGCGCGACCTCTGGATAGAGTTCGATGACGATCCGGCCATGCGCCGTATCGATGTAGAGCGTGTTCTCCGGATCGAGTTGGCGCCAATTGCGCGGATCGGGCGTCTGCGCGGACGCCACGTCGAACATGCCTGCAAGCCCTAGCGCCAAAACGCCAGCAGCCAGAATTCCACCCAAGCGCCGCATTAAGACACCCCGAACTTTGCCTTCAGTCGTCCTTCTACTTCTTGAGGCACGAACTGCGCGACGCTTCCTTGCAGTCGCGCGATTTCCTTGACCAGCCGCGACGCGATCGCCTGGTGCGTCGGGTCGGCCATGAGAAATACTGTTTCAATGGCGGGATTTAGCTTCTGGTTCATCCCTACCATGGCGAATTCGTACTCGAAGTCGGCGACCGCTCTAAGTCCCCGGACGATGATTTGCGCCCCTACGCTTTCGGCGAATGACATCAGCAATGTGTCAAAAGGTTGGATGACGATCTCGGCGCCGCCTTTGATCTTGGCGCACTGCTCCTGAACCATCTCCACCCGCTCATTCAGGCTGAACAGCGGCCCTTTGTCCTGATTTATGGCGACGCCGATGACCAGCTTGTCCACCAGGCTGGCGGCGCGCGTAATGATGTCCACATGGCCGTTGGTTGGGGGGTCGAACGTCCCCGGATAGAGGCCTACGCGGACCTTCTTCGTCACTTGCCGCTCCCCTCGCCCTCGGCGTCGCCCGCCTCGCCATTCTCGCCGCCCAGCGCCTCAAGGCGCTCGGCCGCCACAACATGCTCGTCTTCACTCACATTGATCAAGATGACGCCTTGGGTCGCGCGCCCGGCGATGCGGATCTGATCGATCGCGGTGCGGATAAGCTGGCCCTTATCCGTGACCAGCAGAAGCTCTTCTTGGTCAAGCACTGGGAAAGACGCCACGATCTGCGCGTCGCCAACCAGCTTGTGGGCGATGAGCCCTTTGCCGCCCCTGTTGGTCACGCGGTATTCGTAGGCTGAGGCTCGCTTACCGACGCCAGACGTCGTGACGGTCAGGATAAATTGCTCCTGCGTCTTCAGCCAGGAGAGCCGCTCGAACGGTGTTGGCTCTTCGCCATCGCCCGAAGGCGCCACCTCTTCCTGCTCAATTTCTACCTCGCCGCGCGATTGTGCGTCCCACTTGAAGTAGTCCGTCACTTCCTTGGTCGTGACGTCGATGTGCTTCAGCACGGCCATGCCAATCACGTAATCGCCCTCGGCGAGGTTCACCCCCCGCACGCCGGTGGAGTCACGGCCCTTGAACACGCGCACGTCGGTCGTGCGGCAACGCACGCACTGGCCGTTCGCGGTCGTGAGCAGCACATCGTCTTCCTCGGTGCAGATTTGCACGCCGATGATGCCATCACCCTCATCGGGCTTCATGGCGATCTTACCGTTGCGGTTCACCTGCACGAAGTCGCTGAGCTTGTTGCGGCGCACGTTGCCCGAGCGCGTCGCGAACATCACGTCGAGCTTATCCCAATCGTGCTCGTCCTCAGGCAGCGCCATCACGGATGTGATCGTTTCGCCCTGGCCGAGCGGCAGCAGGTTCACGAGCGCGCGCCCCTTCGTGCGCGGATCGCCTGCCGGAATGCGCCAAGCCTTCATCTTGTAGGCCATGCCCGACGACGAGAAGAACA
>CADEDT010000169.1 GCA_902826145.1 uncultured Caulobacteraceae bacterium
GCTGCGTCTTTGCGAGGGATGGTCATGGTTTGGCTCAAAACGGGCTGATACCGTCACGGCACGGCATGAAGCACCAGGACGCCCTCGACCAGCTCGCCCGTGAAACGAGACGCGCCAAGGGCCGGCTTGCGTTCGAGCGCTTGCTGCGGGCTGGGCTTTTGCTGCTGGGCGCCATCAGTGTGTGGGCGGTGCTCGCACTGTTCGGCGTGCACGAGCGGTTGCCGCTGCTGCTGCAAAGCCTAACCGCGATCTTTGCATTGCTGTTCTTCGCATGGCTCAGCGTGCGCGCACGGCGTGCCTGGCAAACGCCCACGGACGAAGAAGCGCGCGCACGGCTTGCTACGGATTCGCGCATGGATGCGGGTGCGTTCGATGCGCTACGCGATCAGCCGACACGCTACGATCCGTTCGCCGTCGCGCTATGGAATCGCGAGCGCGAGCGACTGCTTGAGAACGCCGACAACGTTCGCCTCGGGCCGCCGCGGCCGCGGCTTGATGATCTCGATCCTTACAAATTGCGCTACGTGCTCGGCGCGCTGGTGGTGCTGGCGCTTGTGTTTGCGAACGCACAAGCGCCGGATCGGTTGGCACGGGCGTTCTTGCCCGATCCCGGCCCCCTACTCGGCGATCAGGAAATGGCGATCGAAGCTTGGGCCTCGCCCGGCGAGTACACGAACGCTCCACCAGTTTCGCTGAGCGATCTCATCGGGCAGCGTGTAGCGACGCCACCCTCGGTCCGCGCCACCGTGCGGCTGACTGGACCGGTAGGCGCACCGCTTCTCGTGTACAACGGCCAAGGCGGCCGCCGCAGTGCTCGCTTCGAGCGCGCGGCGGACGGCGCCTGGGAAGCACAACTCGACATTCCAGGACGCGGCGACCTGCGGGTGGTGCGTTTCCACACACGTGCGCGCTGGCGGCTCGTGCCTGCCATCGATCGCGCACCGCGCGCTGCATTCGATGCGCCCATCGCGACGCTCTCGGATGAACGCGTCAGCATTTCTTGGCAGGCAAGTGATGATTTCGGCGTGCGTCGACTTGCGCTACGCGTACGTCCGATCAATCCGCCCGAAGGATTGGTGCGCGCCGATCCTGTCGACACCGAGCTGGAAGCGCCCGCCGGCGATCCTCGCGAGGCAGGCGCGAAGACCGAAATTGATCTCGCCGCGCATCCTTATGCGGGCATGGAAGTTGAAGCGCAGATCGTTGCGTTTGATGCGCTGGGCCAGGAAGGCGTCAGCGAAGCGCTGCACGTTACGCTGCCAGAGAAGGTGTTCCTGCAACCGTTGGCGCGCGCGGCGATTGAGATACGCCGCCATGTGCTCGCCGAACGACGTCCCTACCAACGCGAGCCGCGCAGGCAACGGCGTACTATTCCCGCCGGCGACGTCCTGCTCGGCAATGAGCGCATCGAAATTCGCGACTATGACCGCCGCCCTGCTCTGCAGCGCGCGCCACCCGGCATCCAGCGCGCGGCGCGGCTGCTCGACGCGCTGACGACGGCGCCGCAGGACGGCTACTTCCGTGATCTTGCAGTATTCTTCGGCTTCAAGAATGCGCGCTCTCAACTCGCTGTCGCGCGAAACCCCGATGAGGTGGAGATCGCCGCAGATACGCTTTGGCGGACAGCGCTGCGCGCCGAGTACGGCGGCGCGGCTGATGCGCGCCGCGCGCTCGAAGAAGCGCAACGCCAGCTCGCCGAGGCGCTTCAGCAAGGCGCACCGCCAGAGCGGATTCGTCAACTCCTCGATGCGCTACGCCGCGCGACGGAGAATTACATGCAAGCTCTCGTCCAGGAGGCGCTGCGCAACGGCGAGACGCCGCAAAACATGGACGACACGGAGGATCAGGCGACGTTGAGCGAACGCGACATCCAGCAGATGTTGCAACGCGTGCAGGAGCTGAGCGAGCAAGGCCGCAACGCCGAGGCGCAGCAGCTGCTGCAAATGCTCTCGCAGATCCTGGCAAACCTCGATGTGCAGCTGAGCCAAGGCGGCGAAGGCAACGGTGAAGGTGGCGAACAACAAGATCAGCAGATGCAGCAAAGCATCGATGAGCTCTCCGAAACCATGGGTGAGCAGCGCGCGCTGCGTGATGAGACGCGTCAGGAGCAGCAACAGCAACAAGGCCAAGGCGGCAGCGGCGGCGAACAACAAGGCGGCCAAGGTGGCGATGAACTGGCTCAACGCCAAGCGGAGTTGCGCCAGGGCTTAGCCGAAGCTCAGCGCATGGCCGATGAGGCAGGCGCTGCGCCGAGCAACGATTTAAACGCCGCCGGTGAAGCGATGCGCCGCGCCGAGGATGCACTGCGTCGCGGCGATCTTGAGGGCGCTCAAGCTGCGCAAAGTGCAGCGCTCGATAATCTGCGCGAAGGCGCCGAAGCGCTGGGCGCGGAGATGCGCGAACGTGGACGTGAAGGCGACGAGCCCGGCCCTGGCGGCAGCCGCGATCCACTCGGCCGCGAAACCGGCGCAGGCACGAGCGACGGCGAGGGCACGGTGCCCACGCAGGCCGATCCGGTGCGCGCGCGTGAAATCTTCGATGAAATCCGCCGCCGCGCGCAGGATCCCAACCGCCCCGAAGCCGAACGCGAATATCTGCGGCGCCTGCTCGATCGCTTCGGCGACAGCTGACTTGAAATCGCCGCGCTTCGGGTCAATTCACTGCCCACGTTCTGGAGGGTTCGCATGCGTTCGTTTCTGCTCACCACCGCCGTTGTCGCCCTGCTCGCTGCGTGCGCGCCGCCAGCCTCACAGCAAGAGCGGCCAGAGACGCCGCCTGGGCCGACAGTCGTCGCATGCAACGAGGTAGCGCCGAACGCGAGTCAGCAAGTCACTGTGGGTGAACCCGTCGCTGCGGTCGCAGCAGCATCCGATCTGCGCGGCGGCTCGATCACGCCCGGCACATACGATCTTGTGCGCGCCACGCGCGTCGGCTCCGCGACAGGATGGAACGGCACGCGCGCGATCGCGCTCAATGTGAGCGAAGATCAAGCCGGCGCCGTAACGTTCAATTGGGCGGGCGCGGCGCCTGGCGGCGAAGTTGATCGCTGGACAGCTGGCTTCACCGAAACACCGCAGCCGCGCATCAGCTACACGTGCGGCCGCGCCGGTGAAGTGGCGGCGGAATTCGCGGCGCAAGCCAATGCCTTGCAGCTGCGCATCCAGGACGGCGCTTCGGGCCAACTGGAGCTCGAATTCCAACGCCGTTCCTGAGCCACCCCATATTCATGCGGTTGTGACCTCGCCGCGGCGCAGCCCATCCCTCATGCGGGCGGATGCGCCGCCGCGGAGGGCATTATGAAGAAATCAGCAAGTCTGGCTTTAGCGGCGGTGGTGGGCGCGAGCCTCTTCCCCGGCGCGGCACAGGCGCAACAGTTTCGCCGAGACTACGATACGATCACCAGCGGTCGCGCCAGCGAAGGCGAAGCGGTGCGCATGCGGCTCACAATTCCGTTCGGCCAAGCTGAAGCGGATCGGCAGGACACCCGGCTCGCGTTCGGCTTCCAGCAAGGCGACGGCGAAGGTTCGCTGCGCAGCGTCGATGTGTTCTCGCTCTCCCTGACGGGCAACGCGCCACCGCAGATCGAGACGCCCTTTACGCTCGGCGCGTCCGAAGGCGGCAACTTCTTCACCAAGCCGCTGAACTGGATCTGGATTGGGCTCGGTGTCGGCGCGGCCTATTGGATCTACGACGAGACCCAAGACGATGATGACGACGCACCGCCGCCGCCGTCGTGATCGTCTAGCTAAGCGGTGCGCCATCCCCCAGAATGGCGCCTCGCAAAGGATATCGCCTTGAGCCAAGACTCTCCTCGCGCACGGGTCGCGATCGTCGAAGACGACGCGATTTTGCGCGAGGATTTGGCGCGCGTTGTCGAAGGCGCCGCAGGCTTGGAGGTCGCGGGCGTCGGCGACACGCTAGCGGCGGGCCGCAGGCTCGTAGAAGCTGCACCGGATGTGCTGCTGATCGATTTGGCGTTGCCGGATGGCAACGGTGTCGAACTCATCCGCGAAGCCCGCGAGAGGCTGCCGAACATTAAAATCATCGTTGTCAGCATTTTCGGCGATGCGCGCAGCGTTGTGCGAGCGATCGAAGCTGGCGCCGACGGTTACTTGCTCAAAGGCGCGGGCGAGCAACAGGCCGAAGAAGCCATCCGCAGCGTGCTCGGCGGCGGCGCGCCGATCTCGCCAGCGGTGGCTAGTCATATCCTTACGCGCATGCGCGAGCGCGCCACGACAACGCCGGGCACAGGGCTGGACGCACCGCTCACCGAAAAGGAAACGGCGGTGCTTACCGATCTGGCCAAGGGCTTCCGCTACAAGGAAGTCGCGCGCTTGCACGGCATCTCTCCGCATACCGTGGCTGACCACGTAAAGTCGATCTATCGCAAGCTCGCCGTGAACTCGCGCAGCGAGGCTGTGTTCGAGGCGGTGCAGGCCGGCTTGATCAAGCTCAAGGATTGACGCGAAGCCCGCGCCTCCGCCAAGCAGCGCGGATGACGCCGCAGCCCGACCCCGCCTCGCCGCACCGTTGGCCAACGGCGCTCACCATTCTTGTGCTGCTGGCTGCGTTCTGCGCGGGGCTGCTGGTCATCAACGCAACAGCGGAGAACGTACCGGGCCGGCGGATAACGGAAATACTTGCCGCGGATACGCCAGACGCGCCCTATCGGTCTGTCACGCTACCCCACTGGGCGTGCTGCTCCACCGAGCCGATCATGTTTCGCACTACGTTGGACGCGGAAACGGCTCGCGCGCGCGATCCAGCCGTGTTGATCGTCAGCGCGCACGACAATGCACGGCTCTATGTCGATGGCGCGCTGACTGGCGGTGAAGGGCCAACGACGGGCGATCCCACGAACTGGAGTCGGCGCCCGCGTCTTATCCGCATTCCGTCGCCCATGGCGCATCCGGGCGCTGTGCTCGACATTGAAGTGCAGCGCGGCGTGGGCTTTGGGCACCTCAGGCCCATCTATGTCGGCGAATACGACGCGCTCTACCCTTCCTACATCGCGCTGCGCGTGCTGCGCGCGGACATGCATGTGGCAACGGGAATCATCGCGGTGTTCGTCGCCGCGTTTTGTTTCGCGGCGGCGTCGCTGCTTGGCGCGCGCGGGCTGATGTACGCGCTGGGTGGACTTGCAGCATCATGGGCGCTGCAGGTGATCGGGCTTTCCCCAAGCGATCCGCCGTGGAACGGCACGGTGTCGAACGGCATCTATTTTACAGGCTACCTTGGCACGAGCGTGTTTCTGCTCTGGTTCTTCGTTGAGTGGACTTCGGTGTTTGCTGAGAAGACCGAGGACAGACGAAGACTGGGCTGGCTCACCGCACCTTGGCGACGCGATGCGCGACGGAGACTCGGACTTGCTGCGGTTGCCGTGATGATCGTCGGCACAGCCCTCATCGCGGCTACGCTCTACTTTAACCCAGCGATCGGCTCCCAGAACGTCGATCGCGTCTGCGGCTGGCTGGGACTCGCGGTTATCGCGTTCTGCCTCGTTCGCGTCGTGAGCTACTATCGCCGCACCGGCTTCCGCGATCCGTTTGAAGCGTCCGCGTTCATTTTCGTGCTGATCGCGGCCATCGTCGACATCATCATGGTGCGGTTCTTCTTTATCTACGGCGTCTCGCTTGGCGCAGCCGTGATGTTCTTCCCGCTAGCGCTTCTGCTCTCGCTAGCCGCAAAGGCGCGCGGCGTATTCGAGGCGGCGACGGCAACAGCAGAGAAGCTCAACCTGATGGTGGCCGAGCGCGAGCGTGTAATCGTTAGCAACATGGCTGAGATCCAGCGCAACGAACGCGCCGCTATGTTGCTGGAAGAACGCAGCCGCATCATGCGCGACATGCACGACGGCATCGGCGGCCAAATCCTTGGACTCATTCTGCAAGCGCGTTCGCGCAAGCTCTCGGACGAGACGCTTGTCAGCGGGCTGGAGCAGAGTTTGGATGATCTGCGGCTCGTGGTAGATTCGCTGGAGCAAGGCGAAGGCTCGCTCACCGGCGCACTTGGCGCATTCCGCGCGCGGATCGAGCCGCGTTGCGAAGCGGCGGGCGTCGAGCTTGGCTGGGAAATCGAAGATGTCGGCGCGACGCCGAACATCGGCCCGGACAAGACGCTGCAAATCTATCGCATTCTGCTCGAAGCCTGCACCAACGCACTAAAGCACGGGCGACCGAAACGTATCAGCGTTTCGCTAAGACGCCGAGGCGAGCGGATCGAGATCGGCCTGTTCGACGATGGCGGCGGGTTCAGCGAGCAAAGCACTCAGGCAGGCCGGGGTCTCGCCAACATGCGCACCCGTGCTCAGCAGATAGGCGCGGGTTTCGACATTGCCTCGAGCGCAGAGGGCACGCGCATCACGCTAGCGTTCGCGCCCTAGTCCATCGCCGCGATGTACGGCAGCCCGCGATAGCGGCCCTTGTCGTCCATGCCGTAGCCAACCAGGAAGTCCGCGGGCGCATCCCAGCCGATGGCGTCGATGGCCTCGCCCAGCGCCTGGGGCTTGCGCACGAAGGCGCAGGCGAGCGTTTGCGTCGCGCCCTTGGCCATCAGGTGCGCGCGGGCGTAGGCGATGGTGCGGCCGCTATCGAAGACGTCGTCGACGATCAGCACGCCCCGCCCTTCGACGGAGCGCGAAACATCGGCGCGCACGACGACCTTGCCGCTGCTCTCGCGCGCGTCGCGATAGCTCTCAAGCCAGAGTGAATCGTAGATCGGATGCGAACCGCGCGTTTCGAGCGCGCGCATCAAGTCCGCAGCAAACGGGATCGCGCCTTGCAGCAGCGCGACCACCGTCCAGCCATCGTTCACCTGCGCCGAAAAGCGATCAGCCAGCGCATTGACGCGCTGGCTGATCTCTTCCGCAGAAAGAAGGAT
>CADEDT010000170.1 GCA_902826145.1 uncultured Caulobacteraceae bacterium
CGCGCGGGTCTTGCCGACCTGGCGGCTATGCCGGGGGGTCCCCACCTGATCCCATTCCGAACTCAGTCGTTAAGTCCCCCAGGGCCGATGGTACTATGTCTTAAGGCATGGGAGAGTAGGTCGCTGCCGGGTCTGCAAGATCCGCGTGAACGCAAAAGTCCAAAGAACCCTCAATCACAATGACGGCCTCGGCCGTGACTCTTCCGGCCGCGCTAACAACGCGGCCGTTTGCGTATCAGAGAAGCAAAGTTTGACGCGGGATGGAGCAGCCCGGTAGCTCGTCAGGCTCATAACCTGAAGGTCGTAGGTTCAAATCCTACTCCCGCACCCAAAACCAAACGGCCCCGCAGCAATGCGGGGCCGTTTTGCTTTGTGGCGATCGGCGCGGCGAGCGCAGTTCCGCGTTAGCCAAACGGAACCGGCGCGGCATGTGCTCCGTTTATGGCGCACGTTGGAGACGCGCCGGCATGGTTGAGTTTTTCGTTGGCGTCGCAGCCGTTCTCTCTTGGTTTTTGTTTCTGGCCGGTAGTGCGCTCGCGATGCGTTTGCTCCGTTGATGGCGTTCTCCGCTTTGCCATGAGCGCACGCGTTCGCGCGCGGCGCACTCGCGGACTTGTGTTCAACCATCACACTTTTGGACTTGCTACGGGACGCGAAAAGCGTTGCCGTGGCTATGCGCCGTTCTACTCACGCGAATACAAGTCAGAGACAAGAAGTCACGACGAAGCGACGTAAAACAGCGACGAACGGGTGGAGCGATTACTGTAGTTGTCGATATCCATCCTTGGGCTCCATTCGCTAGGCTCTATGAATGACTAATCGGGAGGACACGAGCCAGATCGCGCGCGCCGCGCCCTCGAGCTTGCTCGACCATCCCGCATGGACGCGTTGGGGCGCGCATGTCGCGTTCTGGTTGATGTACCTTGCGGTCCGAACGGCCGCCGCGGCGGCCGATCCGCCGGACGACGCGACCGACTTTCCGTACTTCGTGAACCGGCTGCTGGTTGTCGGCAGCTATTTTGTCACGACGGCCATCCTGCTCGCTTTGATTGCCGGGCCGCGCGCCAACCGTTCGAACTGGGCGCGCAATTTGGCGCTGGTGTTGGGCGCACTCGCGGTGGCGCCGATCACGCAATACAGCGAACAGTTCTGGCCACAGATGCTCGCCGGCTTCTCGCCGGATCCGTATCCGTTCGTGATCTACCTCTTCCAGTTCGGCTGGGCGCTGCCGCTCTGGGGGCTAACGCAGGCTTTGCTCGGCTATCATTTCGAGACGATGCAGCAGGCGCGGGCGGTCTCGCGGGCGCAGTCGCTGGCGTACGACGCACAGCTCCGCATGTTGCACTATCAGATCAACCCGCACTTCCTCTTCAACACGCTGAACGCGATTTCGACGTTGGTGCTGGAGAAGCGCAACGACGCTGCGGAGAGCATGATCCTGAAGCTCGCCGGCTTCCTGCGCTATTCTCTCGATCGCCAGCCGACCGCGCTAGCCAACCTAAGTGCCGAACTCGAAGCGCAGCGCAAGTATCTCGAGATCGAGCAGACGCGCTTCGATGAGAAACTCAAGGTGCGCTTCGATGTCGAGCCGGGTCTAGAGCACGCCAAGCTGCCGAGCCTCATCCTCCAGCCGATCCTCGAAAACGCGATCAAGTACGCGATCACGCCGCGTGTCGATGGCGGACTGATTGAAGTATCAGCGCGCCGCGACGGTGATGTGTTGCGCATCGTCGTTGAGGACGACGGTCCGGGCTTGCCGGGCGAAGAGACGCTGCCGCGCCGGCGCGGCGTTGGCTTGGCCAACATCCGTGAGCGTCTTGACCTGATTTACGGCCCGCGCGCGGGCCTTATCGCGCGCAATCGCGATCCGCACGGCTGCCGCGTCGAAATCCATTTGCCCCTGGAGGAAGAACTTGTCCGCCCAACCCCTGCGCCTGCTCTTAGCTGACGACGAGCCCCTGGCGCTCAGACGCATCAAGCTTGCGTTGCAAGAGATTCCGAACGTCGAAGTCGTCGGCGCGGCGAGCGATGGTGCGCAAGCGATCACGCAGATGCGCGATTTACGGCCCGATGTCGTGCTGCTCGACATCAAGATGCCGTTGGCGGACGGGTTCGAGGTGGCGAACGCGGTCGAGGATTCTGGCGGGCCGGAAGTTATCTTCGTTTCGGCGTTCGACTCTTATGCGGTGCAGGCGTTTGAGACGTCAGCGGTGGACTATCTAGTAAAGCCGGTCGAGTTCGAACGGCTCGCGTCAGCGATCGATCGCGCGCGTGAACGGCGCGCTGCGAAGGATGCCGGGCGACGTGCGGAAGAGCTGACGGCCGTGCTCGAAGCGCTGAAGCGCGAGTCCGATGAGCGCGAGGGGCCGCGCTATGAGAAGGAATTCTGGATCCGCGATCGCGGCCGCTTCCTGCGTGTGCCGGTGGCGGATGTAGAGCGCATCGAGGCGGAGCGCGATTATGTGCGGCTCTATTGGGAAGGCCGCACGCTGTTGCATCGCGAGACGATGTCTCACCTCGAAGAGAAGCTCGATCCCAACATGATGCTGCGCGTCCACCGCTCGGCGTTTGTGAATTGGAAACGGTTGAAGGCTGTGCGCCGCGATGCGAATGGGCGGCTGATGGCGGTTCTCGAAAGCGGCGACGAAGTGCCGGTGAGCCGCGCTTACGCGCAGCGCGTGATGCAGGAAATGAAAAGCCGCGGCTAAAGCGCCGGAAAAGGAGCGGGCAGCGAACCGCCCGCTCAAGGGTTTTCATGCAGACGATACGTATCGTCAGTTCCATGATGCGTTGGGGCGCGGTTTCGGATGCGCGCGGCCACTGATGACGCTAGAACACCTGCACGGAGGCGCGCGTGCAGGGCAAAATCGTTGTCATTACTGGGGGATTTGGCGTTCTGGGCCATGCGGCGGCGAAGGTCGCGCAAGAGCAGGGCGCGCGGCCGGTACTGATCGATCACGCGCCAACGCCGGCTGAGTTCGCCAGCAACCCGCTGGCCTTTGGCGGCGTTGACCTGACCAAGTCGGATCAAACCAACGCCGTTATGCAGAAGGCGCGCGACGCGGCGGGCGGCATCGACGTGCTGCTGAACATCGCCGGCGGCTTCACCTGGCGCACGCTGGCGGATGGCGACTGCCATGTCTGGGACATGATGTATTCGATCAACACGAAGACAGCGGTGAATGCTTGCAAAGCGGCTTTGCCGCATCTGACCGAGAGCAAAGGCGCGATCGTGAATGTCGGCGCCAATGGTGCGCTGAAAGCAGCGGCGGGGTTTGGGCCGTATGCGGCGTCGAAGGAAGGCGTGCACAAGCTGACGGAGAGTCTGGCCGAAGAGATGAAGGGCAAGGTGCGTGTAAACGCGGTGCTGCCGTCGGTGCTCGATACCGCGCAGAACCGCAAAGACATGCCGAAGGCGGATTTCAGCACGTGGGTGCAGCCGGAGGATTTGGCGCGGGTGATGCTCTATCTGGCGTCGGACGCGGCGCGCGATATTACTGGCGCGCTGTTGCCGGTGACGGGGCGCGTTTAGCCACCGTGACGGCCTTGGCCGCCGCTGAAGCGAGCGGCGCCGTCGGCGGTTTCGCCGGAGCGGATGGTGTCGAGGCCGCGAGTGATCTCGTTGTCGATCGCGGCGCTTTCTTCCAAGTCCCATTGCTCGATGGCTGAAAGCCGGTCGTTGCGCATGCAGCGTTGCGGCAGCGCGGCGAGCTGGTGTGCGAGTTCTTTGGCGACATTGAGCGCTTGGCCGTGAGGCGCAACGCGATTGGCGAGGCCGATGGCGTGCGCTTCGTTCGCACCGACGGCGCGGCCAGTGAGGATGAGATCCATCGCGCGCGAATGGCCGATGAGCCGCGGCAGGCGGATGCTGCCGAGGTCAACGAGCGGCACGCCGAAGCGGCGGCAGAAGATGCCGAACGTTGCTGTCTCCGCCATGACGCGGAGATCGCACCAGAGTGCGAGTTCGGCGCCGCCGGCGACGGCGTAACCTTCGATCGCGGCGATCACTGGCTTGGAAAGGCGGAGACGCGTCGGGCCCATGGGGCCGAACGTGTCGAGCCCGCCGGCTTCGACCCGTTTGCCGCGTTCGCCGCCGGCAAGCGCCTTCAGATCAGCGCCGGCGCAGAAGGCGCCGTCGGCGCCGGTGAGGATGGCGATGGAGAAAGTGTCGTCCGCTTCGAAAGCGATGAAAGCGGCGAACAGCGCTTGCGCTGTCTCTGCGTCGACGGCGTTGCGGCGCTCGGGGCGGTTGATGGTGACGATGTAGACCGGGCCGTCGGTTTCGATGAAGATGCCATCCATGCGCGCCTCCGTGCAGCGCACAAACCCTAGCCCGTGAGTTTCTCCACGATCAACGCTGCCGCAGCGGCCGCGTCGAGCTTTGTGGTGTCGATGTGAAGCTCGGGGTTCTCCGGCGCTTCGTAGGGGCTGTCGACGCCGGTGAAGTTCTTAAGCTGACCGGCGCGGGCTTTCTTGTAGAGGCCTTTGACGTCGCGCTTCTCGGCTTCGGCGATCGGCGTATCGACGAACACTTCGTAGAACTCGCCTTCGGCCATGAGTGCGCGCGCCATGTCGCGCTCGGCGCGGAAGGGCGAGATGAACGAGACGAGCACAATAAGTCCGGCGTCTGCCATGAGCTTCGCCACTTCCGCGACGCGGCGGATGTTTTCGACGCGATCGGCGTCGGTGAAGCCGAGGTCGCGGTTGAGGCCGTGGCGGACGTTGTCGCCATCGAGAAGCACCGTGTGTCTGCCGAGTGAGTGGAGCTTCTTCTCGACGAGGTTGGCGATCGTGGATTTGCCGGCGCCGGAGAGGCCGGTGAACCAAAGCACGGCAGGCTTCTGGCCTTTGATCTCGGCGCGTGCGGCGCGCGTCACGTCGAGCGATTGCCAGTGGACGTTTTGCGCGCGGCGGAGCGCGAAATGGATGAGGCCGGCGCCGACCGTCGCGTTCGAGGTGCGGTCGATGAGGATGAAGCCGCCCATGTCGGGGTTAGCTTCATAGGGATCGAAGGCGATCGGCTGATCGAGGCTGATATTGCAGACGGCGATCTCGTTGAGTTCGAGCACCTTTGCGGCGAGATGCTCGAGCGTGTTCACGTTTACCTTATGCTTGATGTCGGTGATGGTGGCGCTGACGGTCTTGGCGCCGATCTTCAGGAGGTACGGGCGGCCCGGCAGCGCGTGCTCGTCCGACATCCAGATCAAGCTGGTTTCGAATTGATCCGACGATTCCGGCGGATCGTCTGCTGCGGCGATGACGTCGCCGCGTGAGCAATCGATTTCATCTGCAAGCGTGAGGGTCACCGACTGGCCGGCGATGGCTTCTTGGAGATCGCCTTCTTTTGTGACGATGCGCGCAATGGTGCTGAGCTTGCCTGATGGCGTAACGCGGATCTTGTCATTGGGCTTCACGCGACCGCTGACGATCTGGCCGGCGAAGCCGCGGAAGTCGGCGTTGGGGCGATTGACCCATTGGACGGGCATGCGGAACGGGCCGGCGGCGCGTCGCGCCTCGTCGATCTCGACCTCTTCGAGATGCTGCATAAGCGCCGGGCCATCGTACCACGGCGTGATCGTGCTCTTGGCGGCGATGTTGTCGCCGTTGAGACCCGAGATCGGGATGGCGAGGACGTCCTTGAGGCCAATCTGCGCGGCGAAGGCGCGATAATCGGCGACGATACGGTCGAACACGTCGCGCGACCAATCCACTAGGTCCATCTTGTTGACGGCGAGAACGACGTTGCGGATGCCCATCAGCGATACGAGGTAGGAGTGACGGCGCGTCTGCGTCAGCACGCCTTTGCGCGCGTCAATTAGGATGATGGCAAGATCGGCGGTCGAGGCGCCGGTGACCATGTTGCGCGTGTACTGCTCGTGGCCGGGCGTGTCGGCGACGATGAACTTGCGCTTGTCGGTCGAGAAGAAGCGGTAGGCGACGTCGATGGTGATGCCCTGCTCGCGCTCGGCGGCGAGGCCGTCCACGAGCAGCGCGAAATCTATGGCGCCGCCTTGGGTGCCGACCTTCTTGGAATCGGATTCAAGCGCCGCGAGCTGATCTTCGAAGATCATCTTCGAGTCGTAGAGCAGCCGCCCGATCAGAGTGGACTTGCCGTCATCGACGCTGCCGCAGGTGATGAAGCGCAGCAACGACTTGTTCTGATGCTGCGCGAGGTACGCCTCGATGTCGGCGCCGATGAGATTGGAAACGTGGGCCATCAGAAATAGCCCTCTTGCTTCTTCTTCTCCATTGACGCGGCTTGGTCGTGGTCGATGACGCGGCCTTGGCGCTCGCTGGTGGTGGTCAGCAGCATTTCCTGGATGATAGCGGTGAGCGTTTCGGCGTTGCTCTCGACGGCGCCGGTGAGCGGGTAGCAGCCGAGGGTGCGGAAGCGGACTTTCAGCGTTTCGGCCTGCTCGCCGTCGCGGAGTCGCATGCGCTCGTCATCCACCATGATCAGCGCGCCATCGCGGCGCACAACGGGGCGTGGCGCAGCGAAGTAGAGCGGCACGATGGGGATGTTTTCCAGGTGGATGTATTGCCAGACGTCGAGCTCGGTCCAGCTCGAGAGCGGGAAGACGCGGATGGACTCGCCTTTGTGCTTTCTCGCGTTGTAGAGGCGCCAGAGTTCGGGGCGCTGGTTCTTCGGGTCCCAGCGATGATTGGCTGAGCGGAAAGAGAAGATGCGCTCCTTGGCGCGGCTCTTCTCCTCGTCGCGGCGCGCGCCGCCGAAG
>CADEDT010000171.1 GCA_902826145.1 uncultured Caulobacteraceae bacterium
TCTCCGGTCATTCGCTGCCCTCGCTCCCGCTACGAATTCCGTCGACTTTCGCGCTATCAATTCAAACGCTGATCCTTCCGCGCACACGCGCGCTTCCCCCCCTCTCGACACGCACGAAGCAACGCCCTTGACGCAAGCGCCACGCGCATCTACTTTGCATTTCAAAGTGGATGTCTGGAGGCAATGATGACGCGCGATGAAATGCTCGCGGATCTCGCCTATGCGCGAACGCTGGCTGAAGAAGGCCGTAACGCACCTCTGATCGGCGGCTCTTATCTGGTGCTTTTCGGCGCGCTCCTCACGATCTGCTACGGCGCGCAGTGGGCAGCGATCACTGCACTCCTGCCTGTACCGACCAACAACATTGGGGCGATCTGGATCGCGTTTGGCGTGGCCGCGTTCGTAGGCTCGTGGCTTCTCAGTCGCCGTGTGAGGGCTTTGCCGGGCGGAGCAGCGATCCCGAACCGGGTTGATCGCAATGTTTGGCAGGGTGTGGTGATCGCAATTCTCGTCGTTGTGGCGGGCACCTTGGTGCGTGGCATCGTCGAGCGTGATTTCACGGCGCCGAATGCAATTGTCGCCTCCGGCTTTGGCCTTTACGGCGTGGCGCTCTACGTCACAGCCACCGCAGGTGGACACACCTGGCTTCGCAATTTTGCGGTTCAGGCTTGGATCGTCAGCGGACTGCTCTGGTATTTCTTGAACGAACCCTTGCTCTACCTGTTGGCAGCTGGCGCGTGCATCGCCGTGCTTATCGCGCCCGGCCTCATCATGATGTCGCGCGAGCCGAAGACCACGGTGTGAGGTGAGCAAGTTCGATCACACCGAGATCGACGACGTCATCCACGGCCGCTTGCGGCTTGGGATCATGGCGTACCTATCGACCGTGTCCCCTGCCCCGTTTGTCGAGCTCAAGGGCAAGGTCAACGCGACTGACGGCAATCTCTCGACGCATCTCACCAAGCTTGAGGAAGCGGGCTACGTGCGGATCGAGAAGACGTTTTCGGGAAAGAAGCCGCTGACTTTAGTTCATCTGACCAAACAAGGCCGCGCGTCCTGGATCGCCTACCTCAACCGCATCCAATCACTCCTGAGTGCGGCCGAGTAAGCGCATCGGCGTGATTCCGGTGGCGTTCGGTGCTAAGCGCAGCGCCGATGACAGATACAAAGCTCTCGCGCTTCGGCGCTTTGCGCACGGTCGCTCTTCTCGGAGCACTCTTCGTCGCTGTGATGTGCGCCGGGAGCGTTCTGACGCCAGAGCGCGTTCGCGAACACGCGGCTGACGGCGAGTTCAACGCTCGTGCGGCGCGGACGACGCTGGAGCGGATTCTTGGCGATGAAACGCCCCACCCCGTCGACAGCGCAGCGCAGGATGAGGTCCGAGATAGGCTGCTCGCCGAGATTAGTGCCCTCGGTTTCACGCCGGAGCTGCGTGATACGTTCGCTTGCCGCGCGCAGCCGCGTGGTCCGCTGATCGACTGCGCACGGGTACGCAACATCGTTTTCAGCATGGGGCCGAGCGAAGGACCGGCTGTGCTGGCCGCCGCCCACTACGATTCCGTCCCCGCCTCGCCCGGCGCGAGCGACGATGGTTTGGGGCTTTCGGTTTGGCTCGAGGTCGCGCGCATCCTCTCGCGGGAGCAACTTGAGCGACGCGTGATCTTCCTGTTCAGCGACGGCGAAGAGCCAGCGCTTCTCGGCGCCCACGTGTTCGCGCAATCCGACCCGCTGATGGAATCAGTCGAGTCATTGGTGAATTTGGAGGCGCGTGGTTCGCGTGGACCGGCGGTCTTCTTCGAATCGAACCTGCCGAATGCAGACGCCGCCGCAGCATTCTCCGCCGCGCCCCGTCCAATCGCCAACTCTGTGATGGCCGATGTCTATCGGCTGCTTTCAAACTCAACGGATGTGACCGCCCTCAACCGCGACGGGCTCGACGTGCTGAATATCGCCCTGCTCGACGGCCTCGAGGACTATCACACGCCACAAGACACGATCGAATCGCAAGACCTGCGCAGCGTGCAGCATATGGGCGATATCGCGCTTGCCGTGACTCGCCGCCTCGCCGGCGCGCCGGATGCGGATGTGACGACGCCCATGGTCTACACGGACATCGCGTCACACGCATTTGTCTACATACCGAGTTGGGCCGGACAAGCCGTGCTCGTTCTCTGCGCGCTTATCGCCTTGCTCGTTTCCTTCCGGGAAAGAACCGCCGGCTGGTGGCGCGCATTCGCGGCGCCGCCGCTGGCGCTGATCGCAGCGGGCGTGATTGCATACGCGATCGGTTTCGGCCTGTCGCTTGTCCGCCCGGGAGAGGCCTACGCCTTCGCGCATCCCGAACCGACACGCGCGTGGTGCGTGCTCGCGGGACTGATTGGCGCCGTCATCACGCTCATGGCGCTCAAGGCGGCGAAATCTCCCGCGCAGCTTGGTGCATCTGCCATGTTCTGGTTTGCGCTGATCGGCGGCGTGACCTCGATCTTCCTGAACGGCATTTCGATCCTCTACGCGCTGCCCGCGATCGCCTACTTGCTCGGAGTGGCGATCTCTTTTGTATGGCGGCCTGCGGCGGCGATCGGCGGCTGGATCGCCGGGCTCGTTGTGCTCATCGTGTGGGCGCCGATGATCTATCTCATCGAACTCGCGCTTGGGTTCGACATGCCGTTTGCGATTTCGCTTCTGGTGGCATTGATGCTGCTGCCGTGGTTTGGGCCAATCGCGCAAACGCACGGCGATGCACGTTGGCGTGGCGTCGCGCTTGGCGCGAGTGCCGCGACTGTTGTCGCGATCGCCATCTCCGCGCTCGTACCGAGCACCACCGCGGCGCGGCCGCGTTCACTGAACATCTCGTACTTTCTCAACACGACGGACGGCGAAGCGCGCGTTATTTCGGGCTCGGCCGAACGCGCGTTGCCGCGTGAACTCGGCGATGCGTTCACAGCTGAGACCCTCCTCCCTGGCGACCGCGCGCAAACATGGGTGTCTCCTGCTCCTGTCGAACCAATCGCGCCGCCATCGCTTACTGAAATCACCACAAGTGAGGAGAACGGCGAACGCGTGGTGCGAGCCCGCCTTCAGATGAACGGCGCCTATCGCGCGATCTTGCGTATCCCTGTCGGAGCCAAACCACTGCGTGTACGCGTCAACGGAGCCGACGCATCGTTCGCCGATACCGGCGCTGATGGCGCGGAGTATTTGAGCCTCGCGTGCCAAGGGCGCACATGCGAACGCGCCGAAGTCGAGATCGCGCTCGACGCCGCTGGCGCGGAAACCGAATGGTTTGTGATCGGCCAGTTTCCGGGCGGCTCGACGCCAGCTACCGACGCCATCCGCGCGCGCCGCCCCGCAAGTGCAACGCCCATTCAGTTCGGTGACGGCGTTCTGACGCTAAGCCGGTTCAGGCAGTAGCGCTCAGCGCCCATCGTGCGACACCTGGATACGGCGGCTCGCGCGTATCCGCGAAGCCGTTGCGCGCTAACGTCTGGGCCGCTTGCGAATCCTCGGCATCTAGATGTGCGATCACTCGCTTTGCGCCGTTGGCGAACGCCCACGTAGCCAGCGCACGCACGGTTTCGCCGCCGTAACCGCGGCCACGGAATTCCGGCAGCAGACCGAAAGCGAGTTCGACATCGCCGGTCTCGTCATCAGGCCGGCCAATCAATGCGGCGATGCCGACGAGTCGTGGCGGCGCGCGTTCGCCTTCATTGGCGAGAAGCGCCCAGCCGTACCAACCCTGCCCCTCAGGATCGTGCGCGAGATGTTTCTCGGCCCACTCGAACGCGGTCAGTTCGAACGGCGCGGGCGGCCAGACCGGTTCATGCGTTACGGCTATAGCATTGAAGAAGGCCGTTCGGCTGGAGGCCTGTAGCGCGGCCAAGTCACGATCAAGCGCCAGGAGCGCAATGCGCTCCGCAGTTAGTATCAGCAAGACCCGTCTCCCTCGCTCGCTTCGGAACCGAGGAGAACTCACACACGCCCGCGTGGATAGTTAGCGTTCGGCAATTTTCACAGGGCGGCGCCGCGTTCAGCGACTGGCGGGCGGCTTTCATGCAGGGCGAGCAGAAGCCCAAGCGACACGAGAGCTGGAAGAATTGCGAAGATGGCCCAGCCGGATACCGCGAGTCCGGTCGCGCCGATCCAGCCAAGCGCAACGAAGGAGCGGCCGAAGTTCAACATCAGGCTGCCGCGCGTGCGGCGGCGGAATTGCTTCCGGCTGCCCGGCGTCTGGTGCCAGATCGCGATGAGGCAAGTGGAGATGATTGCCGCCGCGCCGCCGATCACCATCCAGAAACCAGCGGCGGGCGTGACGAAGATCGCTGCGCCGATGGCGGGTGGTAACAACAGGGCCACCGATGGGACCGCCGCCGCGAGGGCTTTTGCGTTGTCGATTTCGTCACGAGAAACCGGCGCGCTGGCAATGAGATCGGGCGCGTCCTCGGCTGAAACTGTGAGCCAGGCGAGACTGGCCGCGAACGACGTCAGCATCAGAACGAACGCCGAAGCGAAACCGGCGGCAGAGATGCGGTCGAAGCCTTGGTCGCCAAATCGCGAGCCGAAGACGGCGAACAGCGGAATGAAGTAGAGCAGCGGCAAGAGGATTTGCGACAGCAGCAGTGGATCGCGGCGCAGCAATCGCCACTCTTTGCGCACCAAGGTCTGACGCACGCCGCTTTGCATCTTCTGCGCGGCGCGGGCCACGCGGCGCTTTCGGCCGCCGACGCCGGAGATCGCGGCAGCATCCGCAGCGAAATTTGACGCGTACCACCAGACGGCAAGGATGAACGCCGCGAGCGAGACGAGCGCCCAAATCCAGAAGTCGACGCCGATTCCAAACGCCGCACGTGCTGGAAGCGAAATCGGGCTCGACGCATCGCCGAGAATTGGAACCGCGCGCTCAAAGAGCTCTCGCATCGCCTGAGCTCGGGTTTCATCCTCAGTGAGGCGCGGAATTTGTGTGGCAATGAAGAACGCGGCGCCGACGAGGCTGGCAAGGATTTGCGCTATGGTGCGTGTGTTTCTCGGGCCGATCGTTGCGAACATCACCCTTGCGAGCACCAGGCCCGCAGCGGTGGCGAACAGGGTGAGCAAGAGCACACTCGGCGCGAAGCTCATCCATGCCCAGCCGCCAAAATACGGCAGCCACACAAACACAGCTCCGGTCAGGATCAGATAGAGTAGCCCGACGTTGATCGCGATTGCGCTCATTCGAACGATCAGCACGCGCCACAGCGGCACGGGCGAAGAGAGAAGAAGATCAAGATCGCCGCGCTGATAGAGCGACTCCGTGATCAGCATCAGCGCCTGCGACAGCATCAGCGAGAACAGAATCACGAACGCCGCGCCGACAGCGCCGAGCATTAGCGGCGTTGGCTCGGGCGTCACCTCGCTCAACAGTCGCGCGACCCAATAGCCGCCGAAGCCGAGTAGTGCGATCATCAGCGAATAGAAGATAATGCGGCGGACGTGGCGGCCTTTGCCGGTGGCGCGAAAGTTGCGCCAGATCAGCAGCATTTCGTGACGCAGCAGAAAGAGCACGCCGCCGGGGCCGAACATCAGTTCGCTCCGGCTTGGGTCGCGCCCACGAGTTGCAAATAGACGTCTTCCAGCGTGGCGTTGTCGCCGCCTGCCCTGCCACGGAGTTCGGCAAGCGTACCTTCGGCGAGAAGCTTTCCATGCTGGATGATGCCGATGCGGTCGGCAACGCGCTCGGCGACGTCAAGGATGTGCGTGGTGAGAATGACGGAGCCGCCGCTGCGCGCGCGCTGCTGGAGCAAGTCTTTGACTTGGCGCGCGACGGCGGCGTCGAGGCCGGTGAGCGGCTCGTCCAGCATGAGCAGCTTAGGATCATGGATGAGCGCGCCGGCAAGCGCGGTCTTCTGCTTCATGCCGCGCGAGAACCCTTCTGTACGCTCGTCGCGATTGTCCCAAAGACCCAGAAGCTTCAGCAGCTCTTCCGCTCGCGGCGCCGCGGTCTTCGCATCAACGCCCCAGAGACCGGCGATGAATTCGAGATACTCCCAGGCGGTCAGCTTATCGTAGAGCGCGGGCTCGTCAGGCAGCCAGGCGAGCATGGCTTTGGCGGCCGTAGGATCGGTGATGACGTTAGCGCCGAACACTTCGATCGAGCCGGAGTCCGGCTTGAGCAAGCCGGTGACCATGCGCAGCGTTGTCGTTTTGCCGGCGCCGTTCGGACCTAGCAGCGCGTAAAGCTCGCCCGCGCGGATATCTAGATCGAGCGCGTCGACAGCGGTTTTGTCGCCGAACTTCTTGGTGAGCGCGCGGACGGAGAGTGCGTTAGTCAAGACTGCATGACCCAGCCGTCAACGCCTTTGGCGGCTTCGCGGATGGCTTCGCTCATGGTCGGGTGAGCGTGGCAGGTTCGGGCGATGTCTTCGGCGCTGGCGCCGAATTCCATCGCGACGCAGATTTCGCCGATCATCTCGCCGACGCCGGCGCCAACCATGTGCACGCCGACGACTTTCTTAGTCGCGACTTCTTCGAGCACTTTCACGAGACCGTCGGTTTCGTGGTTGGTGCGCGCGCGCGAATTGGCCATGAATTGGAATTTGCCGACTTTGTATTCGATGCCGGCGGCTTTCAGTT
>CADEDT010000172.1 GCA_902826145.1 uncultured Caulobacteraceae bacterium
TGGCGACCCCGGCGTGACTCGAACACGCAACCGGCCGCTTAGAAGGCGGCTGCTCTATCCAGTTGAGCTACGGGGTCGTTGCCACCGGCTCTACCACGGCGCGCGCACTTAGTGCGACCAGGGCTCGCGTCGGCGGAAGGCGAAATTATCGCTGTAGGATTTGATCTGGCGCTTGGCCTCGGGCGCATCGACCACTTGATGCGGGATGCCGCGCGTGCGTGCGAACTCGACCGCCTCTTCCTTGGTGTCGAAGCTCATGCGTACTTGGCCGTTGGTATCCGCACCGCTGATCCAGCCCATAAGCGCATCGGGTCTCGGCGCGTTCGCCAGTACGAACTCCAGCCGCCACTTCTTGGTGGCCGCCTTGCCCGACTGCATCGCATTCTTCGCAGGGCGGTAGATCTTCGCCAGCATTCGCTTTGACCTCGTGACCGGTGGCTACACGCGCACGTCTGAAATGAAAAGGGCGGCCCATCCGAGCCGCCCTTTCGCATCTTGCCGCAACAGGCTCAGATCGCTTCCTTAAGCGCCTTGCCTGGGCGGAACTTCGGCCGTTTGCCCGCCGGCACAACAACCTCTTCACCCGTCTGCGGATTGCGCGCCTTGCGCTCCTTCGTCTGCGAAACCAAGAAGACGCCAAATTGTGGCAGCCGCACTTCGTCGCCGCGCTTCAGCGCCGCCGTCAGTGCTTCGAACACGGCGTTGACGACTTCTTCGCCACGTTGCTTGGATTCACCCAAGCGCTCGGACACATCGGCGACGAATTCTGCTTTGTTCATTCTGAAAGCCCCTAGCTATCCCGCGTTATTTTAGCGCCGATTCAGGCGCATCGAGGCGGACGCTAGGGGCATTTCAGGCCCTGGGGCAAGCAAAACGCTGGATTGTTGCGTTGCGAAAACGGTTCGGAGGAACCGGCGCGCACCCTAATGGGGGCGCGCGCCTTCTTGTCCTTCGCCTTTGCCTTCGGCGCGGCGGGTCTCGGCGAGCTCGTCCTCTTCCGACCATTCGACCGGCGTCAACGGGCGTGTCAGCGCGCGCTTCAGCACTTCATCGACAGTCGACACCGGCACGATCTCGAGCCCTTGCTTCACGTTGTCAGGGATGTCGGCGAGATCCTTCTCGTTGTCCTTCGGGATCAGCACCGTCTTCACGCCGCCTCTAAGCGCCGCAAGCAACTTTTCCTTCAGACCACCGATCGGCAACACGCGTCCGCGCAGCGTGATTTCGCCAGTCATGGCGATATCCTTGCGGATCGGCGTGCCCGTGAGCACCGAGACGATTGCCGTCGCCATCGCCACGCCCGCCGACGGACCATCCTTCGGCGTCGCGCCTTCCGGCACGTGCACGTGGATGTCACGCGTACGGAATGTTGGCGGCTTGACGCCGAAGGCAATCGAACGCGACCGCACGTACGAGGCAGCAGCCGAAATCGACTCCTTCATCACATCGCGCAGATTGCCCGTCACCGTCATTGAGCCCTTGCCGGGCATCGCGACAGCTTCGATCGTCAGCAAGTCGCCGCCGACTTCGGTCCACGCCAAGCCGGTGATAACACCAACCTGATCCTCGATATCGGTTTCACCAAAGCGGAATTTCCAGACGCCGGCGTAATCCGGCAAATTCTTCGCCGTGATGTCGACCTTCGTCGCCTTCTTCTGCTCAAGCTCGCGGACAGCCTTACGGGCCAGATTGCCGATTTCGCGTTCGAGCGAGCGAACGCCCGCTTCACGCGTGTAGCGGCGGATCAAGTCACGCAACGCATCTTCCGAAACCGAGAACTCAGTCTTCTTCAGGCCGTTGTTCTCGTACTGCTTCGGCAGCAGGTGGCGCTTCGCGATCTCCAGCTTCTCATCCTCGGTGTAGCCAGGGATGCGGATGATCTCCATCCGGTCCAGCAACGGTTGCGGCATGTTGAGGCTGTTGGCTGTCGTGATGAACAGCACGTCGCTCAAATCGTAATCCACTTCGAGATAGTGGTCGTTGAACGTCGAGTTTTGCTCAGGATCCAACACTTCAAGCAAAGCGGCTGCTGGATCGCCGCGATAGTCCGCGCCCAGCTTGTCGATTTCATCAAGCAGGAAGAGCGGGTTGGCGCTCTTTGCCTTCTTCATCGACTGGATGACGCGCCCCGGCATCGAACCGATGTAGGTCCGGCGGTGACCACGGATTTCCGCTTCGTCACGCACGCCACCGAGCGACATGCGCACGAAGTCGCGCCCCGTCGCCTTGGCAATTGAGCGGCCGAGCGAGGTTTTGCCGACACCCGGCGGGCCGACAAGGCAAAGGATCGGGCCACGCAGTTTGTTCGTGCGCGCCTGCACCGCGAGATATTCGAGGATCCGGTCTTTGACCTTATCTAGGCCGTAGTGGTCCTCGTCGAGCACCACTTGCGCGGCGTCGATGTCCTTCTTGACCTTCTTCTTGTTGCCCCAAGGCAGCGAGAGCAGCCAATCGAGATAATTGCGCACCACCGTCGATTCCGCCGACATCGGCGACATCTGACGGAGCTTCTTCATCTCCGCTTCGGCCTTAGTCTTCGCCTCTTTCGACAGCTTCGTGTTCTTGATCCGGTTTTCGAGCTCGGCGATGTCTTCACGGCCTTCGTCGCCATCGCCCAGCTCGCGCTGGATCGCCTTCATCTGCTCGTTCAGATAATACTCGCGCTGCGTCTTCTCCATTTGACGCTTCACGCGATTGCGGATCTTCCGCTCGACCTGAAGCATCCCGACTTCGCCTTCGATCAGCGAAAGGATGCGCTCCAGGCGTTGCGGCACGTCGGTGAGTTCAAGCAGCGCCTGCTTGTCCGGAATTTTCACGCTCAGGTGCGCGGCCACAGAGTCAGCCAGCCGAGACGGCTCGGTGATCGCGCTGATCGCCTGCTGCACCTCGGGCTGCGTCTTGCGCGACAGCTTGGTGAAGTTGTCCCATTGGTCGGTCACTGCACGCGCGACAGCGCGGGCTTCCGCCGTGTCGGCATTCTCGTCGGGCAGCTCTTCCGCTTCCGCTTCGAAGTAGTTTTCGTTCTCGTGGAAGTTCGTGATCTTGGCGCGATAGCCGCCTTCGACGAGCACCCGCACCGTGCCGTCGGGCAGCTTCAGCAATTGCACCACAGTTGCCACCGTGCCGACAGTGAAGATGCGGTCAGTGCTCGGCTCGTCTTCAGACGCGTCCATCTGCGCGGCGAGCAAAATCTGTTTGTCCTTGCGCATCACTTCATCGAGCGCGCGCACCGACTTCTCGCGGCCCACAAACAGCGGCGCCGCCATCTTCGGGTACACGACGATGTCGCGCAGAGGCAGGACTGGGAAAACACGGCTCTCGGCCATTTAGCGCTCCTTCGCCGGATCATGCGTCTGAGATACAGCCCGCGTGCCCGGCATTAACGGATGAAAATGTGGAAGCGTTCGGGGGCCGCTTCAAGTGTTGGCCAGACACGTCCATGTGGAACGCGCTGAGACCCCAAGTTCCCCGCGTGTTTCCACGCGGAGTCCGGACGATTCTTCCTAACGTTCAGTTGTCATTCAGGTGAGCGGAGACGGGGAGAACCCGCGTTCAACGGCCGTTCCGCGCACGATACATGGGATCAGCGCGGCTGCGCTTCAATCCGCGCGAGAACTTCCCTCGCGTTATCGTTGGTCGCGTCAAGTTCGAGGCTGCGGCGATAGTTCTGGATCGCCGCGTCGCGCTGTCCGGCAGCCAGATAAGCCTCGCCCAGTGAGTCATAGGCGTAGGCGTTGTCCGGGTAATAACTGACGTTTTCCGTAAACACGCGCAGCGCATCGTCCAGCTTCCGCTGTTCTAGCAGCATGTAGCCCCAGCCGTTCAGATCGCCCGGGCCAAACCAGCGCGCG
The DNA here is from genome assembly GCA_902826145.1 of uncultured Caulobacteraceae bacterium. GTDB lineage: Bacteria > Pseudomonadota > Alphaproteobacteria > Caulobacterales > Aquidulcibacteraceae > Vitreimonas. The sequence goes on from CADEDT010000172.1 coordinate 3,852, forward strand.
GGCTGTGTGCTGCGCATCGTGCGATATTCAGCAAGCGCCCGCTCGACGCCGCGTTGGCTGGCAATGAGCTTGGTCGCCACTATCGGAGACACGCTGCGCGGCGTGTAGTTCGGCCAGCCACGTTCCGCCGCGATGACATTGGTGAGCATGAACACGATGTCGTGTCCGTTGTCGGAGTTGGAGAGGAACACGAAACCGTCGCCCGTGTCGGAGTACATCCGCATGCTGGCGCGATATCCCTCCGTCCCGCCATTGTGCCAGAACATCCCGTCGCCGGAACCTAGCATCCAACCAAGCGCCGAAGACTCCTTCTCTTCCGTGAGCATACGCACGGCCATGCCCTGCGAGAGCACGCGCGACGATTCTCCGCGGCGAGCCCGCGCCATTTCGATTGCGACCTGAGCGAGATCGCTCGGCGTCGTCCACAACCCGGCGGCCGCCATTTCCGGGTGCACGCGCCAGCGCCCCGACAACACGCCGCCGCCCCACGTGTGTCCACTCGCCGCCCGCCGCTCGAATCGTGCCGGCAAGGGCTGTTCGTATGTGCTGCTGCGCATGTGCAGCGGCGCGAAAACGCTCTCGCGCATCAACTCAGGAAACGGCCTATTTGCGCGCTCGATCAGCGCCAGTTGCACGATCGTGTACGCCGGGCCGCTATAAGCCATAGCCGTCCCAGGCGTCGCAAACACTTGAGCTGCTTGCGAGTTCGCAGGCGCCGCGCCATCGAGAATCTGCTGAATCGTCGGCGTCGGTGCGTCCGGCTCATAGCCATCGAAACCGCCAGGCGTGACACCAGAGGTATGCGAAAGGAGGCGCCTGAGCGTGACGTGCGCCTCCGCAGTGAACTCGTTGTCTGCGAGGTGCCACGAGTTCAGCGACCGATTGATATCGCCATCAAGCGAAAGCGAGCCCTGCTCAACCATACGCAGCGCTGCCATTGCTGTGAGTGGCTTCGCGATCGAACCCGCCTGCACCACTGTATCAGGCGTCATCGGTGCGCGCGTGTTGGCATCGGCGACTCCGAAACCATGCACCCACGAAACCTGATAATCGTCGATCACAGCGACACTGATGCCGGGGATCGCGAGTGCTTCCATCCATTGGCTGAACGTCAGCCTGAGCGGCGCTTCGCCAGTGAGCGGAATCTCCGGCATTCCGCTTTCGATTGCAGCGAGATGCGCATCGTTTGCCGGCGCGGGCGCATCCGCAGTTGCGCACCCCGCGAGAAGAGCAACCGAAAGCAGAGCCGAACGAACGCGCAAAAACATAACCCCCGGTTATCGGCCGGGGGTCATGCGAGCAAGCCTAGTATCTTTTACATCTAGCCCGTGGCGCCGGCGCCATCGCGCCGTTCGGCGTAAATTTGAAGCGGCTTGGCGCGACCTTCGACAACGTCGGCCGACACAACGACTTCTTCCACGCCGCGCATCGAGGGCAACTCGAACATTGTGTCGAGCAGGATGCTTTCGAGAATCGAACGCAGACCACGCGCGCCAGTTTTGCGGCCGATCGCCTTGCGTGAGATCGCGCGAAGCGCTTCGTCCGGGAAGGAGAGCTTCACGTTCTCCATCTCGAACATGCGCTGATACTGCTTCACAAGCGCGTTCTTCGGCTCGGTCAGGATCGTCACCAGCGCCGGTTCGTCGAGATCCTCCAGCGTCGCCAAGACCGGCAGACGGCCGACGAATTCTGGGATCAAGCCGAACTTCAGCAGGTCGTCCGGCTCGATCTGACGGAGAATTTCGCCAGTACGAAGATCTTGCTCGTCGCGCACCGTTGCGCCGAAGCCGATAGACGTGCCCTTGCCACGTTGGCTGATGATCTTGTCTAGACCCGCGAAGGCTCCGCCGCAGATGAACAGAATGTTCGTCGTGTCGACTTGTAGGAATTCCTGCTGCGGATGTTTGCGGCCGCCTTGCGGAGGAACGCTCGCAACCGTGCCTTCCATGATCTTCAGCAGCGCTTGCTGCACGCCTTCACCCGACACGTCGCGCGTGATGCTTGGATTGTCGGACTTGCGCGAAATTTTATCGACTTCGTCGATATAGACGATGCCGCGTTGCGCACGCTCGACATTATAGTCAGCGGCCTGCAGCAGCTTCAGAATGATGTTCTCGACGTCCTCGCCAACGTAACCAGCTTCGGTCAGCGTCGTTGCATCCGCCATCGTGAACGGCACGTCGATGATGCGCGCCAACGTCTGCGCCAGCAGCGTCTTGCCGCAGCCCGTCGGGCCGATCAGCAGAATGTTCGACTTCGCCAGCTCAACGTCGGCGTTCTTCGCCGCGTGGTTCAGGCGCTTGTAGTGGTTGTGGACCGCAACCGAGAGAACGCGCTTGGCGTGATCCTGGCCGACGACGTAATCGTCGAGCACGCCCTTAATCTCTTTCGGAGACGGGACGCCTTCCTTCGACTTGACCAGCGAGGTTTTGTGCTCCTCGCGGATGATGTCCATGCAGAGTTCGACGCACTCATCGCAGATGAACACGGTCGGGCCGGCGATGAGCTTGCGCACCTCGTGCTGGCTCTTGCCGCAGAACGAGCAATAGAGAGTGTTCTTGGACT
>CADEDT010000173.1 GCA_902826145.1 uncultured Caulobacteraceae bacterium
GGCGTTTAGGCGGGGGTAGGGGAACGGATTGCCGCCACCGCCGCGCTGCTTGGGTGCGAGCGGCATGGAAAGGCCGTTGAAGCCGGTGGGGCTTGGATCGGTGCGCACCAGCAGCGTCATCACGTCGGCGCGCGCCGCGTGCGTGATCCATGTCTTGTTGCCTGTGACGACGTAGCTTTCACCGTCCTTCACCGCGCGCGTACGCAGCGAACCCAGATCGCTGCCGGTGTTCGGCTCAGTGAACACCGCCGTCGGCAAAATCTCGGCGCTGGCGATCTTCGGCAGCCATTCCGCCTTCTGCTCCGCGGTCCCGCCGATCAGAATCAGCTCTGCGGCGATCTCGCTGCGCGTGCCAAGCGAGCCCGTGCCGATCCAGCCGCGCGAGAGCTCTTCCGAAACAACGCACATCGCCGTCTTGCCCATACCCGAGCCGCCATATTCTTCCGGGATGGTCAGCCCGAACACGCCAAGCGCGCCCATCTCTTCGAGAATTTCCAGCGGGATCAGTTCGTCCCTGCAGTGCCAGCCGTGCGCGTGCGGCACGATCTTGTCGTCCGCGAACTGCCGAAACTGATCGCGGATCATCTCGAAGTCAGAATCGAGATTGGTATTCTCGAATGTCGCGCGCCCTTGCGCGTCGTGCAGCAGCGCGGCCAGCCGCGACTTCTCGGCTTGCGTCACGCGCAACGCCACCGCCGGCGCCTCAATGCCGAAATCCGCCGGCCGGATCGTCTCCACCTGCGTCATCGGCACGCCACCGGCGAGTTGCGCCGAGTATTCCGCCGCCAACAGCTTCGCCAGCAATTGCTCGGTCTCGCCGAACTTGCCCGCGTCGTTCAGCGCACACGCCCAATCGCGCACCTCGCGCAGCGTTTCGGCATAGGTCGCGACCCATGCGAGCCCGTGCACGACGTGCTGTTCGGCATCGAGCGCCACGCGATCGAGCTTGCCGCCTTTACTCACAAGCGGCCGCACCGCCGCCTTCGCGGCGTCCGCGTAGGCGCCAGCGTCAGCCGCGACGGTTTCCAGTTGCCTTATCAGCTCCGCGCCCATGCAATCCCTCGCGAGTCGCGGCACTAAAGCCCGCTTCTCGCAGTTGCGAAAGGGGCGACGCGACGCGAACCTGCACTGGCCGCACCTTGGGAGCGAAATGAATGGAGCACGGGAGCGGCGGAAGCGAAGTCATCGTCCAGGCGCTCGTCTTCTTGGCGGCGACCTGCGTGCTCATCCCGGCGCTGAAGAAAGCGCGGATCAGCACGGTGATGGGCTTCCTGTTTATCGGCGTCGCCATGGGCCCGCATGTGCTCGGCCAGCTTGCGCACAGCTGGCCGTGGCTTGCTGCGTTCGAGTTGGAGAGCGATGAACCCACTTTGCTGCTCGCTGAACTCGGCGTCGTGTTCCTGCTCTTCGTGATTGGATTGGAAGTTTCGGCTGAGCGCCTGTGGGCGTTGCGGCGCTACGTGTTTGGCCTTGGTCTGCTGCAAGTCGTGCTCTGCGCGGCGGCGATCACCGGCGTGGCGATGATGTTCGGCAACGCGTTCACGATCGCTGCGGTGATCGGCTTAGCGTTCGCGCTTTCATCGACGGCGCTGGTTCTGCAGTTGCTGCGCGAGCGCAGCCAGATCGCGACGCCCGTTGGCCGCGCGAGTTTTTCGATCCTGCTGATGCAGGACTTGATGGTCGTGCCGATCCTGTTTCTGGTCGCCGCGCTCAGCCCAGGCGCAAGTCCCTTCGGCGATCAAGTCGGCGCCGCCTTACTCACTGGCCTTCTCTCGTTCGGCGCCATCGTGCTCGCGGGGCGCTTGCTGCTGCGCCCACTCTTCCGCTGGGTCGCCGCCGCGGACAGCCGCGAAATCTTCATCGCCGCCGCGTTTCTGGCCGCCATTGGCATGGCCGCTGCCTCGGAGTTGGCGGGGCTGTCAGCGGCTCTCGGCGCGTTCCTCGCGGGCTTGCTGCTCGCGGAAACTGAGTTTCGCCATCAGATCGAGACCGACTTAGAGCCCTTCAAAGACCTGCTGCTCGGCCTCTTCTTCGTGACCGTCGGCATGCAGATCGACATCTCGCTCCTGCTCCGCGAACCATTGCTGATCGCCATCGGCGTGATCGGCTTGTTCGCGCTTAAGACGGCGATCATCGCGCCAGTTGCGCGCGTGTTCGGTTTGTCGTGGCCGCGCGCGCTTCAGACCGCACTGCTTCTCGGACAAGCGGGTGAGTTCGCTTTCGTGGTTGTCGCTGCCGCGCGCGCTGGCGGCGCAATCCCGGAAGACACCGCCGCCTACATGCTGATCGTCAGCGCGCTCTCGATCTTCGTGACGCCCATCGTTGCCGCACTCGGCGCGCGCGTGGCGCGTGCACTGAGCGGTCCGCCTGCTTCAGCGCCGCCACCGGACGCAGCACTCGAAAGCGGCCACGTCGTCATCGCAGGCTTCGGACGTGTAGGGCAAACCCTCGCCGACATTCTGAGCGCGCAGGAAATATCGCACATCGGCATCGAGGGCGAAGCGGCGCTCGTGGCCGAGCTGCGCAAGGAAGGACGGCCCGTCCACTACGGCGACGCCGCCAACGCGCAGACCTTGGCGAGCGTGGGCGCGGCAAACGCCGCTGCCATCGTCGTCACCATCAACGACGCCGAAGCGGTGGAGCGCATCGTTGGCGAAGCGCGCCGCGCCTGGCCGCATATTCCGATCTACGCCCGCGCCCGCGACGGCGAACACGCACGCCGCCTCCACGCGGCCGGCGCTGCGCTGGCAAGCCCGGACTCCATTGAAGCGGCGCTCCAACTCGGCGAAGCGCTCCTGAACGGCGTCGGCGTTCCCGACGACGTTTCGCGCCGCATCATCAACGACCGCCGGGAGGCCGAAGTCGCAAAGGCCATCTACCGCGCGCCAGCATGACGCGCCTCGCCTTCTTGCCGCCACGCCACGGGGCGATAGAAGGCGCTCGGGGACCTCTGATGCTTCGCCTTACTCACCTCGCCATCGCCGCTTTTGGCATTTCGCTGGCGGCCTGCTCACCGCCGCCGCAGCAAGCCGAAGCACCGGTCACCACGGCAACCGAGACCGCAAGCACCGCCGCGGTCATCATCTCCACACCTGCCTCCGGGGCGCGCGTCACCAGCCCGCTCATTGTCGAAGGCACAGCGCCCGGCGATTGGTATTTCGAAGCGCAATTCCCGGCGAAACTCGTAGGCGCCGATGGCGCAGTCATCGCCGAAGCGCCAGCACGCGCGCAAACGGCTTGGATGACCGAAGCGCCCGTGGCCTATCGCGCGGAATTCAGCTTCAGCGTCACCCAAGAAACGCCGGCAACGCTCGTGCTGCAGGAAGACATGCCCGCCGACAACGCCAACCCGCGCGAGACCAGCATTCCGGTTGTGCTCATTCCACGCTAGAGATTGCCCAACGGGGTGAGCGATGGCGAAGCGGACGGCAACGATTTGGCTGATGTGTGTCGCCGCGGTGCTCACGGCGTCTTGCGACCAGATACAAGACATGATGGGCCCGCGCCCCCACAACGGTGCGTATGCAATCGTCGAAGTCGATCGCGTTGTTCTCCAAAAATCCCAGCTTGAGACAGTTTCCGATCAGATGGCCGAGGCTCTGCGAGGCGCCTCGATCCGGTACAATGGCCGTGGTGTAGATGAAGATGTGGCGCGCGTTCGCTTGGTCGATGCCGCCGATTCGGCGCGGGCGATTGAAGTCCTGACCGCGACCGTACCCGACGTCGGCTTCTCGCAGCAGCCTGACGGATCGATCGAAGCACGGTTGAGCGAACAGGCCGTCGAAACGCTAGTCAACAATGCGGTTCTGCAGTCTGAGCATATCATTCAACGCCGCCTTGCACCGCTTCGACTTCGTGCGACGGTGATGGCTCACGGGCCTGGCCGGCTGGTTATCCGAACAGACGCGCGCGAGTTGCCGAACTCAGTGCGCGATATGATGGACCGCGAGGGACGGATCACCTTCCATCTCGTCCGCGATGACGTGCGTGCGACGGACGAACATCTTCCACCAAGTTCAATCATTGCGCCGCCATTCTTCGAAGGCGACCTCCCTGAAGTCCTGAAGGAGCGTCCCGAATTCACCGGCGAGAATATCGCCACAGCAAACCCCAGCACCGACGCACAAACAGGTCAGTTTGTTCTTTCCTTCAGCTTCGACAACATCGGGAAGCAGCGCTTTTGCCGCATCACGCGCGATCACGTCGGCCAGCGTTTCGCGATCCTATTCGACGGACGTGTCCTCACCGCACCGACCATCAACGAGGCGATCTGTGGCGGGTCTGGGCAGATCTCGGGCAACTTCACTGCGGAATCCGCCAATGAGCTGGCGATCATCATGCGATCTGGGGCGCTTCCCGCGCCGTTCTCGATTGTCAGCGAAGGCGTCGGTGACCCACCGGCGCCCTAGCTCATCCACCGGAGCGTCACCGGCTCAATCGGGTTGGTGAACTCACGACCCTCTTCGCGGTGCTTCACCCATTCGCGCTTGAGCTTCAGGTACCACTTCGCCTGCACGTCGATGTCGTCGATCCAGAGCATGGACGGGCTGTAGGCAAGGCCGGCGTTTTGTAAGTCGACCATGCGGCCGTCCTGATCGAGAAATTCGAGCGCGGCCGGCACCAGGATCGGCTTCATCACATCGAGCATTGGCGCGTTCTTCCAGTACGTCACTTGCGTGATGCGCGTGGAGTTTTCGTTCTCGGGCGTAAGGCACGTGAGCGTGAAGAGGCGCGAGCGCTCGTTCTCCACGACCTCCCAGCGGAAGCCCGGGAGCATGAACGAAATTTCCGTCGTCACCGCGCCGCCGAAGAGCGCGCGATAGGCAAGCGAATTGCCGCTCGGCGCATGTCGCTCGATCGCCCAGCCGCGTTCACGCGGCACGAAGCGCTTTTCCTTCAGGCGACGCCCCGTCGATGGCGGGCGCCACCACCATTGGTTATGCACGTACGGCACGTGCGCCGGGTCCATGAGCCCGACGACGGCATTGTCCATGCTCGCCGCGAAGATGCGGTGAATGACGAATTTCGGTTCACGGAAATCGCGCAGATCGAATTGCGGCGCCGGCGGCGGCTCGGCCGTCGAGCGCGGATCAGACGACACGAACGCGAGCACGATGCCGTTTGCCTCATGCGTGGGGAAACGGCGCACGCGAATGCGGTTGGCTTCATATGGCTGATCCGCCACCAGCGACGGGATCAGCTTGCATATCCCGTCCTGCGTCCCATAGCGCCAGCCGTGATACGGACACTCCACCGTCTGCACGCCATTCTCGGCAACGATGCGCCCCGCCGACAAAGGCACGGCGCGGTGCGGGCAAATATCGCGGAGCGCGAACGCTTTGCCGTCCTCGTCGCGCCCGAGCAGCACGGGTTCGCCCAGGATCTCGCGGCGGAACATCTCGCCGCGCTTCAGCTCGCGCGAAGTGGCGGCGAAGTACCAAATATCCCGAAGCAGATCGCTCATCACCGCGCGAGATACAGGATTGCGGGGATGGCGACAAAGCCTAGCGCCGCCGATGCGACAATCCCGCACCCGCAAAGCGCAGCCAAGAGCCAGCGCCGGCGCCGCATTTCAGGCGGGCGCGCCTTGTTCATCGCCCCTCCGGCGAAAAAGATGAGCCCCAATGACCCCGCCGCGATGCCGCCAACGGCGAGCATGTAGAGCAAGGTCTGGGCAATAACGGTCACTTATTGCGCGACGATGGTGACGCGGAAGGTGTCATTAGCTGGCTCAGTGGTTTCCCAGGGGCGGCGCTGCTCCATGACGACCTCGCCGGTCCCGGCGGCGGTCGCGGAGAACATTGTCACTTCCCAGTGATTGCCGCCGGTGAAGCCTGGTTCGCTCTGCGCTTGCGTCGTGTTGCCGGACGCTTCACCGGCGCGTGTCACGAACGCAGGCACTTGCGCCGGCGCCCAGACATAGCCGGCAGTCGGCACACCAACCAACTCGATGGCGAAACGCTGACCAACGGCGACGTTCACGCTCTGCCCGTTCTGTGCGGCCGTGATATGCACGGCGACATCCTCCGGCGTCGGCGCTGCGACTTCAGAGCTGCTGGCCACCGGCGCTTCCTCCTTGGCTTCCTGAGCAGGTGTGCACGCGGCGAGCGTGAGCGCACAAACGAAAAGTGCGGACCGGATCATTGCATCGCTCCTGCTTCCATGAGGCCGATATAGAATCGGATCGTACGCTCAAAATTCTCGATCGAGATGCGCTCGTTTAGACCGTGCGGACGCTCAAGGTCTTCAGCGGTCAGCATGATCGGCTGATACCTATACACATTCTCGTCGACCTCCGCGTAGGCTCGTGAGTCTGTCCCTGC
>CADEDT010000174.1 GCA_902826145.1 uncultured Caulobacteraceae bacterium
CTGCTGGATCAGGCGGCTGAAATAATGCTGAAACTCTCCTCGGAGACATGAGATCAAGTCTCGAGGGGAAGCGCATGATCAATCGTAGAGCCGTGTTGGCCGCCACGGGCGCCGCGCTGATCGCGCCGCGTGCAAGCGCGCAGGATACGCCGGCGGCGGTTTCGGACGCCGCCCGCACGCTCTACGCCAACGCCATCTCGATCGATGGCAACATCTATCCCCCTGTCGGCGACGGCATGACCAAGGAGCAGGTCAACGCCATCAAGGCGTCGGGCTTAACTGCGGTGAAGGCGTCGATGGGCGGCTTTGCCAACACGTACGCGCAGACGATGGTCGAAGTGCGCGTCATGCGCCGCATCATCTCGACCTACTTCACCGACTTCATCCAGATCCAATCAGTCGCAGACATCCGCCAAGCGAAGCGCAGCAACCGGCTTGGCGTGATCTTCTCGTTCGAGGGCGTCGAATGCCTGGAGAGCAGCATTGCACGTATCGAAGAATTCGCCGGTCTCGGCGTGAAAGTGATGCAGCTCTCTTACAATCTGACCTCGCCGTTCGGTGCAGGCGTGCTTGCCGATCCGGCGCTGGGATTGACCGACCTTGGCCGAGAGGCAGTCGCCGCGATGAACACGCATGGCGTGGCGCTTGATCTCAGCCACGCCAATCCGGCGACGACCGCCGCCGCCACGGAAGCGTCGACCAAACCCGCGCTGATGACGCATGGCGGCTGCACGGCGGTGCACGATCATCCGCGCAACAAAACGGACGCACAGCTCCGTGCGCTAGCGGAAAAGGGCGGCGTATTCGGCATCTACGATCTGCCGTACCTCACGCCCAGCCCGCGCGAAGCCACGCTCGACGACTATATGGCGCACATGACGCACGCGCTGAATGTGGCGGGCGAAGACCATGTCGGTATCGGCAGCGACACCGCTTATGGCGGCATTCCCGACACGCCGGAATCGCGCGCAGCGCTCCAGCAGCAAAACGAAGAACGCCGCCGCGCCGGCGTCGCAGCGCCTGGCGAAGACGCGCGCCCACTCTTCGTCCAAGGCCTCAATCATTCGCGTCGCTGCGAGACCATCGCCGACGCACTGCTGCAGCGTGGTTATTCGGCACGCGTCGCCGAGAAGGTGCTCGGCGAGAACTTCCTCCGCGCCTTCGGCGAGATATGGTGACAACAAAAACGCCGCCCGGTGAGGGGCGGCGTTTTGAACTTTATCGCTTCACGTGTCCGGTGCTTACCGCGGCTTTGCCGGCGGGCGGGGCAACAGGCCCTCGCGTTGCGCGCGCTTGCGCGCCAGCTTGCGGGCGCGGCGCACGGCTTCGGCGCGCTCACGCGCACGCTTTTCCGACGGCTTCTCGTAATGGTTACGGCGCTTCATTTCGCGGAAAGTGCCTTCCCGCTGCATCTTCTTCTTGAGCGCTTTCAACGCCTGATCGACGTTGTTATCGCGGACGAAAATCTGTACCAGGACCCGTCTCCCGTAACCGAATACCAAACACGAAACCGGCCGCCAGCGCTGGTGCGCTGCGGGCCCGTTCTGAAGCGAAGGCGGGCTGATAGCAAAAGGCCGCGGGGATGTCCATTGCTGGCCCGGCGGGTCAGGCTTAGCTTTTGGCCATGGCTGATACCCCGTCCGACCGGTTCCGCGCCCGGATTTTAGAGGTTTTTCCCGCACACGCCGCCCGTGAGGGCTGGACGGACGCCGCCTTCAAGGCAGCGGTCACGGAGGCGGGGCTGAGCGAGGGGGAGGCGACTCTAGCTTGCCCCAAGGGTGCGTTTGACCTGTTCGACACCTTCGCCGCCCGGGCCGACGCCGCCATGCTCGAGCGGCTCGACGAACTCGACCTCGCCGCCATGAAGGTGCGCCAGCGCGTGCGCGCGGCGGTGCAAGTGCGGCTGGAGGCGCAGCAGCCTTATAAGGAAGCAGCCCGCGCAATGACGCGCGCGCTCGCGCGGCCAACGCGTGCGCCGGAAGCGGCGCGGCTTCTCTGGCGCACGGCTGATCTCATCTGGCGCGCGCTTGGCGATACGTCGACCGACGAGAACTTCTACTCGAAGCGCGCCATTCTCTCCGGCGTGCTGGCGAGCACTTACGCTCGTTGGTTCAGCGACGAGAGCGAAGACAACGAAGCGACCTGGGCGTTCCTCGATGCGCGCATCGAGAACGTCATGCAGTTCGAAAAGTTGAAGGCGCGCCTCAAGCCGGTGAGCGAAGGCGTGCAGACAGCCGTCGGCGTGGCTGCACGCTTCCGCTACGCGCGCTAGCTCGGATAAGTTGGCGAGCAAGAGCTCGGATTTGTAGAGAGCTGCTGACAGCCGCGCACGCCCTGATCGCGCATGCCTTCCAGTGCCTGACGATTGGCCTGGTAGTCAGGATCATTCATGCATCGGCGGTGACGTTCGAGAATCTCAAGCCCTTCTACGCCGAGGAAATACGAGTATTGGTACGTATCGCGCGCGCCCCAGTGGCTGCGCTGCGGATAGTTGGTCGTCAACTGCCGGAATTCTGCATCGAACGCCTGGAAGCTACAGCCTTGCGCGGCGGCTGGTTGAGGCTGAGTTGCAAAGAGCGCGACAGCGGCCACAGCCGCGACGGCAGTCATCGTAAGCAAGCGTATCATGTGCATTGTCTCCGCCCCGCCAGCCGGGGTTGCCGCACACAAGATCGCTGGCGCCTGCCGTTCGCCGTATCACCCGCGTGGAGGATAGTGACGCTGGTTCAACTTCAGCGCGCGCTCTGAGCTTGCTCGCATTTCACTGACATCACCTCGCCGCAGGCGTATAGTTGGAGCACTTGAATGCGGTGGAGGCGCTTCATGGCTGCAGCTCCGTTACGGTTCATCAACGCGGCGGCCTGGCCGCTGACAATCTGGACCTCTTTATCTCAACTCGAACAGCATCCCGCTGACGATTACGTCGAGCGCACAAGCCCCATTGTCGCGACAGCGATCGCGTTTTGGCTGTGTTTGATCGCGCTTATCGTGTTCGCGAACCCGGCAGTTACGGCCATCGGCGGATCAATAGAAGGTGGCGAAAGCGTCGTTACGTTTATCCGGCGTACGCCGGGCTCTATCGTTGGCGTTCTCTGGTTCATCACGCCGGCGCTCTACATAATCGGGTTGTGGCTCTTCGCTTCGCGTGATGAAGCCTTTCCACGCTAGCTCGATTTGAGCTTGGTGACGTGCCCCATCTTGCGGCCGGCGCGCGCGTCGCGCTTGCCGTAAAGGTGTAGCCGCGCGGTTGGATCGGCAGCGAGTTGCGGCCAGTCGTTCGCGTCGCCGCCGATGAGGTTCAGCATTTCGATCGCAGCAATCCGCGTGGTCGGCCCGAGCGGCCAGCCTGCGACGGCGCGGATGTGCTGCTCAAATTGTGAGGTGAGGGCGCCTTCGATGGTCCAGTGACCTGAGTTGTGGACGCGCGGCGCCATCTCGTTGGCGACGAGTGACCCGTCCGGCATCACGAAAAACTCGATCGTCAGCACGCCGACATAGTCGAACGCTTCAAGCACGCGCTGCGCCGCGGTCTGTGCTTCGATGATGGTCTGATCGCTGACGTTTGCGGGAAGCGTCGTGCGCGAGAGAACGCCGCCGGTGTGCTCGTTCTCATTGATATCGTAGAACGCGACAGCGCCATCGCTACCGCGCGCCGCGATAATCGAGACTTCGCGCTCGAACGCACAGAAGCCTTCAAGGATGCCGGGTGCGCCGAGCTTCTCGCATGCGCCCTTTGCGTCGGCAGTCGTCTTGATGCGGATTTGGCCGCGACCGTCATAGCCAAGCCGGCGTGTCTTCAGAATGGCCGGCGCGCCGATTTCGGCAATTGCCGCGTCCAAATCCACTTGTGAGCTGATCGCTTTGAACGCCGGTGTCACGATCCCTGCGCTTTGGAAATAACTCTTCTCGTCGAAGCGATCCTGCGCGATAGCGAGCGCGGCGGGGGTGGGTGCAACACGAGCGCCGGCTTCAATCAGCGCTTCAGCCGTTTCGGCAGGCACGTTCTCGAACTCGGTGGTGACGACTTGCACACGTCTCGCAAAATCGGTGAGTGCGGCACGGTCGAGATAGTTGCCGACAAACGTTTTTGCTGAAACGCGAGAGGCGGGGCTGTCCGGTTCATCGGTGAAAATGCAAACGTCGAAGCCGAGCTGCGCGGCGGCTTGGCTCAACATGCGTCCGAGTTGGCCGCCGCCTAGGATACCGATCGTGCTGCCAGGTGGGAGCGCGCTCATGTTGGGCTTTCGGACACCGCTTCTGTTTGGGCGGTGCGGAACGCCTCGACGCGGGCGGCGAGCGCCTCATCATTGAGCGCCAGAACCTGTGCCGCCATCAGTCCGGCGTTGGCGGCGCCCGGTTCGCCGATGGCGAGTGTCCCGACAGGCACGCCCTTTGGCATTTGTACGATCGACAACAGGCTATCGAGACCTTTCAGGTCCTTGCTCTTCACCGGCACGCCGAGCACTGGCAGCGGCGTCATGGACGCGGTCATGCCGGGGAGGTGCGCCGCGCCGCCCGCGCCAGCGATGATGATCTTCAGCCCGCGCGACTTGGCGCTGGTGGCGTACTCGTAGAGGCGTTGCGGGGTGCGGTGGGCGGAGACGACCTTGGCTTCGTAAGCAACGCCCAGCGCATCGAGCACTTCGGCGGCGGCCTTCATCGTGTCCCAGTCGGACTTCGAGCCCATGATCAGGCCCACCGACGGGTTGGGGGTAGCCATGTTTCGGCTGCTCCTAAAAACGGGCCCAGTAATGGAAGCCGTGCGCGCCGTCCAGTCCGCTCGCGAAAGCAGTTAAGGCGGCTTTTACCCGGCAGGCGCATGCCTGTGGGTAACGATGCTGTTCCGGCGCTCGAAACTCGCAGGCGAAACGAGCCAGCTCTTGCAAGGGCTGGGGCTCGACGTGCGCGATGTTTCCGAGAGTGGAATCGCTGCGCTGGAGCGACTCACCGCCGAACTGGCGGAGATGAAAGCCAAGCTCGTAGCAGCTGAGGAGCTGGCGGATCGCGACACGCTCGCGCCGGTGTTCAATCGCCGCGCCTTCCTGCGCGAGCTCCACCGGACCATGTCCGAGGTCGAGCGATATAAGACGCCCGCCGCGGTCATCTACATCGACCTCGACGGCTTCAAAGCGGTCAATGACGACTACGGCCACTCGGCAGGGGACGCCGTGTTGCGTCACGTTGGCCTGCTGTTGCTCGACAGCGTGCGCGAGAGCGACGTGGTCGGGCGCATCGGCGGCGATGAGTTTGGCGTGATCCTTAATCGTGCGGTGGCGGCCGAAGCTCAAACGAAGGCGCAGACGCTGAGCGACAAGATCAATTCTAGTGCGATCCTTCACGCGGGCATGCCGCACCGCATTCGTGCATCGGTCGGCGTGCACTCGATCGCGATGGTTGAGGATCCAGAGACCGCGCTCGCCCGTGCTGACGAGGCGATGTACGCCGAAAAGCACGCGCGGCGCGCACAGACGCAGGCCTTCGCCGCCTTCTGATTGCGCCTTGGTTCACTGGTGAATCTTGCTTTTCGCTCACGTTTGCGTGGGGCGTGTCGATTGTCACGCGCTGCGCCAATCCGTGGTGCTAGGTCAGACGTGTCCTGCTTTCGCGACACTCACCCTGGAGGCCGCTCATGTCCCGCACTCTCGTCGGAATTGCCGCTGCTATCTGTGTTGCTGCTGTAGCCAGCCCCGCCTCTGCCCAAATTGCTGGCGGCTACAATGATCGCCAGACCTACGACTTCACGATCAACTTAAGTGATGCATCGTCTGACGCGCGCATTCGCTTGGCGGCGCGCCAGTTTTGCGGCGAACGCTGGGGCACGGTGACCATGCGCGAATATCTAACCGTGCGGCAATGCAAGCGCGAGTTCATCGCGCGTGCGCATCAAGGCGTCGATCCGACCGCCAGCGCTGACTAGAGCCGCACGCTGATTGCGATGGCGCCGAAGTCTTGCCGCGTCGGCTGAGTTTCGAACTCTTCCGTGCGCCAAACATAAGTGTAGGCGAGCCGCCAATCGCCGGCGCTCACTGAGAAGCCCGTCTGAAAATCTGCGACGAACGGATCGCGATCGACTGAGGCGCTATCCTCGAACGTGTTGCCATCGAGGAAGAGGTTGCGTGCCACCGCGCGGCCCTGAACGCCCGCGAAACTATGCCACGCGAACGGCCCGCCGGAGAAGTGTTCCACGCCGGCGATAGAA
>CADEDT010000175.1 GCA_902826145.1 uncultured Caulobacteraceae bacterium
CGCGAGCTTGTAGCCCTCGGCGCGCACGATCCAGTCGGCGAGCTTCTGGCGGAAGGCCTCGTCCTTGATCAAAGCGCCTTCGCCCGTTGGCGAGTTGATGCCCTTGGCGAAGTCGAAAATCTCCTTGTAGTCCGGCCCGTACGAGCCACCGACCGCAAGGCGCTCGTTCATCAGTGTCACTAGCGCGACGTTCCAACCCATGCCCGGATCGCCGAGACGGCTCGAGTCCGGGATGCGTACATCAGTGAAGTAGACTTCGTTGAACTCGCGACCGCCAGAGGCTTGGTGGATGGGGCGGACTTCGACGCCCTTCTGCTTCATGTCGACGATGAACATCGTCAGACCCTTGTGCTTCTCCACGTCCGGATTCGTGCGCGTGAGCAGAATGCCGAAGTCAGAGAATTGCGCACCGGTCGTCCAGACCTTCTGGCCGTTGATGATCCAGTCGTCTCCATCGCGCACGGCCTTGGTCTTGCCGGCTGCGACGTCCGAGCCTGCGCTCGGTTCGGAGAAGAGTTGGCACCAGATCTCCTCGCCGCGCAGCGCCTTGGCGACGTAGCGATCCTTGATCGCTTCATCCGAGAACGCGATCACGGTCGGCACGCACATGCCGAGGCCGATGGAGAACGGCGCGCTTGGCGCGTCGAACTTCGCCTCTTCCTGATTGAAGATGACGGCATAGATAGGCGGCAGCCCACGCCCACCTTGTTCCTTGGCCCAAGTGATGCCGGCGAAACCGGCCTCGGCCTTGCGCTTCTGATACTCCTTCGCCGCCTTCAAGTACTCCGCGGGCTTCAGCTTGCGGATCATGCGCTCGGCTTCGGCGCTCTTCGGCTGCACGTTCGCTTCCAGGAATGCGCGCGCTTCGCTACGGAACTTCGCTTCCTCGGGCGTGTCGTTGAAATCCATGAGTCTATCTCACGCTTGCTGTTTGAAAGGGATGATGAGGCTGGCCGCGAACGCCACCACGGACGACGCGAAAATGATGGCGAGTGCACCGATCAGCACGGACACTTGGAGATTGCCCGCAACGGTCGACGCGGGATCGAGCACCTTGGAGATAAGCGAAACGAACACCGCACCCTGTGCGATGCCCCACGCGCCAGTGAAGAAAGCGCGCCGGCGTGGCGTTTCGATGCGCAGCGCCCACGCGGCGCCGATCAGGAGCGCGCCGAGCACCATGTCATCCATCCAGGTCACGATCGGCCGGCCGGCGCCCCAGGAGCGATAGCCTTCGCCAACCATCAACACGATGGCGATCAACACGGTAAAGAGGCGCAGCGCCTTCACGCGACGTTTCGCTGTTCGAGACGCTTTACAAGCTTTTCCTTCCACGACGCCGGGCTGCCTGCTTGCACGGCGAGAAGCTTGGCGCGGCGATAGAAGAGATGGCAGTCGACTTCCCAAGTGAAGCCCATGCCGCCGTGCGTCTGGATGTTCTCCTTGGCGCAGAAATAATAGGCGTCGCTCGCGGCCGCGCGCGACGCGGCGGCGGCGAACGGAAGCTCGGCTGCTTCCGTCGAAAGCGCCCAGGCGCCGTAATAAGCGTTGGAGCGCGCAACCTCGATGCCGACATACATGTCGGCGAGCTTGTGCTTGATCGCCTGAAACGAACCGATCGGGCGCGAGAATGCGTAGCGCGACTTGGCGTAGTCCGTCGCCATTTCCAAGCACGCTTGCGAGCCGCCGACTTGCTCGAACGCGATGAGCACCGCCGCGCGATCAAGCACTTGCTCTGCTAAGTCCCAGCCTTGGCCAGCAGCGCCAAGCCGCTCAGCCTTCACACCCTTGAACTCAAGCTTGGCATGGCCCCGCGTCGGATCGAGCGTCTTCAGCGTCGTCCGCGTCACGCCTGGCTGACTGAGATCGACCAGCACCAGCGAAACACCGCCGCCATCCTTGGCAACGACAACCGCATGCGTCGCGCAATCGCCGTCCGTCACCGGGATCTTAACGCCGGTCAGCGTCGAGCCATCAAACTTCGCACCGATGCTCCCAGCGGTTGGCGCACCGGGGCCCTCGCTCAGCGCGAAGCACCCAACCGTGTCGCCGCTCGCGACCTTCGGCAAATGCGCTGACTTCTGCGCGTCGCTACCGGCAAGCATCAGAGCTTCGGCAAAGAAGTACACGGTCGACGAAAACGGGATCGGCGCCACGGCGCGACCGATCTCTTCAGCCAACACGCAGAGCTCAAGGCGCCCAAGTCCCAGGCCGCCATGCTCCTCTGGGATCGCAGCACCCAGCCAGCCCAGTTCAGCAACGCCGCGCCACAACGCTTCGTCATAAGACTTGGCTTCATCGTTCAAGACACTGCGCACGACCTTGATGGCGGACTTGTCGGCCAGAAACTTGCGCGCCTGGTCTTTCAGCGCCTTCTGGTCGTCGGAAAAGTCAAAATTCACCCCGTTCCTCCCGGGTTATGGTTGGCCACACCTTAACGCTGTCGCTGCAAAGCCTGAAAGAGTGTCTTGGCGTCAACGTCTGTTCACGAAGGCTCAATGCGGCTGCGCTAGGCTCGCGGTTCGGAATTTGGGGTGAGTAGTCCATGGCGAAGGCGGTCTTCCATAAGGGCCAGCGCGTCTACGTGAAGCCGGTGGCGACGTGGGCGGTGATCGAGGCAGTGCACCCGCAATGGGTCAAAGGCGTCGAGGAGCCACTGCGCGTCACGTATGACACGGGCCTCGGCCGTGACTTCCAAGCCCATGAACTTGCCGCTGAAGAGAAGGATCCGCACAAGCCGGACCTGATCGAGATCGAGAACTGGCGCATCCTTCGCGCCGTGAACCGCCTCTCATCTGACGCGCGCGATCCGCGGCACCCGTATCCGGGCACATATCCCGTCGTCGTCACCGACGAGCAGGATTGGGGCGGCTGGCGTGTACCGATGGCGGAATACGACCGCGATCCGAACCGCATAGAGCACCAGTCCCGCGTGTTCGCCAATGCGCTCCGCTTGATGCGAGTGGCGCGCGAACTCATCGAATTCGCACAAGATTACCCGCAAGAAACACCGCGCCAGATGCTGGAACTCGCACAGCAAGCGGAAATGGTGCTGGCGGCCGTCTATCACGACCCAAAACCGAAGATGGACGCGCCTGTCGCGGCTGAATAAGGCGCATTGATTTTCAGGTCCGCGCGGCTCATGTCAGGCCTTCCCTGGAGGCCTGAATGCGCGACGCAGAGAACGTCACCGTCCGTCTGTCGGATTACCAACCGCCCGACTATCTGATCGACGAAATCGCGCTCGTCTTCTCGCTCGAACCTGAAGCCACGCTCGTCGCCGCGCGTTCACATGTGCGCCGTAGCGGTGCGGAAGCAGTACCACTTGAGCTGAATGGCGAACGGCTGGAACTTCAGAGCGTCACAATTGATGGCGAGCCGCTTGTTGAGGGCGCTTATCGAACTGAACCGGGCAAACTGATCATCGAAAAACCTCCGGTCTCGTTCAGGCTGGACATCGTCACTCGCATTTCGCCGGCGACTAACACACACCTCGAAGGCCTCTACATGTCCGGCGGCCGCTTCTGCACACAGTGCGAAGCGGAAGGCTTCCGCACAATCACATATTCGCTGGATCGGCCGGATGTGATGGCGCGCTACGCCGTGCGCATCGAAGCGGACAAGGCCGCCTACCCCACGCTGCTCTCAAATGGCAATCTGACCGAGAGCGGAGACATGGAAGGTGGCAAGCACTTCGCTGTCTGGATCGATCCGCACCCTAAGCCCTCGTACCTGTTCGCGCTTTGCGCCGGGAAATACGAGTCCATCCACGATGAGTTCGTGACCGCAAGTGGTCGCAAGGTGGCGCTCGGCATCTTTGTCGATCCTGGTGACTCCTCGCGCGCAGGCTATGCGATGGACGCGCTGAAGCGCGCAATGAAGTGGGACGAGGACACGTTCAAGCGGGAGTACGACCTCGACGTGTTCAACATCGTCGCCGTCCGTGATTTCAATTTCGGTGCGATGGAGAACAAAGGCCTCAACATCTTCAACTCGTCGCTGATCCTTGCGGACGCGGATACAGCGACTGACGCGGACTTTGAGGCGATTGAGGCTGTCGTTGGCCACGAGTACTTCCACAACTGGACCGGCAACCGCATCACCTGCCGTGATTGGTTCCAGCTCTGCTTGAAGGAAGGACTCACGGTTTACCGCGAACAAGAGTTCAGCGCTGACCAACGCTCGCGACCCGTGCAGCGCATCAAGGATGTGAAACGCTTGCGCGCGCGCCAGTTTGGCGAAGACGCCGGCCCGCTCGCGCACCCAGTGCGCCCAGCGACCTATCAGAAGATCGACAACTTCTACACCGCCACCGTCTACGAGAAGGGCGGCGAGGTTGTCCGCATGCTGAAGCGCATCATCGGCGAAGACGCGTTCAATCGCGGCATGCAGCTCTATTTCGAGCGGCGTGACGGGACAGCCTCGACTGTTGAAGACTTCATCGGCTGCTTCGAGGAAGCGTCAGGTAGGAAGCTCGACACGTTCATGCGTTGGTACGAGCAAGCAGGCACGCCGGCGCTGAAGGTGCGTGGCGAGTACAATGCGGCGGCGCGCACCTACCACTTGCAGGTCGCGCAGCGCATCTCGGCGACGCCTGGCCAGCCGCACAAACTACCGGCCCCCATCCCGCTGCAAATCGGCTTCATCAGCCCGGACGGCGCGATCATCGCGTCAAAAGCCGAGGGCGATACGATCTCGCGCACCGAGCACCGCATGGTGCTTGAAGACAGCGAAGCGTCTTTCCGCTTCAGCGACGTGCTAGAGGAGCCAATTGTCTCGGTGGTCCGTGGCTTCTCCGCACCGATCACGTTGGACGAACAACTCTCACCCCAAGCACGCCTCGCCCAGATGGCGCACGATCCCGACCCGTACACGCGCTGGGAGGCTGGCCAGACGCTGGCGCGCTCGATCATGCTGGGCGAAAGCGGCGCTTCGGGGCAGGCGCTGGCGACAGCACTCGGTCGCGAACTAGATCGCGCGCAGGAAGATCCGGCGTTCGCGGCGCTCGCGCTGCGCCTGCCCGATCTAAACGAGCTGATCCTGTCGTCGAAGACGCCGGACCCGGAGAAGCTGTTTAAGGATCGCGAAGCGCTACGTCGCGCCATCGCTTCCACACTCCGCGATCGGCTTGAGCCGATCGCGAGCAAGAAGGGAGAGACACCGTTCTCGCCCGGCGCCGATGCTGCCGGCCGCCGTGCGCTGAAGAGCGCTGCACTCGACCTGCTCTCTTCTCTCGGCCCAAGTGACGTATTGAGTGACGCGTACGACAATGCGCTGAGCATGACCGAGGCTGTAGCCGCGTTGGAAGCCCTCGGCGCCTCCGAGAGCCCTGTGTTCGATGAAGCGCTCACAAAATTCTACGACCGTTGGAAGGCAAACCCGCTCGTCATCGACAAGTGGTTCGCCGTGCAGGCGTCATCACCGCGCCGCGATGCGCTGCAACGCGCTGAGCGCTTGCGCAATCACGCTGAGTTCAATCTCAAGAACCCAAACCGTGTGCGCTCACTCGCTGCGGCATTCGCGATGCGCAACCCGCGCGCCTTCCATGCCGCAGATGGCGGGGGCTATCGCTTCCTCGCTTCGCTTGCCGAAGCCATCGATCCGCTGAACCCCGCCCTCGCGGCGCGGCTCTTGACACCATTCGAATCGTGGAAGCGATTCGATTCACAACGTCAGGGCCACGCACGCGCCGCGCTGGAACATCTCGCGTCGTTGTCGCAATTGTCGAAGAACACACGAGAAATGGTGGAACGGACGCTCGCCTAGTTATCAACAGCTAGAGCGTTTGGGAGACATGGCGAAAGCGTTGGGAGTAGCCAACAGCCCACGCATCGACATAGCGTTTACCCAACCGTTACAATTCAGACTCTTCAGGATTCCGAACGGCGATTCGGGGCGGCCGGGGAATACTTGTGTCGAACGACAACGTTAGTGATGCGCCAGGGGGCGCTGCGCAGGACAAGGCCAGCCGGCCTTTCATTGTGCTCGTGCTCATTTTCGTCACCGCGTTCTTCGCGGCGATCGCAGCGCAGGTGCGCGCGCATCATGATGATGCAGCCGAGACCATCATTGCCGCGCAATCGTCTTCCGCCGGACCTATCGCCGCACGCGTCACCGCTGACCGCGACGTCGC
>CADEDT010000176.1 GCA_902826145.1 uncultured Caulobacteraceae bacterium
GGGGCCGCGGAAGCGAAGCGGGTTTATGGCCAAGACCGTTCTCATCGTCGAAGACAGCGAACTCAATATGAGGCTGTTCAACGACCTCTTGGAGGCCTTTGGCTACAAGACCGTCAAATCACGTGACGGCCGCCAAGCCATTCCGCTCGCGCGCGAACACAAGCCTGATCTCATCATCATGGATATCCAGCTGCCGGAAATTTCCGGCTTGGAGCTCACCGATCGTCTGAAGAAGGACGAGACGCTGAAGCACATCCCTGTCGTCGCCGTCACCGCCTTCGCCATGCGTGGCGACGAGCAGAAGATCATGGCCGCGGGATGCGATGCGTATCTCTCCAAGCCAATCTCGGTGACGACCTTCCTCGAAACAATCCGCAAGTTCATCGGATGAGGAGCACCGCTTGAGCGCGCGCATCCTCGTCGTCGATGATCTCGAAGCCAACCGCCGCCTTCTCGAAGCAAGGCTGACGGCGGACTATTACGAAGTCATCGAGGCGATGCGCGGCGAGGAAGCCGTGCAGATGGCGCGCCGCGAGAAGCCCGACCTCATTCTGCTCGACGTCATGATGCCTGGCGGCATCGATGGCTACGAAGCCTGCCGCCGCCTCAAGGCGCAACCTGAAACGCGCCACATCCCCGTCGTGATTCTCACGACGCTGGACGACCGCGACAATCGCGTGCGCGGACTGCAAGCCGGCGCCGAGGAATTCCTCACTAAACCCATCGACGAAGTGCAGCTGATGGCGCGGGTGAAGAGCCTGCTCACGCTGAAGGTTGTCACCGACGAACTGCGCGCACGTGAGGAAAACGGCCGCCGCCTCGGCGTCATCGGTGATGACATGCGCGCCGACGCCGTCGAGCAGCATCGTGTGTTTGCCGGCAACGTGCTGGTGGTCGACGACAACGCCACACAGATCAAGCGCATCCAGAGCGCGCTCGGTGTTGAGCACCGCGTTACACTTGTGGGAGACGAAGCTAGTGCCGGCCCGCCCGATCTCGCAGTCGTGTCGGTACACGCCAAGTCATTTGACGGCTTCCGCGTCATCGCCCGCATGCGCTCAGGCGAAGCGACGCGCCACCTCCCCATCCTCGCCATCGTTGACACGGACGATCGCGCGCGCGCCGTGCGTGCGCTAGAGCTCGGCGCCCACGACATCATCATCCGACCCATCGACGAAGAAGAACTGATCGCCCGCGCCCGCACGCTCATGCGCCGCAAGCGCTACATGGATGCGTTGCGCCAGCGGCTCGATCAAAGCCTAGAACTCGCTATCACCGATCAACTCACCGGCCTCTACAACCGCCGCTTCCTCATGACCCAACTCGGCCCGCTGGTTAACCGCGCCCAGTGCGGCGGCGAGCCTGTCTCGCTGATGACGATCGATCTCGATCACTTCAAGCGCTGCAATGACACGTTCGGCCATGACATCGGTGATGCCGTGTTGCGCGAGTTCTCGGCGCGACTCGGCTCCAACACGCGCCCCTCAGACTTCGCCTGCCGCTTCGGCGGCGAAGAATTCATCGTCATTATGCCGCGTACACCGGGCGATATCGCCTGCCTCGCCGCTGAACGCCTGCGTCGCTCGATTTGCGCTTCGCCGTTCATTATCCCCGGCCTCGCGCAGCAGCTTGAGGTGACGATCTCCATCGGTGTCGCATCCACCGAAGGCGTCGACGACACGCCGGAAACCTTGCTCAAGCGCGCCGATGAAGCGCTCTACGAAGCCAAGCGCGCCGGCCGCAACCGCGTCATCGGCAAAGCCGCCCGCGACGCGGCCTAGCGACGGACGGCGTCCGTCGCAGCCAAGCCCTGCTCCGTCTTTTGTGAATTGAGACGACTGCCCCGTGCGTGATCGCATCGGTGGTGGAGGATCAAATATGCGTTTCATGCTCGCAGCCGTGGCCACGTTCGCGATCGCGGCGCCCGCCTTCGCGCAACAGCAGCAAACGCCAAACTGCGAAGCCGCCGAGTTTCACGCCTTCGATTTCTGGGTCGGCGAATGGGACGCTTTCCGCGCTGACAACAACGCGCCAGCTGGCCGCTCCACCGTCACGTCGGAAGACGCGGGCTGCGTCATCACCGAACACTGGACGAGCCTCGGCCAGCCCTATTCAGGCCGTAGCCTGAACATCTACGATCGCGGCAGCCAAAAATGGGAACAGTTCTGGGTCGACTCCATGGGTAACCGTGTTCACTTCGTCGGCGGTCCAACGCCCACCGGCATGCAGATCACGACAGCGTCGCCGGTAGCGGTATCACCGACCCAGCAGGCCTATTCCCGCATGACCTTCATCAATAATCCCGACGGCACCGTGCTTCAGCACGGCGAAACCTCGGCGGACGGCCAAACCTGGACCACCTCCTACGCCTTCATCTACCGGCGCCGGGCGGGCTAGGCCGCCCCTTCGGCTGTTAACCCGGCGCGCCTATGTTATACGGCGAACCGGAGCACAGCATGAGTTACGCCGAGGCCGAGGCATACGAACGCCAGGGCCAGATCAAGATCCACGACCCGAAGGTCGCCTTCCCCGGCATGGCGGCGGCGGGCAAGCTCGCGGCCGAATGCCTCGACATGCTCGTGCCCGAAGCCAAGGAAGGCGTGACGACGCAACGGCTCGATGATCTTGCGCGTCAATTCGTGTTCGATCACGGCGCGCTGCCGGCGTGCGTGTTCTACCGCGGTTACCGCCACACCATCTGCACATCGCTCAATCACACCGTCTGTCATGGCATTCCGGGCGACCGCGTTCTGAAGGACGGCGACATTGTCAACATCGACGTCACCGTCATCGTCGATGGCTGGCACGGCGACACGAGCCGCATGTACGCGATCGGCTCGGGCGTTCCGCGCAAAGCGCAGCGCCTGATGGACATCACGTATGAGTCGATGATGCGCGGCCTGGGTGCGATCCGGCCCGGCGCAACGCTTGGCGACATCGGTCACGCCATTCAGTCTTACGCCGAGGCCGAGCGGACATCCGTCGTGCGCGAGTTCTGCGGCCACGGCCTCGGCCGCGTCTTTCACGACGCGCCGAACATTCTGCACTTTGGCCGTCCGGGCCAAGGCGAAGTGCTGAAGGCTGGTATGATTTTCACGGTCGAGCCGATGCTCAACGCCGGCTCGCCGCAAGTGAAAGTGCTCAATGACGGCTGGACGGCGGTGACGAAAGACAAGTCGCTCTCCGCCCAATACGAACACTCGGTCGGCGTCACGGAAGATGGCGTCGTGATCTTCACCAAGTCGCCTGCGGGGCTGGACCAGCCTCACAAGCTGAACGCCACGACATAAGAGGCGCGCATGGCGGGGCGCGCGGGCAAAACCGGCGAACCAAAGCCTGCCTCCGCGCGCGTTGAGGATGGCGAACTGTTTCCGTTCACCGCCGACGGAATGGCGCCGGCGACCACGCAACGGCCCATCCCGCCGCTCAAGATCAAGGCGCCCGCAAAAACCGCAAAGCCTCACTACCACGACCACCGCGCCCGCCTGCGCGAGCGTTTCGATACGGCTGGTCCGGCAGCGCTTGCAGACTACGAACTTCTCGAACTTTTCCTCTTCCGCACGATCCCGCGCCAAGACACGAAGCCCTTAGCGAAGGCGCTCCTGACACGCTTCGGCTCGCTCGACGCTGTCTTCGCCGCGCCTGCGCAACGCATCGCTGAAGTGAAAGGCGCCGGACCCGCCGTCGCGCAGGATCTAAAGGCCGCGCAGGCGCTCTTCGAACGCGCCAGCAAAGCCGAATTCAAACAGCGCACCGTGATCAGTTCTTGGTCGCAGCTGGTGAACTATTGTCGCCTCACCATGGCGCACGAACCGCGAGAACAATTCCGCGTGCTCTTCCTCGACGTGAAGAATCAACTCATCGCCGATGAAGTGATGAACCACGGCACCGTCGACCACGCGCCCGTCTATCCCCGCGAAATCGCCCGCCGTGCGCTTGAGCTGTCAGCGGCGGCAGTGATCCTTGTGCACAACCACCCAAGCGGCGATCCGAAGCCCAGCGCCGCCGACATCGCCATCACCCGCGAAATCGTCGATGCCGCCGAAGCCATCAGCGTGAAAGTGCACGATCACCTCGTGGTGGGCCGTGAGCGTGTCGAAAGTTTCAAGAGTCTGGGGCTGTTGTGAAAGTTCGTTCGCTCGAAGCTCGCGATCGCCATGCGTGGGGTCAGATGCGCGCTGCGCTCTGGCCCGACGAGGACGCCGACCTCCTCGGCCACGAAACGTTGATGCACTTCTCCGGGACGCCGCTCGCGGAGGCCGTGTTCGTTTGCGAAGACAATGACGACTCGCTCTGCGGCTTTCTTGAGTTGCGTCTGCGTCCCTACGCTGAGGGCTGCGCCTCCTCGCCCGTGCCATTCATTGAAGGCTGGTTCGTCGCCCCCGGCGCCCGCCACAAGGGAGCAGGCCGTGCGCTTGTCTCCGCGGCGGAGAACTGGGCGCTCGTGCGCAACTTCAAGGAGATCGCATCCGACACACAACTCAACAACGCCCAAGGCTTGGGCGCGCACGCCGCGCTCGGGTACGAGGAAGTTGAGCGCCTCGTGACCTTCCGGAAATCGCTTCGCGTTTGACCTAACGTCGCCACGCCCCCACAAGGGCGGCCAACAAGACGCGGGAGGACGCATTGACCGACGCAACAGCGCCGGCCTTTCAAGGCTACGGCACCAAAGGCTACCGCGCCTACGTCCTCCTCATCTTCGTCATCATCTACACATTCAACTTCATCGATCGCTTGCTGATCTCGATCGTGCAGGAGGCGATCCGCGAAGATTTCGGCATTTCGAACTTCTATCTCGGGCTCCTCGGCGGGCCTGTGTTCGCGATCCTCTACACCACACTTGGCATCCCGATCGCTCGCCTCGCGGAGCGCGCCAATCGCGTAACGATCGTTTCGATTGGCGCCTTCCTTTGGAGCTTGATGACCGCTGCGTGCGGCTTTGCCGGCAATTTCGTTCAACTCGCACTTTGCCGCCTCGGCGTCGGCATTGGAGAAGCGGCGTGCGTGCCGCCATCGCAGTCGGTGATCGCGGACTATTTCCCCGCTGACCGGCGCACGTCCGCCCTCGCCATTTTCTCGCTCGGCATTCCGTTCGGCACGGCGCTCGCTGCGGTAGGTGGCGGCTGGCTCGTCGCCAACTTCGACTGGCGCACCGCATTCTGGCTGCTGGGCGTGCCTGGTATCGCCGCGGCGCTTCTGTTGAAACTCACGGTCAAAGAGCCACCCCGCTCCGGCGTTCAAACTGCGCCGCCAAGCTTCGGCGAAACGCTGAAGTCTCTCGGATCGAAACCTTCATTCTGGCACATGGCCTTCGGCGGCGCGCTGATCAGCTTCGTCGGCTACGGCAGCTCGCAATTCCTCGTCTCGCACATGGTGCGCAACTACGAGATCGGCGCAACGCTGCCGGAAGAGATCGCGCACGCCTCCTATGCGCTAGGCGCCATCGGCGGCATTTCCACCGCCCTAGGTACGTTCCTCGGCGGCTTCCTCTCCGATCGCCTCGCACCGAAGCATCAGCATGTGCACACGTGGCTGCCGGCGCTCGGCATGGCGATCGCCATTCCGCTCTACATCGCATCATTTGCGCAAACGCAGTTCGTCTGGGCGTTCGCGTTCCTCATGCTCGCGCCGATCTTCCACTACCAGTACCTGGGCCCGATGTACGCGGTAACGCTCGGCGTCTCGACGCCACGCCAACGCGCGACCGCAATCGCCATCCTGCTCCTGGTCGTCAACCTGATCGGCTACGGCCTCGGCCCGCCATTCGTTGGCGCCGCGAATGACTTCTTCGCCTCAAACATCCTCGCCGACACAAGTTCGCTGACGCTGGCGCAGTGCGACCCGCGTTCAGTTCTGCCGGAGAACGCCGCCACATGCGCCTCGGCTCAGGCGCTCGGCCTGAAATACGCGCTCGGCGTCACGATCTTCTTCCTCGGCTGGGGCGCGCTGCACTTCCTGATGGCTGGCCGTACGCTCGTGAAGGACCGCGTGAGTTGACGAAACCCATGGGCGGTCGCATCAACCGCCCATGATTCCGCGCTACGCACGCCCCGAAATGGTGGCGATTTGGGAGCCCGAGAGCCGCTACGGCATCTGGC
>CADEDT010000177.1 GCA_902826145.1 uncultured Caulobacteraceae bacterium
TCAAGCCCCCTTGGCCCATGGCCCCGCCGCTTTTTGACGGGAATACGACACACTCGCCTTTTGGGAGAAGAAGTCAACTAATAGCACTGTAACTCCTGGGGAATACAATATGCGGTAGTTATCCCATGCCATATGCCGGGTTACCCACCGCTTACTCACGGGCTGTCAGCAGGGACTCAGCTCATTATTTTGAGCAGACGCCGAGGCTTGCGGCCCAATATGGTTAACGAGGCGCTCGGACTCGTTAAGAATTTATGAAAGAGCTGTTCTGCGTATGGACACTGCCGTTCGAACTAGCCCGCCCGCACTCACTTCGCGGCACTATGGCGCCGTCAATTGGCTGGGCCTGCAGACGCTGGTTTGGCGTGAGATCCGCCGCTTCCTGAAGGTCGGCGCGCAAACGGTATTCGCGCCTCTCATCCAAACGCTGCTCTTCATGCTGGTGTTCAGCTTGGTGCGCGGCGGCGAGTGGCCAGGCACCACGCGCGCTTACGCCGATGGCCTCGCTGCCGGCCTCGTGATGATGTCGATCCTTTCGAACGCGTTTCAAAACGCGTCGTCATCGATCGTCATCGCGAAGGTGCAAGGCAATTCAGTCGACTTCCTGATGCCGCCGCTCTCGGCGCTTGAATTGACGATTGCATTCATCGTCGGCGCCGCTGCGCGCGGCATACTCGTTGGCGCCGCATCACTCGTCGCTGTTGCGTGGCTCGCCAACATCATGCCGGTGAACCCGCTTGTTGCGCTCTATTACGCAATCGTTGCTTCAGTGATCTTCGGCGCCATCGGTTTGCTTGGCGGCATCTGGGCGGACAAGTTCGATCACCTCGCCGCAGTGACCAACTTCGTCATTGTGCCGCTGACGTTTCTCTCGGGCACATTCTACTCGACATCGATCCTGCCCGAACCGGTCCGCACCATCTCGCACTACAATCCGGTGTTCTCGCTGATCGACGGCTTCCGCTACGGCTTCATCGGCCATCACGACGCGCCACTCTGGACCGGCGCCATCCTCACCGGCGCGCTAGCGCTCGTGCTGAGCTGGGCCTGTTGGGCGATGATCAAAAGCGGGTACAGACTGCGGAGCTAATACAGAAGCGTCCCTTCTCCCGTTGGACGGGAGAAGGTGGCCGCGAAGCGGCCGGATGAGGGTCATGCGAGAGCCGGAAGGATGACACGCGATCCCGACTCCGTTCGACGCGCCCGCGAAATGCGCAAGAACCCATCGCGCGCAGAAGAGAAATTGTGGTCGCTGCTTCGCGATCGAAGACTCATCAAGCGCAAATTCCGCCGTCAGTATCCCGCCGGACAATGGGTGATAGACTTCGCATGTCCCGCAATACGACTAGCGATCGAGGTCGACGGACCGTCGCATGACGACCCGGATCAGCAGACGTGGGATGGGCTGAAAGAGGAATATCTCCGCGCAAACAATTGGCGCATCCTTCGCATTCAGAACGCCGACATCTATCAGGCGTTTGGAGAGGTCGAAGCGCAGATCATCGCTGAAATCGGGGATTAGCCCCTCATCCGGTCTCGCTGCGCTCGACCACCTTCTCCCCTCAAGGGGAGAAGGGACGCTCTAGCTCAACGCCTTCGCCAACTTCGGCAAGAACACATCCATCCGATAGTCCACATCCATGTGGTCATCATCGAATTCATCGTATTCATGCGGAATGCCGGCGGCCTTCAGCTTCTTCGTAAAGCGCCGCATGCCGAAATGGATGCGGAAATTATCGTGGTCGCCGCAATCCATGTACACAAGCTTCAGCTTGCGCAAGTTCTCGCCCAAAGTGTCGAACATCACCACTGGATCGTGCGCCATCCAATTATTCCAGCGCTCCGCAATCCATTCGCCAGTGTAAGGATCGAACGGCAGGCGCATGTTCATGAATTGCGTCGTATCCGGATCGTAGAATGCGCCCTGCGCGCAATCCATCAGCGCCACTTGCTCGGCGAACGTCATCTTCGGCTTCGCCGTCAGCGCCTTCCACATCTTCTCGATCGAGTTGTCGTACTTGCGCAGCACATTGAGGTCTTCGAAGAACGCCGGAATGTAGAGCGCATCGAACCCCATATCGCCGCTCTGGATCGAGATCGCGTCCCAGAAATCACTGCGCGTCAGCCCGTGATACGCCGCGCCATAGCCGCCCGACGATTTGCCGAACACACCGCGCCTGCCCTTGCTGCCGCAGCCAAAACGCTCCTCCACAAACGGCACAATCTCGTCGCAGAGATAGTCCGCGTACCGCCCCGTACCGGCGCTATTCAGATACTGGTTGCCGAAAAGGCTGGTGAAGCAATCCGGCATCGCCACCACCACACGCGGCATGCCCTCGTGCACGAGCCGATCCAGTCGCTCCGGCAAATTCTCCGCAAACGGCATCCAGTTCGCATGCGCGAGCGCCGAAGACGTGTAGCCCTTCAAGTCCACCAGCAGCGGCAAGCGCTCCGCCGCACTCCATCCCGGCGGCGTCCACACGAAGAGCTCCCGCTCGGTGGGATCGCCCAGCGGATTGCCTTGCAAAACGACGGATCGATGAACCAGGCGATGCAGTTCGCCGCGGGGAATGGTGTGGTCTCGTCTCATAATTTGTTGATGATACCAGCGGCTTGACCTTGCAAGCGGCGCGGCTCAAAACCCCGCCTTTCCTGAAATCACCGAGGGCCAGAATGAGCGCCGCCGAAAGCCATATCCTTCCCGTCTATGCTCCGCCGGAACAGATTTTCGTGCGCGGCGAAGGCAGCTGGATCTGGGACGAAAAGGGCGACAAGTACCTCGATTGCATCGCCGGCATCGCGGTCAACGCGTTCGGCCACGCTCCGCCCTTCCTGGTGAAGACGCTCACCGAACAAGCCGGCAAGCTCTGGCACACGTCGAACATGTTCAAGGTGAAGGGCCAGGAAGAACTCGCCGCGAAGTACACACGCGATTCATTCGCCGACGTCGTCTTCTTCACCAACTCCGGCACCGAAGCGATCGAAGGCGCGCTGAAGACAGCGCGCAAGTACCACAGCGCCAACGGCCAACCGGAACGCATCGACATCATCGGCTTCCAAGGCTCTTTCCACGGCCGCTCGTATGCAGCTGTCAACGCGAGCGGCAATCCGGCGTATGTCGAAGGCTTCGGCCCGCGCCTCCCCGGTTACATCCAAGCGCCGTGGGGCGATCTCGACGCGCTGAAGAAACTCGTCGGCCCGACCACGGCTGCGATCATCCTCGAGCCCGTGCAAGGCGAAGGCGGCGTGCGCGCCGCGACGGACGAATATCTGCGCGGCCTGCGCAAGCTCGCCGACGACACCGGCTTCCTCCTCATCTTCGACGAAGTGCAATCGGGCGCCGGGCGCACCGGCAAGATGTGGGCGCATGAATGGTCAGGTGTGACGCCGGACATCATGGCCGTTGCAAAGGGCGTCGGCGGCGGCTTCCCGATGGGCGCGTTCCTCGCGACCAAGGAAGCGGCGAAGGGCATGGTCAAAGGCGTGCACGGCACCACCTTTGGCGGCAATCCGCTCGCCATGGCCATCGGCAACGCCGTGTATGACGAACTCTCGAAGCCGGATTTCCTCGCGCACGTGAACAAGGTCGCGAACCAGCTGACGCAATCGCTCGAAGGCCTGAAGGATCGCCATCCCGATCTCGTCGTCGCCGTCACCGGCAAGGGTTTGCTGCGCGGCTTGAAGCTCAAGATCGACCCCAAGCCGATCCAAGGCAAAATCCGCGATCAGAAAAAGGTGCTCGTCGGCGTTGCCGGCGACAACGTGCTGCGCCTCGCGCCGCCGTTGAACATCAGCGAAGACGAAATCCGTCAGGCCGTTGACGCCATCGACGCGGTGCTGGCGACGCAGATGGCGGAAGCGAGCGCGTGAGCGAGAGCCCGCGCCACTTCCTAGACATCACCGCACTCTCGAAAGACGACGTGCGCGCCATCCTTGACGAAGCGCACGCGCGCAAAGCCGCACGCATGGATTGGCCGAAGGCCGCGCCCGACGAGGACGCGCCGCTCGATGGCTATGCGCTCGCCATGATCTTCCAGAAGAACTCGACGCGCACGCGTGTCTCGTTCGAGATCGGCATGCATCAGCTCGGCGGCAAATCGATCGTACTGAACGCCAACGACACGCAACTTGGGCGTGGCGAAACGGTTGAGGATACAGCACGCGTGCTCTCACGCATGGTCGACGCGGTGATGATCCGCGCCAACAATCACCAGGACGTCGTCGACTTCGCGTCAGCGGCGACCGTGCCGGTGATCAACGGCCTCACCGATCTCTCGCACCCCTGCCAGATCTTCGCCGACATCATGACCATCGAAGAATGGGGCGGCGACATCACCGGCAAGACCATCGCTTGGCTAGGTGACGGCAACAATGTCTGCACCTCGTTCATGCACGCCGCGGAGAAACTTGATTTCAAGCTCCGCATTGCAACGCCCACGACTTACGCGCCACGCGGCCAAGAACTCGCTGCTGCGAAAGCCGCGGGCGCGGACATCGAAGCGCACCATGATGCGAAGAAGGCGATTGAAGGCGCCGACGTCGTCGTCACCGACACTTGGGTGTCGATGGGCGATACGGATAAAGAAGCGCGCCTCGCGGCCTTCCCGCCCTACGCCGTCGATGACGCCATGATGCAGCGCGCGGGCAAGGACGCGATGTTCCTGCATTGCTTGCCAGCGCATCGCGGCGAGGAAGTCACCGATAGCGTGCTCGATGGTCCGCAATCGGCTGCGTGGGACGAAGCGGAAAACCGCGTCCACGCGCAGAAGGCCGTACTGCTCTGGTGCTTGGGCAAGCTGTGAGGGTTCGCGTCGCCCTTCGACAAGCTCAGGGTGACGCTACTAAAACACCGGCGCCAAAATTGGCGTCATGCTGAGCCTGTCGAAGCACGACGCCACGCGCGCATTGCCACGGCGCGCTCGCGGCCCCATATGGCGCGCTTCATGACTTCGACTGACGACCTCGTCGCGCCGTTCAGCCTCGACAATGCGCCCGTGCGCGGCCGGATAGCGCGGCTGGCTGCACACGCACTCGATCCAATCCTGCATCGCCACGACTATCCACGCCCGGTAGCGATGCTGCTCGGCGAAGCGCTTACGCTCGCCGCCTTGGTGGGATCGTTACTGAAGACGGACGGACGCCTCGTTGTGCAGGCACAAGGCCAAGGCCTCGTGCCGCTGCTTGTCGCCGAACATGGCGCCGGAGGCTTGCGCGGCTACGCGCGCTTGGCGGAAGGCGCCAACACAAAGCTCGCGCGGGCCAATCGTTTGCCACCGAGCGAATTGCTTGGCGCCGGCAATCTCGTGCTGACACTCGATCTCGGCGAGAACGCGCCGCCCTTTCAGGGCGTCGTGCCGCTCGAGGGCGAAACACTGGCGCAGTGTGCCGAGAGCTATTTCCGCATTAGCGAGCAAACCGACACGACAATCCGCCTCGCGGTTGGCGAAGTGATGAGCGGCAATGCGCCATCCGCATGGCGCGCCGGCGGCGTGCTGATGCAACGCCTAGCCAGCGATCAAGCGCGCGGCGACACCGAGGAAGATTGGAATCGTGCTTCGATCTTATTCGGCACGGTGACGGACGAAGAACTGGTTGATCCCGCGCTACCGGCGGATCGCCTGCTCTATCGCCTCTTCCACCAGGAAGGCGTGCGCATGGCTGACGCGACCGCGCTGG
The DNA here is from genome assembly GCA_902826145.1 of uncultured Caulobacteraceae bacterium. GTDB lineage: Bacteria > Pseudomonadota > Alphaproteobacteria > Caulobacterales > Aquidulcibacteraceae > Vitreimonas. The sequence goes on from CADEDT010000177.1 coordinate 5,677, forward strand.
AAGATCGCTGCACCTGCAGTGAAGAGCGCCTCACCAACGTGATGAAGCAATTTCCGCCGACCGAGCTACACGATCTGATCGAACCAGACGGCAAGCTGCACGCGCGTTGCCAATTCTGCGCGCGCGAATATTTGATTGATCCTGCGAAGGTTGGCGCGAGCTAGGCGACTTCCGTATCCAGCGCGTAGCCTGCGCTGCGAACCGTGCGGATCGGGTCAGTCTCCTCACCCACCATCAACGCCTTGCGCAGGCGTCCAATGTGCACATCGACCGTGCGCGCTTCGACGTAAACGTCGGAGCCCCACACGGCGTCCAGCAATTGCTCGCGGCTGAAAACGCGGCCGGGATGCTGCATCAAATGATCGAGGA
>CADEDT010000178.1 GCA_902826145.1 uncultured Caulobacteraceae bacterium
CGCAGCGTCGTCCGCGCCGCACTCCAAGAAGCGGCGAGCCCGCGCGGTCTGCCGGGCAAGCATCATTTCTACATCACGTTCCGCACGCATGCGCCGGGTGTAATCATCCCCGAGCATTTGCGCGCGCGCTATCCCGATGAAATGACGATCGTGCTTGAGCACCAATTCTGGGATCTCGAAGTCTACGCGGATCGCTTCCGCGTGATCCTGAAGTTCTCGGGCCAGCCACAACCGATCACCATTCCGCTGAAAGCTGTGACGCGCTTCTTCGATCCAAGCGTGAAGTTCGGCTTGCAGTTCGAGCAGCACCATCAGGCCGAAGAGCGCATGGCGTCGGGCGATGACTCCGGTCACCCCGCGCCGCGCGAAACGCCGACGGCCGCTTCCGAAGCGACGCCTGCTCCGGCCGGCGACGGCTCGGTGGTGAGCCTGGACGCGTTCCGGAAGAAGTAGGCCCAAGCGACAGAACTAGACTGCCTCAGGCGCGCCGCGGCGCCCCTGATCTGTTGTGCGCTCCGCTCCGTACCGTTGTTGGGCGAGCCGAAGGGCTTGTGCTAACCTGAACGCAGATAAGGAGGGACGCATGCGGACACTTCTTTTGGCATTGGCGCTTTTGATCGCTGCGCCCATGACGGCGATCGCCGCGGGCAGCGTCCCTATCCTCACGATCACGAACCGGCCCTACACCAACGCGCACAACCGCGATCCCGCCGAGGTGATCGAATTGGCGCTTTCTCGGCGCCTCTATCGCATTACGGCGCGCGAGCCCGGCCGCATCGACGCGTACTACGCGGCGCGCGACGTTCGCGCCGATATCCGCGTGTCCTACACGGACAGCACATACTCAATCACATACGTGAACAGCCAAAACCTGCACTACACGGGCCCACGCATCGACGCGCACTACAATCACTGGGTCAACAATTTGGATCACGATCTGCAGCTGGAATTCGCCGCACCTGCGCCGCCGCCAACGCTGGCTACGCCGCCGCCGACCACACCCGCGCCAGCACAGTAGGGTCGAGAGTCAGCCGGCGTAGACCGTGCCCGCTTCGACGAAGCAAAGCTGATTGCCCCATGGATCGGCCGCGTAGAACGAACGCTCGCCCCAGGGTTTGACGCTGATGTCACCGCCTCTAAGGCCATGCACCATTTCGTCCGAAAGTGCGTTGAGTGAGCTCGCGCGTGCGTGGATGGCGTCGAGATCGGCGACGGTGAAGTAGAGCGCTTTCGGCGCCGGATGCGGATTGGGTGGCGCGACGACTTGGAGGGCGATGGGGCCTGGGTTGATGTAGAAACGATGGCCGGCTTGGCCCCTGCCCGCGACGCCGAAGAGCGTTTCGTAGAAATGCTGCGCGGCGGCGAGATCGCCGACTTCCAGATTCATGCGGAAGAATTGCGGTACGTCTGTCATCCCATCATCCCGTGCTCTTGAAGAACCAGGCGAGCCAATCTCGCGCGAGTTCGAGCCTTTTCTTTTCTATGCCGTAGAAGCGTTCGCGGCCGCGGCGTTCGTGGCGGATGAGGCCGGCGGCCTCGAGCACTTGCAGATGGCGCGTCGTCGTTGGCCAAGCGTGCTTGAAGAGGCCGGCGATCGCGCCTGCGCTCATCTCTCCGCCCTCGAAATTCAGCGTCATCAGAATGTGCCGCCGGGCCGGATGCGAAAGCGCCTCGAAGATCGCCTCGTATGCGTCCGCAAGCGCCTTTGGCGGCCGCTTCGCCAGTGTTCGCGCTCCTATCAGTTCGATCTATCATTTCGCTTACATGCTAAATGTTGGCAAGTGCTCGTTGCCGCCGTTGGCATCCAAACTCCCTAACGGCTGCATCATAGCAAGGCGGTTCAAGAGACGGCGGGAGTACGGATTGGCCAAGCCTGACGAAAACTGGTTGGTCGAGGCCCCCGGCGACATTGACCGCATAGAAGCGTGCTTCGCCGGCGTGGCGTACGCCCCTCACCGCCACGACACTTACACTGTCGGCATCACGTTGAGTGGCATTCAAAGCTTCACCTATCGCGGCGCTGAAAGAGCTTCTTATCCCGGGCAGATCGTCATCCTGCACCCCGACGAACAACATGACGGCCGCGCCGGCGACGATCGGGCCTTTCGCTATCGCGCGGCCTACATCTCTCCAGCCGATATTCAAGAAGCGCTGAGTGGTCAGGCGTTGCCGTTCGTCGAAGGCGGCGTTTCGATTGACGCCCGCCTGCATCGAGCGGCCACAGCTCTGCTGGGAGACTACGAGCGGCCGCTATCGAGGCTTGAGTATCAGGACGCGCTCTACGATTTGGCGCTTGCGTTGCAGGCGGCGGCGGGCGCTGCCGTCGCTATCAAGCGGGCCAATCGTGAAGCGGCCACCGGTGCGCGCGATTACATAGAGGCCAATCTCTCCCGGGGATTCTCGCTTGAAGAGCTGGAGCGCGCGACGGGCCATTGCCGCTGGCAATTGTCGCGGGATTTTCGCGCCATGTTCGGCACCAGCCCGTACAGATACCTCTCTTTGCGGCGTCTCGACCTTGCGCGGCGCCTGATGCGCGACGGTGGTGAGATCGCTGCAATCGCCCACGATTGCGGCTTTTCGGATCAGAGCCATTTCGGGCGTGTGTTCAAGCAGGCCTATGGGCTAACGCCGAAGGCTTGGCTTAGAGGCGTGCGACGCACGCACGATCGTTCTAGAACGACATAGTTCGTTGGCGCAGTGAAGCGCCATGCAGAAGACATCACTGTTCTCCTCGGAGCCCGCAAAGGGATGGATTCCCTGGGGGGCGCTGGCGCCGTTTCTCTTGATCGTCTTCGTGGCCGCGCCGGTGATTTTGACCGACGCGCCGTTCATTCAATGGGGATTCGTAGACGATCGCGGCAATCCGATAGGCGCGTTCGGCCTTTATGCGTTTCTACTAATCCCGTTCGCGATAACCGGTGCGTTGGTGCTTGCGTGGGTGCTGTTCGTCGAACGCCGGCCGCTCAGAACCATCGGCCTGACGCCGAGTGCCGGGGCGGCATCGTTCGTGCGCGGACTAGCTATCGGAGTCGCGACCATCGGAGCGGTTGTTGCTGCGATCTGGGCGGCGGGCGGATATCAAGTGGATGGTTTTGCGAAAGCGTTCTTTGCGCCACGCGACTTGATCGGCATTTGCATTCTGTTTTTGTGTTTTGCGGTTCAAGCCAGCGTTGAGGAGATCATATTTCGCGGCTGGCTGATGTCCGCGCTTGCACGCAAGTTCAATGTCGCCCTTGCCGTCATCCTGACATGCGCTGTCTTCACCTTGCTGCATTATGGTCGAGGCCAGGAACTGCTGGTCACGGCCGGTACATTTCTGTTTTCGGTCTTCGCGTGCCTTTGGGCGCTCAAAGCGCGCAACATCTGGGGTGTCATGGGATGGCACATTGGGTGGAATTGGCTGCTGGCGACGGGCTTCGAATTGCCGGTTACCGGATTTGATGCGGGCGTGTCGGCTCTCGTTGTGAAACTCGTTCCGCGCGGGCCAGACATCCTCACCGGCGGCGCTCAAGGGCCGGAAGCTAGCGTGGTTTGTCTGATATTTTTTGCTTGCGCGATCGCAGCGCTTTTCTGGCGACTGCGGAGCACCGCCAGTTAGCGCTTCGCGTTGAGAAATTTCAGGCCGCGCCAGGTGCGGCTGAAGACGGTGAGGATGGAGCCGAGGAGGACAAGCCAGAGCGCGAAGGCGATGAAGACGCCTTTGCCTGGTTCGTTAGCGACGTAGCCCCAATCGAGGATCGCGGCGGCGTTGGCGCCGATCCAGGGATCGAAGATCGAGATGAGCGCAGCCATCGTCATCCAGAACATGCGATGGGGCTTCGCCATGGGCCCCGAGAAATCAGCGGGCGCGCCGGCGCTCTTTACGACTTCGCGCACGTAGGCCGTCAGCACGGCCGCAACGGCGGCGGCCCAGCCAAGCGTTGGATCGAACATGCCGGTGGCGGCGACGCCGTAGCCTGCGCCGACGAGCACAAAGATGTCCGCGAAGCGATCGGGAAGCTCGTTCCAGACGGGGCCATCAGGCCCGCCCTTCCCGGCTTCGACGGCGACCATGCCGTCCATCATGTTGGCGAGCAGGCGCAATTGGCAGAAGAGCGCCGAACCGATCAGCAGCATCACGCGGTCGCCGCCTGAGCTGATGCCGCTCGCATAGAAGCAGGCGCCAGCGAGCGCGGCGAAGATGATGCTGGTGAACGAGATGAAGTTTGGCGTGACGCCGCTCTTCACCAGAACGCCAGTGAGCCATTTGGCCCACCCGCGGCTGCGTTGGCCGATAGGGCGGCGGTTTTCTTCAACGACCATGGGCGGCTCTCCAGAGTCGCAGATTGTAGAGGATCGCGTAGGTCGTCGACACCGTGAACGGGACGGCGATGGTAGCGAGGATCTCCGGCGTGCCGGCGAGCGTGTGCGCGGTGGTGAGGATGATCAGGATCGCGGTGGCAGTGACAATGGGCGGCACGAACAGCGCGGCCATGTTGCGGCCCATCCCCTCGTCGGACTGGCGCGCGCGGAAGAACATGGCGCTCATGCGCTCCAGCCCTTTCTTCAGGAAAAGCGTGAGCGTGCCGGAGATTAGCCCCTGCACGAAGCCGGAGAGCAAAGCTTGCGGCAGAGGATGGTCGCGGTTGGCGAAGACCGCCCAGGCGCCCATGGCGAGAAAGCCGAAGGCTACGTGCACGAACGTGTTTTGCGCCAACGTTTCGCGAAACGATTTGGTCTCGCTCATTGACGCGCGCTCCCGGCGGGGTGACATGGCGGCATGGAAATAACGCTGCCGCTGTTCGGTTGGGAGATCGTTGCGACGCCGCTCGTGCTCGGCTTCGTCGCCGTGCTGGCGTTGCTCGTGCTCGGCACTATCGCAGCGTTCGTTCTACCGGCGATGCAGCCCGGCAAGTGGGCTGATCTCGGGCCACGCATGCAATCGTGGTGGGTGATCGCTGTGTTGGTCGGCGGGGCGTTGCTGCTTGGCTGGCAGGCGACGGCGGTGCTGTTCGCGTTCATCTCGTTCCTGGCCCTCAAGGAATATCTGACGCTCGCGCCGACGCGGAAAGAAGACCGGCTGATCGTCTTGTTGGCCTATCTTTCGGTGTTTCTCAATTACGGACTGAACTTCGCCGACGCTTTGTTCGAGGATAGCTATCAGATCTATCTCGTCTTCACGCCCGTCTACGTCTTCCTCATTGCGGCGGCGGCGATGGCGTGGATTGGGCGGACTGACGGCTATCTCGCGACGGTGGGCATCGTGCACTGGGGCACGGTCGTTTGCGTCTACAACATTGGCTACATCGCCTATCTGATGCGCGTGCCTGACGTTGAGGCGCCTGCGGGCGGCGCGGGGCTGGTGTTCTTCCTGATTTTCATCACGCAACTGAACGACGTCGCGCAATATTGCTGGGGCAAGGCGTTTGGGAAAACGAAGATTACGCCGAAAGTCTCGCCCAACAAAACCTGGGAAGGCGCGATTGGCGGCTGGGTGACGACGGCCGTCGTGTTCTATTTCCTCGCGCCCTACTTTACGCCGCTCTCGCCGCTGCACGCCGCGATCATGGGGCTTGTTGTGCCGATGTCGGGCTTCTTCGGCGACATTACGATGAGCGCGGTGAAGCGCGATATTGGCGTGAAGGATACGTCGCACCTTATTCCTGGTCACGGCGGCGTGCTGGATCGGCTCGACAGCCTCACATTCGCCGCGCCGGTATACTTCCACTTGCTGGCGTACTTCGCGCTCGAGCGGTTCTGATGCTGCAGACGATACGGCGATACGGGCTGATGCTGGTGGTGCGCCCGCTGGCACGTCTGCTGTTCGGGCTCGATGTCATTGGCAAAGAGAAGCTGCCGACGAAGGGACCTGCGATCGTCGCGGCGAACCATAACTCTCACGTCGACACGATTGTGCTGCTTTGCCTGTTTCCATCGGAGCTGTTGCCGGTCATTCGACCGGTGGCGGCGGCGGATCATTTCGACAAGGGCGGCTTCGGCTCCTGGTTCTCGCGCAACGTGATCGGGATCATTCCGATCAAACGCGGCG
>CADEDT010000179.1 GCA_902826145.1 uncultured Caulobacteraceae bacterium
AGCCGAGGATGGAGAGCAATTCCTTGATCTCTTCGGCGATCTCATTCGCCGCCTTGGCGATGTCGTCGCGGCCAAGCCCGGTGAGGCGCGACAGTTGCAGCGCGAGGATGGCGCGGGCCTGTTCGTCCGACAGCCTGATGCGGTCGCCGCTGACTTGCGTGCGTGGGTCGGCGATCAAAGCGATCAGCGGCAGCATGTCGCCGGCCGACCAATCGCGCGCCACCATGCGTTCGCGCGCGGTTTGCGGATCGGGACTTTCGCGGATCAGCTTGATGACGTCGTCGATATTGGCGACGGCGATGGCGAGGCCGACGGTTTCGTGGCCGCGCTTGCGCGCCTTCGCCAAGCGGAACTTGGTCCGGCGCGTGATGACCTGTTCGCGGAACACGAGGAAGATTTCGAGAATCTTCCGCAAGCCCATCTGCTCGGGCTTGCCCTGGTTCAGCGCCAGCATGTTCACGCCGAACGACGTTTGTAGCGCCGAGTAGCGATAGAGCTGATTCAGCACGACATCGGGCACCGCATCGCGCTTCAATTCAACGACCAAGCGCACGCCCAACCGGTTCGATTCATCGCGCACTTCGGCAATGCCTTCGATGCGCTTCTCGCGCACTTGCTCGCCGATCTTCTCGACCATCTCGGCCTTGTTCACCTGATATGGAATCTCGGTGAACACGAGCGCCTCGCGGCCGCGAATGGTTTCATTGTGATGCTTGGCGCGGATCATGACGGACCCACGACCCGTCATCAGCGCCAGGCGCGCGCCCGCACGCCCAAGAATTTCGCCACCTGTTGGGAAATCCGGCCCTGGCACGATGTCTAGAAGATCGAGGTCGGCGATGTTCGGATTGTCGATCAACGCCACCGTCGCATCGATCACTTCAGATAGATTGTGCGGTGGAATGTTCGTCGCCATGCCGACAGCGATGCCGCCGCCGCCATTGACCAGCAGGTTCGGAAACCGCGCCGGCAGCACGGTCGGCTCCTGCATTGAGCCGTCATAGTTGTCCTGAAAATCGACGGTGCCTTCGTCGATGTTGTCGAGCAATGCACGCGCTGGCTTCGCAAGGCGCGCTTCCGTGTAACGCATCGACGCCGGCATATCGCCGTCGATCGAACCAAAATTGCCCTGACCCTCGATGAGCGTCAGGCCCATCGAGAAGTCCTGCGCCAAACGCACCAGCGTCAGATAGATCGCTTGGTCGCCGTGCGGGTGATAGTTGCCCATCACTTCGCCGACGGACTTCGCACTCTTGCGGAAGGACTTGTCGTGTGTGTTGCCGGACTCGTCCATCGCGTAAAGAATGCGGCGGTGAACGGGCTTCAGCCCATCACGCGCATCTGGCAGCGCGCGCGAGACGATGACGCTCATCGCATAGTCGAGATACGAGCGCTTCAGCTCGTCTTCGACGCTGATGATTTGGACGCCTTTGGGAAGGGTTGGTCCGCCGTTCTCGGCGGGATCGGACGTGTCTGACACGGGACCCGGTCTAACTCTCTAAGCTTCTTGGAAAGCACGGAAATGACAGGTGAAACCTGCCGTCGATTCCGTGTGAAACTAGCATGTAGGAAGCCCGTCTCGCAAATGCAGCCGGCGGTTTGACGACTTCAAAAACAGCAACATTTTCAACGCGTTTTACGCGCGGGATAGATGGTCGCGGACACGACCTAATCCGGGGCCGCGGCCACCGCCTTAAATCGCCGCTCAGCGATCGCCACAAGCAGCACGCCACCTATGGTCAGCGCAGCCCCGAAAAGGATCTGCGGTGTGATTTGGTTGTGCAACACAACTGCCGCAAGCGTGAAGGAAATGACCGGCGTCATCAACAGGTACGGTGTCGTGCGCGATACCTCATACTTCTGCACGAGCCTGAAGAGGAACGCGTTGGCGACGATGGAGGACACCAGACCGCCAAAGATGAGCGCGGCCCAGACCACCCAATGCGCGTTGATTGCCGCCTCGATTTGTCCCGTCTCAAACAAGAGCGATGCGGTCACCACCGTCGGCACAATCGACAGCGCGATCCATGCTTGTGTCGACCACACGTCGGAGCCGCCAATGCGACGGATCAAAACCGCGCCCAAGCCGTAGGAAATCGAAGCCAGCGCCACGAGTGCAAGCGCCCATCCTTGCGCGAGCACGGCCGGGTCAAAGTTCATCGAAGCAGTGCCGAGAAAGGCGACCGCAACACCTGTCCATCGTAGCGGCGACACGCGCTCCTTGAGCAACAACGCCGCAAACACCACCGACGCCGGCGCCCAAAGCTGCATCGCCACCACCATCGGCGCGATGTCGGTCGCGAGTTTCAGCCCCGTGTACTGAACGCCGAAGTGCAGCGGTCCGACGAATAGGAGCATGAGCGCGAACGGCCGCCACTTCCCCGAAGGCGGTGCACGCAGGAACCAGATCAGCGCCACCAGCACAAAGACGAAGCGCACCGCCACCGTCATCATCGCCGGCAGCGCATCGACCGCGATCTTCGCGAGGATGTTGTTCACGCCCCAGATCAAGGCGATCGAAACCAACTGAGCGAGATCGAGCGGCGTGAAGGCCCGCGAATGGGTTGTCACTCGCAGGTCCTAGCGGATTCCCCGGGTGACGCGAACCCGGGGCATTTACGAAGACTAGAGATGGTCCTTGCGGCCCAGAATTATCTGGTTCGGCCGTCGCACGACCTGTGGCGACGCCTTCGACACAGAGCTCACGGCACTGTGAACAATTCCGCGACGAGCTGCACAAGTAATCGACGAATGTAACTTGCCTTACACATAGCCATGGCAGACCAGGGGTTGTGATCAGTAAGCACGGTTACACCGCGCCGCCATCTGACGAACAGGGGTGGGCAGCTTACGTACGGGACCCTTCCTGGCTTCCGCACTTTTATGAGCCGCGCCGCGATAGTCTCACCTTCGCTAAACTCCCTCGCGAGGCCCAGCGCAAACTCACATTCATCGATCCTCGCTTCGTCGCTCGCGAAGCTGAGTCTCCTGCCGTCCCGATCGCCGAACTGCCCGAAGGTGCAATCCGTGACGAAGCGGGTCCGCTGCACTTTGTCTTTCACACCGGCTTCTGCTGCTCGACCCTGCTCGCGCGAGCCCTAGACATCCCTGGCGTATCGATGGGCCTTAAAGAGCCGTCGGTGCTCGCGTGCTTTGCCGACTATTGGTCGAACAGCCGGCGCGCCGTTGGCGCGCTTGAGGCGCTCTCAATCACTCTGGATTTGCTATCGCGCCCGCTCTCTCGCGGCGAAACCCAGATCATCAAGCCCAGCACCACCGCCAATCACATCATGCCGCAGCTTCTGCACGCGCGTCACGATGCGAAGGCCGTGTTGCTCTTCTCAAGCCTCGACACTTTCCTCCGCGCAATCGCTCGGCGCGGCCTCGACGGACGCGTTTACGCACGGCAGATGTTTCGCCAGTTTGCGCCCGTGAACCCTCTGGACTCCGGCTTCAGTGATGAAGACGCATTGCTGCAAGCAGACCTGCAAGTCGCCGCGCAAGCCTGGCTAATGCAAACCTCGTTCATGCAACAGCTCGCGGAGCGCTTCGGGAAAAACCGCGTACGCGTGCTCAACAGCGAGACGTTGCTGAGCAATCCCGCCCAAACGCTGCTCGACATCGGCAAGTTCTTTGAACTCCGGCTGACGCCTGAACTCGCCAATGCCACGGCACAAGGCTCAGTCTTCCAGGAGCATTCGAAGGAGCTTGGCCGCCCGTTCGACGTCGCAGCTCAAAAGGCCCAGTATGATCAGGCCGGCCGCACCCACGGCGAAGAGCTGATGATGGCGAAGGATTGGGCGCGCGCATTGGCCATCCGCTGCGGCGCGCCTCTGGCGCTCGAAGAGACGTTGCGCGCCTAGGGACATATCCAGCGCGCGATACTAGGGTCGCGCCATGAACCTCACTCGCCGCGCCTTCGCCGCCGCCCTGCCGCTGGCCGCTTGCCAGAACGCAACTTCGACTCAGACCGCCACAACAGGTTGGCGAAGCGGGCCCCGCGCGCCTTATGCGGTTCAAGAGATTTATCCCGCACTTCATCGCGGCGCTATCTGGATCGCCGGCGGCTTTGCGCCGCTTGCGGCGCTCGGCGCTACGCACCGCGTCATCGTGCTCGATGTCGAACGAAATGCGTGGAGCGATGGTCCCGCACTACCGACGCCATCGCATCATGTGCAACTCGCCTCGCTCAATGACGAACTCTATGCCGTTGGCGGCTTCCTCGGCGGAGACAATCGCCGCCGCTGGATTTGCACGCCGCGCGTGCTGAAGCTTGAGGGCGACGCGTGGGTTGAAGCGCCATCGCTGCCGAAGCCGGTCGCGGAAGGCATGCCGCTCGTGCACGGCGGCCGCATCCATCTGATCGGCGGCCGCTCACCGCGCCTAGAAGCCAACCAAGAATGGGACGATCAGATCGACGTCGACGATCACTTCATCTTCACTCCGGGCGCCGGTTGGGAGCGCGCCGCGCCACTGCCCATGGCGCGCAACTCGCACGGCGGCGCTGTCGTTGGCGATGAACTCCACATCGTCTCCGGCCGCACCGTCGCCGACGGCCAAACGCCCGCGCATCATATCTACGACACGCGGACTTCTGCGTGGCGCAACGGCCCTGATTTCCCTGAACCGCGCGGCGGCCTCGCTGCCGCTGAGTGGAAGGGACGCGTGATCGCTGGCGGCGGTGAGATTTTCGAACCCGGCTCCGTGGGCACAGCGCTTTATCAATTCGCAGATGGCGCATGGTCGCCATTCGAGACGCTGCCAACTTCGCGCCACGGCTACGGCATGATCAACGCCAACGGCGCGCTTCACATGCTCGGCGGCGCCGAACGCCCAAGCGCCAGCGGCACGCTCGCAAGCGTCGATATCTTTAGCTGACCGGCTTAAGCCCGCACACGTCGGCGACGATCTCGTAAGCCCGCACGCGCGCGGTGTGATCGTAGGTGTGCGAGGCCAGAATCAGCTCATCCGCGCCAGTGCGCGCGATGAATGCATCGATGCTTCGCTTGACGGTCTCGGGGGAACCGATGGCGGAGCATTGCAGCACCTGCTCCAACTGCGCGCGCTCCATGTCGGTCAGCGTTTGCTCGAAGGTTGGATCAGGCGGCTGCAGCTTGCGCGGCTCGCCGCGGCGCAGGCTCGCAAAGGCTTGCATCAACGACGTCGCAAGGAGGCGCGCTTCCGCATCGGTATCAGCCGCGAAGATATTGAAACCGAGCATGATGTACGGCTTCTGCAATTGCTCCGATGGCCGGAACGTTGAGCGATAGATTTCGATCGCCGCCATCATCTGTGCGGGCGCGAAGTGCGATGCGAATGCGTAGGGCAAACCAAGCGCCGCCGCGAGTTGTGCGCCGAAGGTTGAAGAGCCCAACATCCAAAGCGGCGTGTTCGAGCCTTCGCCCGGCACCGCACGCAGCCGCTGACCAGGCTCACTCGGCCCAAGCAACGCCTGCAACTCCAACACGTCCTGGGGAAAGCGATCTTCTCCGCCAATCAACGTGCGGCGCAAGGCCCGCGCCGTCAGCGCATCGCCGCCCGGCGCGCGGCCCAATCCCAAATCAATGCGTCCCGGAAACAGCGCTTCGAGCGTGCCGAATTGTTCGGCGATGATGATCGGCGCGTGGTTCGGCAGCATGATCCCGCCGGCGCCGACGCGGATCGTCTTCGTCGCCTGCGCCGCGTTCATGATCGTCAGCGCGGTCGCCGCGCTCGCGATCCCCGGCATGGCGTGATGCTCGGCGAGCCAAAAGCGATTGTATCCAAGCCTCTCGGCGTTCACTGCGAGGTCGCGCGAATTGCGCAGCGCCTGCGCGACGTCTCCACCTTCGACGATGGGCGCGAGATCGAGAACGGAGAGCGGGATCATCGAAACGATATGGGCGCTCCTTTCGGAGCGCCCAACCCATCACATACCCATTGTTCTTGCTAGAACGGGATCTCGTCGTCGAGATCCTGGTTGAAGCTTTCGCGCGGGCCGTCGCTGACGCGCTTCTTGCCGCTGGATGAGCCGAAGCTTTCGC
>CADEDT010000180.1 GCA_902826145.1 uncultured Caulobacteraceae bacterium
GCCCAATCCTTCACGTCCTCGCCGAGCGGGACTTCTTCCGGGACCCAGTGGACCTGCTGTTGGCGGCGCCAAAATTCGTACGCCCACGGATAGCGGAACGGCTTGTAGCCAATCGAAGGTGTGCGGAGGCCCGTCAAAGCCTTGCCCCCGTTATCGCCAGCCATCCGCAAACTCCCTTTCGAAGCCAGAACGTAACCCTAGATTTAGGGGTTTTGGTGGCTATTGGCCACCATATCTGGCGTATCTGGGGCTGAGTCTCCTTTAAGATTGGTTACCAGCCCGGCGGCGGACCATGCAGCGATTCAGGCTGCCGGTAAGCGGGGCGGGAGGCGCGGCCTGTGGAAAGCTCAGAGCAGGCGCTGGGCTTCCGCTTCGCACCTGTAGGGCAGGCTGGGCTCCCGGCAGAAATCTGGCCAGCGGCCGGAGAGCCGCCAGTGCCGCAGGAGGCCGATATCCTTCATTAGCGGCATGAAGCGGCCATCGTTCCGCATCGCGCGCATGGCCGGTGCGAACATGACCTCCTCGCCGCCGTTGCCCTCATCCACGAACCTGAGGCGCGCCAGCGCGAAGGCCTCGTCGAGGTCGCCCAGGTCGACGAGCATCATCAGCGCCTGCTGGGCGGCCAGATCGCCACTGCGGGCGCACCCGACCACGTTGCGCACACCGGTAGCGCGCGCCGGCGAACCAGCCTGACTACGCATCGCATCCACGGCCTGGCGCCAGCATTGGCGGGCACGGGTCGAACGCACCTCTGAAGCCGGCGCATCGAGGAGGGCGAGCGCATCGTCATAGTTGCCGCTCCAGAACGCCACGCGCAGCCGCAAGAGCCAAAGCTCGCGATCGAGTTCGCTTGCCAGTTCCGGATCTTGCGCCACGTCGCGCGCCGCTTCGGCGTCGCCGGTCTGCAGAAGTGCGTGGCCGACATCGATGCGGCGTGTGGTCGAGAGCGGCTCGAAGGCGCTGGCCCGGCGCGCGTAGGTCAACGCATCCGACAGCCGTCCTAACTCCGCCAGCACCGACGCATAGCGCGCGTTGAGCTCCGGATTGAACTCATCTTGGCCTAGGCCTTCCTCCAAAACGTCCTCGCGCCGCGTCCAATTGCGCCGCTGTTCGGTCATGTCGAGCGCCACGTAAGCTTCGCCGACATAGGCGTCGTCACGCAGCGCGCGCTCCGCTTCACGCCGCGCTTCCTCTCGTAGCGCTTCGCGTTGCGCGGAGGAGGCCGTCTGCGCGTTGCGAGCCGTCTCAAGCGCCAACATAGCTCGTGGCAGCCCGAATGATGGCGCTTCATTCACGACTTGCCGCAATGCTTCGCCTGGATTGCTGTCTGTCGCGGTGCTGCTCGCATCCGCGCACGCTTGCAGGAAACGGCTCAGCGTCTCCGTCTGAGTCGCGCCGTTCAACTTTCGGGTCGCATCAATCGCGCATCGCATCACATCGACTGCACGCTGCGCCGCGGCGCGTCTGAAGCCAGCGCCGTCGGCTGCGCGAGGTGCAAGCACATCGCCTGACCAAATCGGTGTTCGATCTGATGTGCGTGTGATCGACACTCTGGCGTATAGCGCATTGGGATCAGCAAATTCCAACACGCCTTCGACCGCGAGCGGCGCGCCATCCCGCCGCGCGTGGGCAAGTTGCTGCTCTCGCGCGCCCGCGGCTTCGCGCGCGAGCGTACGAACGCCGCCTGCGTTCAGCGCTGTCGTGATGTCTTCAGCGATGCCGTTGGCCAGTCCCTCCAATTCAGCGTTGTCGGCTGTCGTGAACGACAGAACCGCAACACGAACCGGCGGATCCGGCGCAAGCAATGGCCATGCAATCAGCCCAAGTATGATGATTGCCGCGATCGTCCCCGCGCCGAAAATCAGCATACGCCGCCTGCTCACTGACTTTGCCGGAGCGCCCTGTTCTGGTGTGAGTTCATAGATGTGCGCGCTTTCGCCAAGCTTTTCGAGCTTGATCGAACCCTTCGCGACAAGCCGTCGGGCGAGGGGTCCACGCAGTGCTTCTTTGGCGCTCTCCGAAACCAGTACATGGCCGGCGCGTGCGTGCTCCTGCAATTGCGCAGCGATGCTCACCCCACGGCCGAGCAAATCGCCGGTTGGCATCTCCGTAGCTTCGCCGACGTGCAGGCCGATGCGTATCGGTGGATCAGGATTGGCTGCGAGTTCGCTTGCGGCATAGGCCGCCGCCGAGGTGGAGGAGAACTCCATCATCACCGCGTCGCCGGAGGTGTTGAAAATCCGCCCGCCATGCGCGGCCGCGCTCGCCTTGCAGCGTTCGCCCAGGCGGGCAACGGCTGCGATCGCGGCAGCTTCGTTGGCCTCGGCCATGGCCGAGAAGCCCTCGACATCAATCGCGACAATCGTGGTTAGCCTCGGCCCGCTCACGCCTCACCCCTGCGCGCATATTAGCACGCTGCGAAGGGGCCGCGCGGTTTAGTTTTCAGCGAGGGTAGGGCTCGCAAGCGATGCCATCGAGATCGGCATCTAGACGGGGCGAATATCCAGGTTGGCCGCGCCGGATTGGCGCTACGCCCGCCGCGCGCGCTTCATCGCAATTGCGGAAATGCTGAATGGGGGCGGAGACGGCTTGAACCTGTTCGGGCTCGCGCACCTCTTCGCCGTAAGTCTGGTCGAACACGGCGAAGGCGACGGCGCCGATGGCGATGCCGAGTACCAGTGGCGCGAAATCCGCCACTCGGCGCTTCCAACGATTGAGGGTCATACGCTGGCGAATGTTCATGCCGCCAGCAATGCAAAGAGCGTGCGCAGTTTAGCGGCGCATCGTTACCGTGACGCCGGTGAAGCTTTCGTCCTGTTTGAACGACTCTCTACCGATCGTGGTTGATTCCTCGCGCTCGACGTAGGCGAGGGACGCTTGGACGCCACTGCGTTCGTAGGTGACGCCAACGGACATGTCGCCGACCTCAACCCGATCCTCGAGTGAGAAGGATGAGCCGCGGCCGCCAAATTCGCTGCGTTGTCCAGGCTGCCAAGTCAGCGCTTCGTCATCCGATGCAACGAAGACATAGGTTGTCGCTTCGCGTGAGCCTTGACGCTGCTGAACGAGGCCGCGGCCAACGCGCACTTCCGAGCCTTGGCCTCGACGGTTGATGTTGCCGTCCGTGCCGGCGCCGATGGCCGCGCGTTGTGCAAAGCCGACGCCGAGATTTTCGTCACCGGCGGCGAACTCAAGTTCAACGCGCCGGCGCGGGCCTTCGGCCTGCGCGTCAGCGCCTGAAGGCGCGAACCGCTCAACAGCGTCCGTGTCCATCCTTACAGAGCTGCGGCGCAGAACGGTCTGGGTATCGGTAAAATCAACGCGGGCCGTCTCGGCTTCAGTTGGCGGAGCCTCGACCGTTTGGGCGGAGGCGATCGACACGCCAAACAGCATCGCTGCGAGCGCGCCGCTCGTCAGAAGAGCCGTCCGGATACCTTTCGATCCACCCATCACAGCCTCGCGTGTCTCTTACCGAAGCAGCAATGCACATTGGCTGCCACAGGTTCCGCGTCCTGTTAAGTCTTTGTTGCCTGTGCAGCGAACGTTTCCCCAGGCGCGTGGAGATCAGTTCCGCATTGTTAAGGTAAAGCCGGCGAAGTTCTCGTCCTGCTTGAAGCCCTGTGATCCCACGGTCCGGACACTGATTTCGCGTTCGACATAGGCCAACGAGGCCTGGATGCCGTACCGCTCGTAAGTGATGCCGACCTGGATATCGCCGATCTCGACACGGTCCTGCAGCGCAAATGACGAGCCTGAGCCGCCGAATTCGTTGCGTTGACCAGGCTGCCAGACGAGCGCTTCGTCTTCTGACGCCGCGAATACATACCAGCGGGGCTCAGACGACGGCCTCGCGCGAGGCATATCGATGCCTTGGCCGAGGCGCAGTTCGGAGGCGCGCGATTGACGCTCAAGATCGCCTTGAGCGTTAAACCCGGCCGCGCCGCGCTGCGCGAACGACACGTTAATGCCCGACATTGACGGCGTAACGAACTGAAGTTCGTAGCCAGTGTCCGGCTGCTGACGCGAGCCTGGATCGGCGGGCGCCAACGCACTGAAGCGCGAGCCGTAACTGTTGCCGACACTAAATTCGAGGCGATTTGCGAAGGCCTGCGCCGGATCGGCGAGGTCTACGCCGTCGACGGCGTAGTTTGAAGATGTTGTCACCGCGTCTTGGGCGGTTGCTATATTTGCTGCGAAACTTACGAACCCGACCAACCCAACGACCACGAGCTTACGGATCAGCATCGCGATCTACCTCCCATTCCCATGAGGATCACGTAAGTAAGGTTACTGAATCGCTAAGTTTCGCACGGGCCAAATGCAGTCGAATTGCAGTTTGCAAGTGCGAAGGCGTTGGTTCGTTAGCTTTGCGTTGCTTCGCCTACCGCTTTTGGCAGGTTTAGTGTGCGCTGCATCACGATCACATCGAGCGAGCGTCCGAACTTCTCGCCGACATTCTTAAGCGTGCCGACATGGGCAAAGCCGAGTTTGCGGTGCAGCCCGATTGAGGCGGCGTTGTAGCTGTCACCGATGAAGGCAAGCGCTTCTCGAGCGCCGTCGCTGCGCAAGCTCGTTAGCACTTCGACGAGCGCCAGCGAGCCGGCGCCTTGGCGCAATGTCGTCGGCGCCGCGTAGACCGACACCTCGAATGTTTTCTCGTAAGCCGCGCGATCGCGATACTGGGCGGCGTAGGCGAAAGCCATGACACGGCTCATGTCGGAAGGCGGTGACGCTACCATGAACGGCCAGCCCCGTTCGACGATCCTGCTCCACCGCGCCGTCATTTCCTCCAGCGAGGGCGGTTCGAGTTCAAAAGTGCCCGTCCCCGATAGGACGTGATGCGCATAGATCAGCTGCACCAGCTGCAGGTCCTGCTGGAAGCATGGGCGGGTGATCAGGGCAGGGTGTCGGGCGGCCACACACATGCGGTGACGCGGTTCGTGGCCGCGGGTCAAGCGCCGTATGGTGAACCGCGCGTTACCGCCTGCGACCCCCGGTCCTCTTCACGGGATGCCAACCTGACTAGATTAGGATCGGCTCCGAAATGGCGGGGTTTGCACACAAGGGTTCGCTCAGGGCTTTATGTCTTGGGCTGATGGCGGCGGCTTTGGCCGCCTGCGCCACAACAACGCCGGTTGCGCCGATCACCTCGAGCGCTCCGGTGGCGGTGTTACCGGACTATGCGGGCGATGAACCGCGTGTGACGAACTATTCGGCCAACCTGCAGTGTGTACCCTTCGCGCGTCAGTTGTCGGGCGTGCAGCTTTATGGGAACGCCAATACTTGGTGGGCTCGGGCTGAGGGGCGTTATCCGCGCTCGAATTCGCCGGCTTTTGGCTCGGTTTTTGTCCTGCACGGCTACAACACCTCCGCCCGCGGCCACGTCGCGGTGGTCACCCATATCGACTCCAGCCGTCTGATCCGTGTCGATCACGCCAACTGGCTGAACGGCGGCGAGATCAGCCGTGGCGTGCCTATTCTTGATGTCTCGCCCAACAACGATTGGACCGAAGTGCGCGTCTGGCATGTCCCCGGCGACCATTGGGGTGGGCGCGTTTACCGCGCGGATGGCTTCATCCATCCCTTCCAGCTGCAGGCAGCGATGAGCTGAAAGTTCCCGCGTTAAGATATATTGATGACGCGGAAAGACTAAAGTTAACGTCTTTGGCGAAGTACTGGAACAACATCTAGTCTTCGTGTTGTTCGTTTACCATAAGAACACTCACCTTTCTGTTTCTTCAGCTGGGCGTTTAGGTTTTTCTTAACCTCGCGAGGGCTTTTTATGTCTCACTTTGGGGCAAAGGCCCGCCTGGGCTCGATCAGGGCATGTTTGATTCCCGCGCGCTTCTCCTCGCGGCCGCGACGGCTGCTGGCTTTGCCGGCAT
>CADEDT010000181.1 GCA_902826145.1 uncultured Caulobacteraceae bacterium
CGTCGGACCAATGGTTCGAGCACACCGGCATCCGTATCATCGACGGCATCGGCTCGACGGAAATGATTCACATCTTCGTCTCGGCTCGAGGCGATGACATTCGCCCAGGCTCAACCGGCAAAGCCGTGCCTGGCTACGAAGCCACGCTGCTCAACGACAACGACGAACCGTTCGAGGGCGAAGGCGAAGGCCGGCTTGCCATCAAAGGCCCAACCGGCTGCCGCTATCTCGCCGACGAACGCCAGAAGAACTATGTCGCGAACGGCTGGAACGTCACCGGCGACATCTATCGCCGCGACGCGGATGGCTATTTTTGGTATGTCTCTCGCGCCGACGACATGATCATCTCCTCCGGCTACAATATCGGCGCGCCAGAGGTAGAGAATGCGCTGCTGACGCACGAAGCCGTAGCCGAGTGTGCTGTCGTTGGCGTGCCGGACGAGGAGCGCGGTCAGATTGTAAAAGCCTTCGTGGTGCTCAATCCCAACGCCAGCGTCACCGAACGCGCGCTGCAGGATCACGTGAAAGCAACGATCGCGCCCTACAAATATCCGCGTGCCATTGAGTTCGTCGCCGAACTGCCCAAGACGAATACCGGCAAACTGCAACGCTTCAAACTGCGCGAACCCAAATGAAATTCACCCGCGACCTCATCATTCGCTTCGAGCACTGCGACGCGGCCGGCCTCATCTTCTACCCACGCTTCTTTGGCCTCGTGAACGAAACTGTCGAGGATTGGTTCGCCAGCCTTGGCCACTCGTTCAAGTCGCTGCACGTCGACGATCGCAAAGGCGTTCCGACCGTACGCTTCGAGTGCGAATTCGTCGGCCCGGTGCGTATTGGCGATATGCTGCATCAGCAGCTCGGCGTGGACTCGATCGGCAACAGCTCGCTCAATCTGAAACACATCGCCGCGATCGGCGATCGCACCGTCGCACGCTTCGATCAGACCATCGTCTTCACCGACCTCGCGACCATGAATGCCCAGCCCTGGCCTGCTGATCTCCGCAAAGCCATCACCGATTTCGCGAAGCTTGGCGCATGAGAACGCTCCTCCCTCAGGGCTGGCCCCGCCCCAAAGGTTATTCAAACGGCATTGAAGCCGAAGGTCGCATCGTCTTCGTCGCGGGCCAGATCGGGTGGACGCCGGAAGGCAAGTTCGAAGCGACCACCCTCCCTGCACAATTCGCTCAAACGCTCGACAACACGCTAGCCGTCCTTCGCGAAGCCAATGCTGCACCGGAGCACGTCGCGCGAATGACCTGGTACATCACCGACAAGCGCGCCTACCTCGCCTCGCTCGCCGAGATCGGGGCGATCTGGCGCGAGAAGATGGGGCGGAACTATCCCGCAATGGCCGTCGTCGAAGTGAAAGCGCTGATCGAGGACGTCGCGCTCATCGAGATCGAAACGACCGCCGTCGTTCCGCGCTGATCAGAACGAACGAAGCGCAATCAGCGCCACGTATCCAATCAGCACGACTGCGATGAACAGGTCCGACACCATCGCGACCGTGCGCGTGAGGTTGCGTTCGCTCGCCATCACATGCTTCCAACCCGCCAGCGCAAAGAACAAGCCGCCCGCAAGCGCCGCTGGCGTCGCCCAGCCCGATAACAACGCCAATAGCCCAAGCAAGGCCAGCGCCAAGTTCGCGAACCCGAGTTCTCGCACAATCGGATGCACGCGCTCATCTTCGATCTCGAAAATGTCCTGCGCTGTAAAGGCCGGATTGAACGCCTGACGTAGGCCCGCCAAGCCAAGCCGCATCCCGACGCCCCAAAACGCGAACCACTTGCCCGTCAGCGCCACAAGATCGGTGCTCGTGTGCAGCCAAGCATACTCGGCGGCAACGCAGCTCACCGGCAGGATCAGCATGAACAGTGCGATGACAACGAAATACATAGGCAGCCTGCTACCAGCTTAGTTCGTGATACGCCATCGGACGCTTTCGTACGCGCGCAAAGTCGCTATGCTGGAAGCCGACAGGAACTCGCGCTCATGGCAGATCACAGCCTCTTCATTTTCGTTCGCGTGCAAGGCGCGACGCCGGAAGCCGTTGGCAACACGCTGCGCGACAGCTCCGATAAGATCATGGATATCTATTCGATCATGGGCGAATGGGATTTGCTCGTGCGCATCGAACACCCGGATCTCAACTCGATACAGAAGGTCGTGACCGAGACGATCCGCGCCAATCCGAACGTTGCGCAGACGTACACGATCCTGGGCTACCAGATTTACGGCTCGAAGTGGCCAGGCTTCGATTATCCCGACGCCAAATGAGTCTCGACCTCGAAGCAGAATACAACAATCGCGCGCGCGTGCCCGAGCACCCGGCGATCATCGCGAGCTGGGCGGCGGAGAGCAAAGCGTATCGCAACATCAACGCGCCGCGCGTGATCGAATACGGCCCCGGCGAACGCAACACGCTGGATATGTTCGACGCTGGCGAAGGCCCGGCCGTGATGTTCGTGCATGGCGGCTACTGGCAGGCGCTCGACAAAAGCTTCTTCAGCCACATGGCGAAGGGCTTGAACGCACTCGGCGTCAGCGTCGCCGTGCCGAGCTACGACCTCTGTCCGAACGTCCGCATTGGCGACATCGTCGAACAAATGCGCACCGCCGCAAGCATCGTGCAGCGCGCAACCAACGCGCCCGTGATCGTCGCCGGCCATTCCGCCGGCGGCCACATAGCGGCGTGCCTGCTCGCGACCGAAGCACGTGTTCCTGCTGCCTATGCGATGTCCGGCCTTTTCGAACTCGCGCCACTAATCCCAACAAGCGTCAACGAAAAGCTCGGCCTAGATGAAGCCGAAGCGCAAGCACTGAGCCCCCTTCTTTGGCCAGCGCCGGAGCGCAAAATCCTCGACGCCGTCGTCGGCGGCAATGAGAGCAGCGAGTACCTGCGCCAAAGCGCGGCGATCGTTGCTGCTTGGAGCGAGGATGGCGTCGAGACACGCTACGAAGAAGTCGCCGGCGCCAACCACTTCACAGTGATCGCACCGCTGGCCGATCCCGCGTCCACCGCGTGCGATCGGCTGAGGGCGCTGGCGGAGCGGGCCGCCGCCAACTGAAAAGAATCAACGTTTTCAAAGCATAAGCCGATACTCTCTGACAGTGGGTCGGCCCATCTCCGAGCCACTCCTTTCCAGATTTTCATTGACCGCGCGGAAAAATGGGCGGCAACTCCCTATCGCGCGGATGGTCTTTAAGTGGGAAAGTGGCATGTCCATAGCATTGTCGAACAATGCCAAACTCGGCGTCGCGGCGACCGGGTTGGTTGTTCTTATGGCCGTCGGGGCGGTCTCGATCGGCACCATCTATCCACCGCAGGGCGGCACGAGCGTCGGCACCATCGCACCGGTCGAGCGCTATCGTTCCGCGCAAGTCAGCGACACTGACATCACGCTCGGCGATCAGTCCGTCCCGCAATTGATGCAGACGGACGCATTTCACTTGATGGTCAACGATCCGTCGTTCCGCGCGCTCGCGCGTGACGCCAACTTCGCAGCTCTCGCACAAAATCCGCAAGCGCTCGCGGCCATGGCGCAAGACGCGCAAGCGTTTGCCGCGCTCGCCCGCGACCCGCAAGCATTCGCGGCGCTCGCGCGCGCTGCTCAAGCTGGTGAAGCACAATCGATGGATGCTCAGGCGCGCAACGCCGAAGCGTTCACAGCGCTCGCTCAAAACGCACAGGCGTTCCAGATCATGGCGCGTCAGCCGCAAGCGTTTGCGGCCATGGCTCGTCACCCGGCCGCGTTCGAAGCTCTCGCCCGCCATCCGCAAGCTTTCGCGGCCATGGCGCGCAACCCGCAAGCGTTCGCAGCGTTTGGCCGTGACGCCAACTTCGCCGCCGCTGCGCGCAATCCAGCAGCCAACGTCGCGATGGCGCGTGACGCTGCTGCGTTCGAAGCGCTTGGCCGCGACGCGCAAGCCATGAGCGCGCTCGCCGCTGATGCCCAAGCGTTCCAGGCGCTAGCGGGCGATGCCCAAGCTTTCCAAGCTCTCGCTCGCGACGCGCAGGCGTTCGATGCAATGGCCCGCAACGCGCAAGCCTTCCAAGCCATGGCGCGCAACGCCGAGGCTTTCCGCGCCCTGGCGCGCGATGCGCAAGGCCTGGCCGCGATGGCGCAAAGCGCACAGGCCTTCCAGGCTCAAGCGCAATCGGCCCGCGGCTTCAACGCGCAAGCCACGTCCGCCCTCGCCGCCAACGCGCAAGCGTTCTCGGTAATGGCGCGTGAGCCGCAAGCCTTCGCGGCAATGGCTCGCCATCCGCAAGCGTTCGAAGCGCTCGCCCGCCACCCGCAGGCCTTCGCGGCAATGGCGCGCAACCCGCAAGCGTTCGCAGCCTTCGCGCGCGACGCCAACTTCGCAGCCGCTGCCCGCAACCCTGCCGCCAACGCCGCCATGGCGCGCGACGCACAAGCGTTCCAAGCGCTCGGCCGCGATGCGCAAGCGATGAGCGCACTGGCCGCCGACGCACAAGCGTTCGATGCGCTGGCTCGCAACGCTCAGGCTTTCCAAGCCCTGGCGCGCGACGCGCAAGCCTTCGACGCACTGGCTCGCAACGCCCAAGCCTTCCAGGCGCTGGCCCGCAATGCGCAGGCCTTCCAAGCTCTCGCAGGCGACGCTCAAGGCCTCGCGGCCATGGCGCGCAATGCGCAAGCGTTCCAGGCGCAAGCCGCGACCGCCCGCAGCGCTCAAGGCCTCAACGCCGCGGCGATGCAAGCAATGGCGCGCAATCCGCAAGCCTTCGCCGCCATGGCGCAGAATCCGCAAGCTTTCGCGGCGCTTTCGCGAAATGCGCAAGCGTTGAGCGCTCTGGCCCGCAACGCCCAAGCGTTCACCGCTCTGGCGCGACAACCGGCCTTCGCCGCTTTGGCGCGTGAACCTGCCTTCGCGGCGATGGCGCGCGACGCCAACTTCGCCGCCGCCGTTCGGGCGAACTGACGCAACGCGACACGCCGCGTCGAGCGAGACGCGGCGTGGGCGCGCCTTAAGCGTGCTAGGTGGGGATGTGGGGATCCGCACGCTCCTTTGGGCTACCGCTCTGACTCTTGCGCCGGTAACGGCGGCGCAAGCGCAGACGGAAGTCGTCACTCAGGCGCCGGCGGAAACCGCTCAGGCGGATACTCCGACGCCCGGCGATGTCGCCGCTCCGCCGGTGACTGACGAAGCGCCGCCTCCTGAGCCACCGCCGCCCAGCCGCGACCCAGACGACATTCCTCTGATCGATCTCTCGGTTCTCGAAACCGAGAACCTGCGGCTGCTCTATTTCGATCCGTCCGAGACCTATCTCACGCCGTACGTCGGGCGCAGCTTCGAGAACGCGCTCGCCTTCGAACGCCGCATCTTCGACTGGGAGCCGTGGGACCAAGTCACGCTGCTGCTGAAAGACTTCGGCGACTACGGCAACGCCGCCGCCCGCTCCTCACCGAACAACGCTCTGCTGATCGACATCGCCCCACTCAGCCTCGCCTACGAAACATTCAGCCCGGGCGAGCGCTTCTTCACGCTGACTAACCACGAAGTCACGCACGTGGCACTGATGGATGTGTGGAACGAACGCGATGCGTTCTGGCGCCGTGTGCTCGCCGGCAAGCCAATGCCGGTGCAGGAGCATCCGGAATCGATCCTCTACAATTATCTCGCCACGCCGCGCGTGAACGTGCCGCGCTGGTTCCTCGAAGGCAGCGCCGTGTTCATGGAAACATGGATGGCCGGCGGCTTCGGCCGCGCGCAGGGCGCCTATGACGAGATGGTGTTCCGCTCGATGGTGCGCGACGACGCGCACTTCTACTC
>CADEDT010000182.1 GCA_902826145.1 uncultured Caulobacteraceae bacterium
ATCCCGCACGGCGGCGATTTCATGGACGACGGCTACACCACCGAAGAGTGGAAGATCGAAGTCGAAACCAAGAAGATCCTTGATCCAAAAATCAAGCTGACGGCGACGTCTGTGCGCGTGCCGGTGTTCGTTGGTCACTCGGAAGCCGTGAACATCGAGTTCGAGAATGAAATCGGCGCGCAAGAAGCGCGCGAAATTCTGCGCGAAGCGCCGGGCATCATGGTGATCGATAAGCACGAGGACGGCGGCTATGCCACGCCGCTCGATTGTGTCGGTGAGTTCGCCACATTCGTCTCGCGCATTCGCGAAGATCACACAGTGGAGCACGGCCTCTCGCTTTGGGTCGTCAGCGACAACCTGCGCAAGGGCGCCGCACTCAACGCGGTGCAGATCGCGGAGCTGATGTTGAACAAAGGTCTGTTCAAGCGCCTCCGCGCGGCGTGAGCGCAACATCGCCGAAGATGTGAGCGCAGCTGACATCTGCTGTTACAAAATGTGTAGGCGCATTCGTCGTTGAAGCGTGGCGAGGCGACGCGTGCTTTCTTATCTAGCGCCCAGGGGACGCAATGACCAAAATCGTGCTCGAACAGCCGTCCGAAGCGGATGTCGACATCATTCACCGAGTGCTGACGACGACGTATTGGTCGCCGGGGATTCCGCGTGAGACAGTGGCGCGTGCGTGCGAGAACTCAATTTGTGTCATCGCGCGCGACGAACGCGGCGAGCTGATCGGTTTTGCCCGCGTTGTTAGCGACAAGGCGACGTTCGCTTGGCTTTGTGATGTAATCGTGCTGTCAGGGCGGCAGGGGCGCGGGCTTGGGCGGGCGCTGGTACAAATGCTCCAACAACACGAAGAGCTTCAGGGCCTGCGGCGCTGGCTGCTTGGCACCAAGGACGCGCACGGCGTCTATGAACCGTTGGGTTTCACATCCGTCGATGCGCCCGAGCGGCTGATGCAAATCAAGAATCCGAACCCATACGGCCGTCCCGCCTCATGAGTGACGCTGCGATCCCGACACAGCCCTCCGAGGCCGATCGCAAGATCGGGCTCTACGCAGGCTTCTTCGCCTACACGTTCTGGGGGTTCTTTCCGCTATTCCTCAAGTTTCTCGGCTTCGCCGACGTGCGGGAAGTGTTGGCGCAACGCGTGTTGTGGAGCGTGCCGGCCGCCGCCATCGCAGTCTTGATCATGAGCGGCAGTTTGCGCGTGGCGCTGCGTGACCTCGCGGCGGCGTTCAGACCGAGCATGTTGCTGACGCTCACGGCGTCGTCGTGCTTCATTTTTGTCAATTGGGGGCTCTACGTCTGGCTCGTGCTCACCGACCGCGTGATTGAGTCGGCGTTGGCGTACTTCATTGCCCCGCTCGTCGCCGTCGCAGTTGGCGTACTGTTCTTCCAAGAGAAGATCACGCGGCCGCAGGTGGTTGCGATTGCGTTGGCGGCAATTGGCATCGTCGTGCAAGGCTTCGCGCTTGGCGCGCCGCCGTGGATGGCGCTTGCACTCTGCGTAACGTGGTCAGCTTACGCGATCATACGCAAGCGGGCGCCCGTGCCGGCGGCGGTCGGTCTGCTGATCGAAACGCTCGCACTTGCGCCGGTCTGCATCGGACTTTTGTGGTGGGCCGCGCAATCTGCGCCGTTGTCATTCACGACAGGCTGGGATCACGCGACGCTGCTGGCGCTTTCAGGCCCCGCAACGGCCTTGCCTCTGATGGCGTTCGCCTTCGCCGCGCGTCGCATCAGCTTTGTCACCTTGGGTTTGCTTCAGTTCATTGCGCCGTCGCTGCAATTCATGACGGGAATCGCATTTGGCGAGCCGTTCACGCCACTGCGCGCGGCAAGCTTTGTGCTGATTTGGGTGGGCTTGGCAGTGTTCTCATGGGACACCTTACGCCGAGCCCGGATGAATGAGTGATCTGACCTATTACGCGATTGGAGACGTACACGGCGAGCTGGCGAAGCTCGACGAATTGCTGCGCTTCATTCGCGAAGATGCGGTTCGGCGCAAAGTCACGCATAGAGTCGTGTTCCTAGGTGATTTGATCGACCGCGGCCCTGACAGCCGCAGTGTGATCGAGCGCGTCATGGCGATGTGCGAGAGTGGCGAGGCTATTGCGGTCAAAGGCAACCACGAAGAGCTGATGCTTCACGCCTGCGCCAACACCGAGTCGATTGGCGTCTATTGGTGGGCGGAGAATGGTGGCGACGAGACCATCCTCTCCTACGTGCGAGTGAACGGGTACGCGGACGATTTTCGCGATGCGATCGATAAGGCGCACATCGCCTGGCTGCGAGCCTTGCCGGTGATGATCCGCGATGAAGAGCGTGGGCTCGTGTTCGTGCACGGCGGCATAGATCCGCAGACGTTTCCGAATTGCAGTGACGAGCTTCGCATGTGGACACGCTCACAGAAGTTCTTTCGTTCCGAGCGCTGGCCCGAGCGGGAGGAGCTGCGTGATGTGATTGTCGTGCATGGTCACACGCCCACTGCGGATTTCGAGCCCGAGCTGGAGCGCCGCCGCATCAATGTCGACACCGGCGCATGCTTCGGCGGCCCTCTTACGGCTGTGGTGCTGGCGCCCGGAGAGAAGCCGCGCTTCCTGCGCGCTGCCTAGCGACGATCAGCACAAGCCAGGCGGCTGTCGGACAGATTGGCAAGGCAATGTAGTCGCCGATGGCCACTGTGAGCCCCGAACCCCAGGCAAAGATCGCCGCTGCCAGCTCAAGCGGTGAGCGCGGCGCGCCGAGCAGCGCAGCGCCGATCAAGAGCAGCGTGAAATCGTAGAAGAAGAGGTAGGGCGAAATCAATAAGGTGGCGGCGCAGAGCGCGGCGCCGGCCACAGCGAGGTCGCCCTTGCGAAACACGACACACGCCAAGATGAGGCCGCCAACAGCGCTTAACGCGTGCAGGACGATCGCGAGCGTATGCGAGGCGCCGAGGCCGAGCAGATTAGCGTAGAGCGAAGCATAGGCTGGTGTCGTTATCTGCTGCTCGGTAATCAGCCGTTGCGACGCCGCCAGGCTGTCGAACCAGCGGACGTATGACTCGAAACCAAACACGAACCCGGCAAGCACAGCGAATGAAACTGCCGCAATCGCAGCGGCAACGAACGCGCGCCATCGGCCCGACAAAGCAAGAAACACGGGCCAGACGATTGCCAGGTGCGGCTTGATCGCGAGAAGGCCGACGAGCGCTCCAGCAAGTCGTGGCCTCTTATCGAGCACATGCAGCGCCAAGCCGGAAACGCCGGCGATCAGCATGCCTGCTTGGATCGTGCCGAATTGATAGAGGATTGCTGGCGCCGTCGCCGGAAAGATCATGGCGCGCCCGTCGGGCAAGAAGCGCCGGATCACCCAGCCGAAGAAGAGCGCCGTGGTGACGAGGAAGCCAATCGCTGCGACAGCATATGGGAGGAGGGCAAGCCCGCTCACCACAAGCAGGAATGTCGGCGGTGAATTCCACGGCGCGTAGTACTTAACGTCCGGCGCGACCGCTTGCTGGTACGGCCAGAGCATCGCGCGCTCGTGAATGTGCTCGACTTGACCGTCGAGCGCGGCGCGGCCAGCGCTCCAGAACGCCATGAAGTCGCCAAAGAACGGCTGCCCGCTCGGCACCGTCAGGTTCTCCGTGCCCGACATGCGCCACAGCATGACGCCGATCATCGAGGCGGCGATCAGCAGCGCGACGGTTTCAAAGGCCCAACGTTTCACAGGCATGAATAGAGCGCGTCGATCAGTTTGAGCGAACGTGGATCGCCCATGATGTGGTGTGATTGCTTGTTCATCACGTAACCGGCGGAGACGCCCGCGACCGGATCGCCGAAACCGACGCTGCCGCCATTGCCGGAATGTCCGAAGGCTTCGAGGTTCGGCCCGTAGAGCCGGTTCGAGTTGCCGATGACGCCAGCGCGCCAGTCGACGTTGAAAGGCAGCACGAGATCGTCGCCCTTCCACACGCGCTTTGTCAGCGCATCGAAGCCTTCTTGCGAAAGCACACGCGCGCCATTGACCATGCCGCCGGTGGCGTAGGCTTCGTAGAGTCGCGCAACCGCGAGCGCCGTGCCGTGTCCGTTGGCGGCGGGAATTTCGACTTTGCGCCATTGCGTCGAGCCGCGCGTCGGCGCCGCCCACTTGGTGAAGAAGGCCGCTTTTCGCGGCGGCGTGATCTCGCCAAAATCGCCGCCGCGCGTCGGTTTCTTCATCTCGGACGCGCGCGCGTGATCGCTCTCCGGCGTGCCGATCTGAAAATCGATGCCGAGCGGCGTGCAGATGTCTTCGCGCAGGATTGTGCCGAGAGACCGGCCCGACGCGCGCCGTGCAAGTTCGCCCGCGATATAGCCCCACGTCATCGGGTGATAGCCGCTGGCGCTTCCTGGCGGCCAGATTGGCGCGAGCGCGGCAATCGCGTCGCAGCACGCGGCGGGATCAAGCCACAGGTCTGGGTCTATCGGCTCAAGAAAACCTGGCACGCCGGCTTGATGCGCGAGCGTTTGGCGAATGGTGACTTTGTCTTTTCCCTGCGCGCCGAATGCGGGCCACAGCGATGCGGCTGTAGCGTCGTAATCAAGCTCACCGCGATCGGCCAGCAGCGCCATCACGAGCGCGCTGATGCCTTTCGTCGTGGAGTAAACTGGAACGATCGTGTCTTCGATCCATGGCCGCGTCTGCTCGCGATTGGCCCAGCCGCCCCAGATATTGACGACAACTTCGCCGTCGCGGATCGCCGCGAAGCTGGCGCCCAGTTCTTCGGCGAGACCTACATCGAATGCCTCGCGCACGCGCTCGAATCCCGGCGCGACGTAGCCTTCCGCCATCACGCCATCTCCAGCGATCGCGCGCGAGGCCACGTGACAGGCTCGTCCAACACAGACTGCGCTTCCGGCAGCAGCAAATCTTCGCTTTCCGCCGCGAGCGAGCGCACGATCACGTCATACACAGCGCCTGTCGCGCCTTCGAGCGCGATCGCCGGCGCATCGCCCCGCACGCGGCGGCCAACGAAGAGGGCGGATAAGAGATCGCCCGTGCCTTTCGGCGCGCGCGGCAGTCGCGCGGTTTCACAGAACCAATCGCCCGTTGGCTGTGAGAGCAGATTGCCGAGACCTAACGCCGTGCGGATCGACGAGCAGACCACCGGCTTGCCGATGCGTTTGGCCGCGTCGCGTGCGGCGTTGAGGCTGTCGACCGTGCGGCCCGTCAGCAGCCCGAGTTCGAACGCGTTCGGCGTCAGCCAATCGGCGTGCGGCCAGAGGCCATTGAGCACCGCATCCGCGATCGCATTGCTGACAAAGAGCTTGCCGTCATCGCCAAGCACCGGATCGCAGACGAAAACAGCCTTCGGGTTCGCCGCTTTGATGCGCTGGACTGCATCAAGGATCACGGCCACCTGTTCCGGGGCGCCGAGATAGCCAGTCAGCACCGCATCGATCTCAGCAAAGATGCCGTCGGCGGCCAAGCCTTCGAGGAGCGCGGCCAAAGTTTCCGCCGGGATCGGCCCGCCGCCGGGCGCGCCATGGTCGGGTCTGCGCCCCAGCAGCACGGTCGGCGCCTGCAAAACGCGCACGCCAAGCCGTTCCATCGCAAACGCCGCGACCGAATTGCCGACACGGGCGCCGACCACCTGGCTTTGGATCGACAGAATCGTCTTCACGCGGCTAAGACACCTCAAGTTCGCGGGCAATGGTCGCCTGTGTTTCACGCCCGAGCAAGTCATGTCCGCACGCCCGCGCCGTTCGTGTCTCTATATGCCAGGCGCCAATGCCAAGGCATTGGAAAAAGC
>CADEDT010000183.1 GCA_902826145.1 uncultured Caulobacteraceae bacterium
TCAACAAGCTGGCGCTGCGGGAACAGTTCAAAGACTACAAGCTGCCGAGCACGCAAGCGGCGGAATAGGGTCAAAGGAACCGGATGGGGTGATCGGCGTTCTCACGCCGACCACGACGATCCGTAAGGCTCTACCCCACGGCCCGCCCCTTTGGCTCTCGGAAGGTCTCGACGCCATTGAAACGGCTCCGTGCAGACGCGCTCGGGGCCGTTTCCGTGTGCGCTAGAGCCAACGGCATAGGCCGCCAGCCCGAATACCGTTCGCATCCGCACAGGCATAGATTCGCATCTTCGAAGCAGGAGACGTGCACCTGTGCGCTACCGGATCGAATATTTGAAAGAGACTACCGAGGAGGGCTCGGTCTGCGAGGTCCGCGCTCCGCTCGATGTCGAGCTGGCGACGGCGCGCCTGCAGGCGCATGTCTGGAGCGGCGATGTCCGCGAATTTTATGGCGCTACGGGCTTTCAAATCCGCGATCTGCGCAACCAAGGCTGCATCGTCACGCTGGAAGATTTCGACGGCCCGCCGCCGACCATCCACTAAGCCTTAAGGCCAGGTGAGCGCGATTTTTCAGTCGTGGCAGCAAAACGTACACCAAAGCTACCTATCTTTGTGGGATGCAGAGAAGTTCTTTCTCCCACGTCCTGTGGCGCACGCTTGGCAGCGTCTTTGGCGTTGCGGTGCTGATTAGCGTGGCGTTTGCGCTGAGCCGCGTCGTCAGCGTCACCGGCATCACGCTCGCCTAAGCGAGCATGTATTCGGTGTCGACGCACGGCGGATCGAGGCTGACCACACGCCCGAGCTGCACCAGCCGGATCATGTGTGCGAGCACTGAGTGGCAGGCCGCGGGATGCAAGCGCTTGTCCACGTCGGCATAGATCACCGACACCATGTCTTTGATCCGCGTTCTGCCGGCTTGCATTTGCGCTACTATCTGCGCTTCGCGCTCCAGCCTGTGATCGATGAATGCTTGCACGAAATTCGACGCGTCATGCACAGGTGGTCCGTGTGTCGGCCATAGCGTATCGAAGCCGCGGTCGCGCACTTTCTCTAGGCTGTTGAGATAATCGGTCATATCGCCGTCGGGAGGGCCGATGACAGTCGTGGACCAGCCCATGATGTGATCGCCCGGGAAGAGCGCGTTCTCTTCGATGAGCGCGTAGGCCATGTGGTTCGTCGTATGGCCCGGCGTGAACACCGCTTCGATCGTCCAGCCAGGCCCGCTAAAGCGCTGACCGTCCTCAACGTTGATGTCGGGTGTGAAGTAGTGATCGTCGCTGGCTTCCAAGCGTAGCTCGTCACAATCGCTCGGCTTCGGCGGGATCGTGCTCGCATAAACCTTCGCGCCGGTGCGCTCGGCGAGCGGATGAGCTGCGGGCGAGTGATCCATGTGTCGGTGCGTGACGAGGATGTGCGTGACTGTCTCGCCCTCGACGGCTTTCAGGATCGCCTCAATATGTTCGACGTTGTCAGGTCCTGGATCGATGATCGCCACTTCGCCGCGGCCGACGATGTAAACGCCGGTGCCTTTGTAAGTGAATGGTCCCGGATTATTGGCGACAAGTCGGCGGATCAGCGGCGAGACCTGCTGGGCCTTCTCGTACTCAAAGTCCATGTCGCGGACGAACGGGATTTTCGCCGCCATTAGCGGATCTCAGCTGAGGACGTGCTTACGGAACGCATCCCGCAATATATAGGTCGCCTTGATCTTGTCGGGCAGGTTGAGCCCGACGGGTGGCCCCATATCAGTCTTGTTGGCGTCGACGATGTAGAGCTTGCCGTCGCTGCGGTCTCGAAGCACATCCACGCCGCCCCAATCCAAACCGATCTCGCGCGTGAACGCGCTGATCTGGTCCATCTCCTCGCGGCTGAAAACTTCTTCCGGCGTCCGCAGCAGCACCTCGGTATTCGTATTGAGGAAGCGCTTGGTTACTTCGCGGCGTTTTATGAACACTAGCACCGGCTTGCCGCCGATCGTGCAGGTGCGGAGATCCTCGACTAGGCCGAGGTCGGAATTCATGCGGTTGTCGACTACGCGCTGATAAACTCGCCCCGGAATCGGCGGCGTCGGGCATTGCACGATGCGCCCGTCATGCGCCGCATTAATCTCAGACTTCTCGACGGCTTGGCCGGTAAACGTCGTGGGATCGACCGCGAGCGGATTGCCGAAGGCAGCCGCGCACGCGCGCGAGACGTTCGTCTTTGAGACATCGCGGCAATCGAAGTTCACCAACTTCACGCCAGGCTTCAGCTTCGATGGCGGATCGTTGGGGCTGTACGTCGCATCCTCGAACTGCATCACGACGTCGGCGTGCGCTGCGTCCTTCGCGAGCTTTGCTCCGGCCGCGCGCGAGACGGCGAAGATCAAGTACCAAGGCCGTGCCCGTTCAGGCGTAAAGAAGATGGTGAAGTGCGGCGTCAGCGGCGGAATGGCTTTGGCCGCAAAGAAGTAGCGAAACCACGCCGTCACCTGGCTGATCACGGAAGGTGAATAGGGCACACGCGCGCCGGTCTTGCGCACTGTGAGGCCGGTCAGCCCGAACTCGAAGTCCTTAAGCCACACAGACCCTGAGGTCTGGAACACGCGGGGCGTCGCATCGGTCACAGGGTTAAAGGCTCCGCGGCGCCGCGCTTGCAGTCGAGCGCCGCATGCAAAGCGCGCTCACCGCCTGTTTGTTCACGTTGGATCGCGTGCGCACTGTGCTGCTCGCCCTGTCCTTTATCGTCTTGGTGAAGACGGCCTGGGTCCTGTTACTGCCCGCCGCAGGCTAGGCCTTCGGCGCCAGTGTTTCGAGCGCCCCCCGCGCCCCGCTCAAGTCGTAGCCTGCCTTTTCAGCCAAGGCGATGATTTCGTCAGGACGGCGGCTCCCCGCAAGGGCCTCGGCCAGGGCCCAGGCTGTTATTGAGCGGGTGCCGGTTCGGCAATAGGCAAGGACAGGGCCGTTTGCCTCATCCAGCATCGCCGCCGTTTCCGCGACGATCGCTGGGGAAGGCGGCCCTGAGAAGGCGATGGCGCGGAATTCCAGGCCTGCCGCCTGCGCCTCCGCCTTAATGTCGGCCATGCTCGGCTGCCCAGGCTCTTCAGCCTCACGACGGTTGATGACAAGGGTTTTGTAGCCTTCGGCCGCTGCACGCTGGACATCACCGGGTTCCAGTTGTCCCGCTACCGAAAAGTCCGGCGTCACGCGTTTGAATTCACTCATCGCACCGTCCTACATCGCCACGTTGACACGGCTTTCCGGGGAAGCAAGGTTTCGCGCGCCTTCGCCGCTGCTTCGGCGCCACAGGACGTTGGAATGCTCGCTCAAGCCGTTCGGCGTCTTCTCTTAGCGATCCCGACGCTCCTCGCCATCGTCGCTGCCGCCTTCGTGCTCATGCATTTGGCCCCGGGCGGTCCCTTCACCAAGGAGCGGCAGGTGCCGCAGGAGATCGAACAGCGCCTCGAAGCGAAGTTCGGTCTCGACCTGCCGGTCGAACAACAACTGCTGCGCTATCTGATCGGCTCCGAAGAGAGCGGTGGCGGATTGCTCCGCGGCGATCTCGGGCCATCGATGGCCTATAAGGACAAGAACGTCGTCGACATCATTGCCGAAGGCGCGCCGACAAGTGCGATCCTCGGCATCAGCGCGATGATACTCGCGTTGTTCGTCGGCGGTGCGCTCGGCGTGCTGGCGGCGCTTCGGCAGAACAAGGCGCAAGATTATCTGGTGATGGCGATCGCTATCGGCGGCGTCTGCCTGCCGCCGCTTGTCATTGGCCCGATCATGCAGTTGTTTTTCGGGGTGCAGTGGCAGCTGTTGCCGACATCCGGCTTGCATCGCGACGAATACGGATTGCGCTACCTCATTCTGCCTGTCCTGACTCTGTCACTGCCGCTGATCGCCATCATCTCGCGGCTTATGCGCGCCTCGATGATCGAGGCGCTGCGCTCCAACGCAATTCGCACCGCCCGCGCCAAAGGCTTGCCGGAACGCCAGGTCATCTTGCGCCACGCGCTACCGATCGCACTGCTTCCTATCGTCTCCTACGCAGGCCCAGCGCTGGCGGGCGTGATGGCCGGCTCCTTCGTCATTGAAACGGTCTTCGCGCTTCCCGGCATTGGCAAGCAGTTCGTGCTCGCCGCGCAGCAGCGCGACTACACGCTCGTGATGGGTGTGGTGCTGATCTATTCGTTCTTGATCATTCTCCTGAATCTCGCCGCGGACCTCGGTTACCGCGTGCTCGATCCGAGGTCCCGCACATGAGCGACATTCTGATCGACGACACGCCGCTACCGAAGGCGATCAAAGGCCGCTCGCTGTGGGAAGACGCACGCCGGCGTCTCATGCGCAATCCGGCGGCGGTGGCGAGTCTCTATGTCGTCGCCATTCTCGTATTGATCGCGATCTTCGGCCCGTTCCTGTGGGTGCATAAGTACGACACCATCTTCCGTGACAGCGTCGCCGCCGCGCCGACTTGGGACAACATGCACATCCTGGGCACCGACACTGAAGGTCGCGATATGGTCGCGCGCCTCATTCTGGGGCTCGGCATTTCGTTGCTCGTTGGTCTCGCCGCGACGCTCGTGGCGCTGACCATCGGCGTGACGTACGGCGCGGTCGCCGGATTTCTCGGCGGGTGGGTCGACGATGCGATGATGCGCTTTGTCGACGTGCTCTATTCGATCCCGTTCGTGTTTTTTGTCATCGTGCTGATGACGGTCGTCACCGTGCCAGACCCGGGCCTCAAGCTTATTCTGGTGTTCTGCGCTATCGGCGCGGTGGAATGGCTGACGATGTCGCGGATCGTGCGAGGGCAAACGATCGCGCTGCGAAAGAAGGAATTCGTTGAAGCGGCGCGCGCGTCGGGCGCGCGGCCGATGCAGATCGTATTCCGTCACATCGTTCCGAATGTGCTCGGGCCCGTGGTCGTGTTCGCAACGTTGAACGTCCCGGTGATCATCCTGGCCGAGAGTTTCCTCTCGTTTATCGGCCTAGGCGTGCAGGAGCCGCTGACATCGCTCGGGCGGCTGATCTCCGACGGTTCGCGCCAGATGATCAACGCACCCTGGATGCTGGTCGCGCCAGCAGCGACCATGTTGATCACGCTGCTGGCGCTCAACTTCCTCGGCGACGGCCTGCGCGACGCACTTGATCCAAAAGAGCGCTAGCGGCGCTATTGGGCGCGGCGAACGCGTATCGCCGGACCGCCAGCCGCGACCGACATCAGGTAGCTGCTAAGCGACGCGCGCCGTACCGTCACCGAGCCACCTTGGCGAACGTTGCGGGCAACTTCATCGTCGATCTGCACCCAGGTTTGGCCGTTGGTCATTCTGAAGGTCGAAGGTCCGTTGCGCTGATGCGTGACCGACGCGATCTCCATTTGGATCTCTTCAACGCGCTCAAAGCGGGGTGTGCTTGCGGACTGATTGTTGTTGCTGCCACCGCTAAACATCCGCGACAGGCTCGGTAGCGAGAAGCCGAACGACTCGCGATCCATTTCGCGCGCCTGCCCACGATCGATGGCAACGAGATTGCCGGTATCCTGCGCTTGGCGTACGCGGCCCACAGCGCCGTCATAGCAAGCCAAACGTTGCGCCTCGTCAGCGATGTCGCGGCATTGATAGAGCTGGCTCAGCACGTCCGGCGTCGTTTCGACCGGCTGCGCCGGTTCCTGCGCCATGACTGGGCCGGCAAAAGCGATAAAGGCCAAGCTGGCCAAGACGATGCGCATAAGGTCCCCTC